>NZ_CP026112.1:1501144-1801373 GCF_002902925.1 Paraburkholderia terrae | reverse complement strand
GTCGTCCGCATGCTAGTCTTGATTGGTTTCGGTCCCCAACAGGGCTAAACGGACACGTCCAAATGAGTGCTGCTTCCCTCGATCCCGATTCTGTCGCGCGTTCGGCTTTCGTGCTGGGCGTGCGCCACGACGCGCTCGATCAGCCGTGGCAGAGCATGCGCCGTGCGCAGTTCGTGCAGGTCGCGGAAGGCGTGCTGGCAGTCCATACGGAAAACGGGCTGTGGGTCGCGCCGTCGCATCACGCTGTCTGGATGCTGCCGGGCGTGTTGCACAGGCTGTCGTCGGCGACGCCCGTCGTGGTGCGCATCCTGTACGCCGACGAGGACGCGCTGCCCGTGCCCGCGCGCTGCTGCGTGGTGGCCGTGAACGGTCTGATGGATGAATTGCTCGGCGCGGCGTCGGAATTCGACGCGACCGCACCCGCCGATGCCGAACAGCTTCGCCTGCTGGCTGTGATCGCCGACCGCCTGCCACGGCTGACGGAAGTGGCGCTGTCGCTGGTGTATCCGCGCGATCTGCGCGCGCGGCATATCGCCGACGCGCTCGCTGCCGATCCGGCGCGCGCCGGCGTGCTCGACGATTTCGCCGAGCAGGCGTCGATCACCGCGCGCACGGCGGCGCGCCTCTTCACGAAGGAAACGGGGCTGACGTTCGGCCAGTGGCGTCAGCAACTGCGGTTGTTGACGGCGCTGATGCGCCTTGGCGCCGGCGCGAGCGTCACGCAGGTGGCGCTCGAGGTCGGCTATAGCGACGTATCGTCGTTTATCGCGGTGTTCAAGGACGCGCTGGGCGAGACGCCCGCGCGTTTCTTCCGCTGAGCTTCAAGCGGCTGTTCCTGACGGCGAGATCAATGCGCGCCCGACGCATCCGCGCCACCACCGCCACGCGCGGGCCGCGTGATCCAGATGAGCGGAATGATCAGCACGAAGATGATCGCCGACGCATAGAAAATATCGTTCAGCCCCATCATCGCGGCCTGCGTGTTCACGGTGAAATCGAACAGCGCATTCGACGTCGACGGGCTGACGTGCAACAGCGTCTGCGTGTTGTCGATCTGCTGCGCAAATACCGGGTTGTTCGCGTTGGCCTGCTCGGTCAGGCGCTCGTGATGCAGGATCGTGCGGCTGTTCCAAGCCGTACCCGCGATCGACGTGCCGACCGCGCCGCAAAACACACGCACGAAGTTCGACAGACCCGCCGCCGCCGGGATCTTCGGGCCGGGCTGCCCCGACAGAATGATGGCTGTCAGCGGCACGAAGAACATCGCCATCGGGATGCCTTGCAGCAAGGTGGGCAGCACCAGATGCCACGTGTCGATCTCGACCACGTAGTTCGAGCGCATGAAGAACACGATCGCGAAGCCGACGAACGCGAGCGTCGCGATGATGCGCGCGTCCGAGCGCGGCAGTACGCGGCCCATCACGGGCGCGAGGATCACCGCGAAGATGCCGAGCGGCGCGGTCACGAGACCGGCGTCGACGGAACGGTAGTTCAGGTACTCCTGCATCCATTGCGGCAACAGCACGAGGTTGCCGAAGAACACGCCGTACGCGACCGAAATCGCGATCGTCCCGCCGAGGAAGTTGCGCTGCGTGAAGAGCCGCAGATCGACGATCGGGTTCGGCTCCGTCAACTCCCAGATCAGGAAGAACGCGAAGCTGATAACGGCCGTGACCGCAAGCGCGACGATCACGGGCGAGCCGAACCAGTCGAGATCCTTGCCCTTGTCGAGCATGATCTGCAGCGACGCGACCCACGTGACGAGCAAGCCGAGGCCGACGACGTCGATGGGCAGCTTGCGGGTCGGCGTTTCGCGCGTGCGGTAGATCATCCACGTGGCGCCCGCCGCGAAAATGCCGACGGGAATGTTGATGTAGAAGATCCACGACCACGAGTAACTATCGGTGATCCAACCGCCGAGCGCCGGGCCCGCGATCGGGCCGACGGTCGCCGTCATCGCCCATAGCGCGAGCGCCGTCGACGATTTTGCCTTCGGCCACGAACTGAGCAGAATGGCTTGCGACAGCGGAATCAGCGGACCCGCGACGACGCCCTGCAACACGCGCGCGAACAGCAGAATGGGCAGCGACGGCGCGACGCCGCACAGCCACGATGCAATCACGAAGCCGAGAATCGCGCCGACGAACAGCTTGATCTGCCCGAAGCGCTGCGTGAACCAGCCCGTCAGCGGAATCGATACGGCATTCGATGCAGCGAACACGGTGATGACCCACGTGCCTTCATCGACGGATACGCCGAGGTTGCCCGAGATGGTTGGAATCGCAACGTTGGCGATCGAGGTGTCCAGCACGTTCATGAACGTGGCCAGCGCGACAGCGAAGGTCGCGAGCACCAGCTGGCCGCCCTGCAGCGGCGGCTGCGCGGGCGGGCCCGGCGGCCCGGCGGGCTTCGAAGGGGCGGACGGCGGGGTGGACGACGGGTCGGGTTGTTTCGGTTCGCTCAAGCGGGTCTCCGTCGGTGAAGAGGTGTCGCGCGACATGCGTTGCCGTGCATGCTCGCGCGGCGCAACATGGCGATGATAGTCGCAAGCGCCGAACGGCATCGGCCAGGCGCTCACGCGCAGGCGGAGAGCGAATCAGAAATGCGTTGTCCAGTGCCGTGTCGCGCGTCGATGTCAGGTGTTGGGCGCCGCAGACGTTTTGCGTGAAATCCACGCAAAAATACGGGACGCGTCGTATGCTCCCGCCTGCGCGTACGATGCGTGATTCGGCAGCGACGCAATGCCCGCGGTGCGCGCCGCGCAATACGAAAGGATGAAGGCGATGGCCTGGGAACAATTCGACAACGGCTGGCGGCTCGCACCCGCCGCGGGACCCGCGACTTCGCTGGTCGTGCTGCTGCATGGCGTCGGCAGCAATGCTCAGGACCTCGTGCCGCTCGCGGACATCTGGCGCGAAGCGCTGCCGCAAACTGCGTTCACGTCGCTAGACGGCAGCGAGCCGTTCGACGGCGGCTTCGGCGGGCGTCAGTGGTTCAGCCTGCGCAATGTCGACGAGCAGAACCGTACGGGACGCGTCGCAGCTGCTTGGCCCGCGCTGCACAAGATGCTCGACGCCGAGCTTGCGCATCACGGCCTCGGCTATGGGCAACTGGCGCTAGTGGGCTTCTCGCAGGGCTCGATGATGTCGCTGCATCACGTGGCGACGAATCCACAAGGCGCGGCCGTGGTGGTCGCGTTTTCGGGGCGGCTCGCGTCGCCTGTCACCGCGAAGAGCGCCACGCCCGTGACGCTGATCCACGGTGAAGACGACGCGGTGATCTCTGTCGACGAAACCGAACGTGCCGCCATCGCGCTGCACGACGCGGGCTTCGACGTCGAGGCGTTCGCACTGCCGGGCGTCGGCCACACGATTTCCGGTGAAGGCGTCGCATTGAGCCGCGAGGCCCTCGTGCGCGCGCTTGCGCCGCTCGCCCGCAGCTAAGTCCTTCGCATACCAATCCTCTGCTTGATACGTCTTACGGCCGCATGTAAGCGGCCGTAAGGACGTTTTCGAATTCATTCTCCTAAAGTTCGCCGGGCATCTGCCGATATGCGATCAATAGCCGGAAAAAGTTTCCGAGGAACGCACGCGCAGCATCGCTGCGCCGTACGTTTGACGTTTTCGCTGCGTACAACGCAGCTCACTTCTTTCAAAAGAGCCTGAACATGGCCAGATCGAATGCGCAGTCATCGCTTTTTGGACGCCTTTTCCGCTCGTCCGTGGCGGTCGATCTCGGCACTGCCAATACGCTGATCTATACCGATGACGGCGGCATTGTGCTCAACGAGCCGTCCGTGGTGTGCTTCGACAAGCAGGAGTCGGCGGGACGCAAGCGCGTTGCGCTGGTCGGCAGCGAGGCCAAGCAGATGCTCGGCCGCGTGCCCCTCAACCTCGAAGCGGTGCGGCCGATGCGCCACGGCGTGATCGCCAATTTCTCCGCCGCCGAGCACATGATCCGGCAGTTCGTCGATATGGCCCGTCCGCGTCCGTTCTTCGCGCGTCGCGCCGCGTTCACGATCTGCGTGCCGGCCGGCGCGACCCAGGTGGAGCGCCGCGCGATTCGCGAGGCGGCGGCTGCGGCGGGTGCGTGGAAGGTGAACCTGATCGATGAATCGCTCGCGTCGGCCGTTGGCGCGGGCTTGCCGGTGTCGTCGGCGACGGGCTCGATGGTCGTCGATATCGGCGGCGGCACGACGGAAATCGGCGTGATCGCGCTGGGCGGCACGGCGTACAGCGGCTCGATTCGCGTCGGCGGCGATCAGTTGGATGCCGCCATCATCAAGCACGTGCGCAACAACTTCGGCGTGCTGCTCGGCGAGCAGACGGCCGAGCATGTGAAGAAGACCATCGGCTCGGCGCTTGCCGTCGTGCCGCCGGATACGATGCGTGCGACGGGACGCGGCGTCGACGACGGCCTGCCGCGCACGGTCGAGCTGTCGACGCAGGATGTCGTCGACGCCATCGCCGCGCCGCTGCGCCAGGTGCTGATCGCCGTGAAGGCCGCGCTGGAAAACGCGCCGCCCGAACTCGTCACCGATATCGCGGACGCAGGCATCGTGCTGACTGGCGGCGGCGCGCTGCTTGGCAATCTTGCGCGTTATTTCAGCAATGAACTGGGCCTCGACGTGCGCGTCGCCGACGAGCCGCTCACGTGTGCCGTGCGCGGTGCCGGTGCGGCAGCGAGTGCAGGCCTGCTAGATACAGGCGCGTACGACTGACGCAATCGTTTGACATTGCTTACGGCGCGCTTTCTGTGGTGCGCGTGAGTGCCGGCGTCATGTGACAATGAGGCCTTTACGGCGCGCATATCATGGATAATGCGCGCCTTTTCATTTGTCTCTCTCAGTGAATCAGACTTCCGCTTCATCCACGCTTTCCATTGAATTGCCCAACGGCTTGCGCATGCCGTACGTCGAACAGGGCGACGGCGAACTGCTGCTTTTCGTGCATGGTTCGCTGTGCGACTACCGTTATTGGGAGCCGCAACTCGCGGGTCTATCGAAGCGTTATCGATGCGTGGCCGTGAGCCTCACGCATTACTGGCCCGCTGTTGAAACGCCCGCCACGATCCCGTTCAGCTGGAGCAATCATGCCGATGAAGTCGCGCAGTTCATCGAGCGCTTCGGCGCGGGGCCTGCGCATGTCGTGGGTCATTCACGCGGCGGCTGCGTCGCGTATCACTTCGCGCGGCGTCATGCTCAGCATGTGAAGACGCTGACGCTCGCCGATCCCGGCGGGCCGTTGCAGATTGCGGGACGCGCGCCGGCGAGTTTGCCGGAGACGGTCAATGCGCTGCGGGCGCGTGCCGCGCAACTGATCGAAGAAGGGGAGGTCGACGCGGGCCTGCAACTGTTCGTCGATTCCGTGAGCCGCCCGGGTTTCTGGGCGAAGAGCACGCCGGGCTTCCGGCGCATGGCGACGGACAACGCGCATACGCTCGCGCGCCAGTTCCGCGATCCGCTGCCGGCTTATACGCCCGACAGCGCGAACGACGTGAAGTGCCCCGTGCTGCTGATCGACGGCGAGAAGAGTCCGCTGATGTTCCGGCGCGCGGCCGAAACGCTCGCGTCATGGCTGCCGGACGCGCGGCGCGAAACGGTGATGGGCGCATCGCATGGCATGAACCTCGCGCATCCTGCCGCCTTCAACCGTTTCGTCGACGCGTTCATTCAAGGCACGCGTTGAGCTTCTTTTAAAGCGTCAGTCTTTGGCGTGCGCGTCGATATCGAGCGCGCGCTCGGCGCCTTCACCGATCAGGCCGCAGTAGTACAGATGCACGCCGATTGCGAGCGAGTCGTGGCGGATTTCGTTGAACGCCTTCCACGCCTTGGCAGGTTCCTTGAACACGAGATAGTGCGCTTCCTGCGAGACGAGCCGCGCGACCTGATGCAGGCCATGTCCATGTAGACGGTCGACCAGTTCGTCGAGGCTGCGATGCGTGCGCGCGTCCGTGCGCGGATACAGCATGTGCAGCACGGCGACTTTTTCCGAGGCGAGCGCGGCCGACATCGCCAGCACGATGTCCTGGTGGTTCAGCGCCGTGACGACGATGTCTTCGGCTTCTTCGGTCGCGGGAAAGAGCGTGTCGAGGTTCATGTTCATTTTGTGGTTATTCCTGTGTCTGACTTTAAAAAAGACCCGCCGTTTCTATGGCGGGTCCAAGACAGCATTGTGTTTGCAGGGGAAGCTAAACACAGGTTCAGTATCTCAGACGCGATTGGGTTTGGCGTCCTGCGTGAAGCAAAACATTGTTGCTGCGGGTGCGCTTACTTTCATTTGCCTGTCGATGCAAAGCCTTGTCGGCTGGTCGAGTATTGCTTGGTGCGAGATGGATTGTTGCGCACGAGGGATGCAATCAAACGCCGTGCGCGCCTTAAAATGCTGACGGCTGCCGGGTGCGGCAAAACGCGTACTAGCCGGCGCGCACGTTTGTTGTTCGATGTGCGCGTGAGGCGCCGCACATCCGGCCTCGCATGTTCAGAGCAATGCAATGTCGAAAGGAATCCCTGATGAACGTATCAACGACTAAAGCCACGCTGTCGTTTTCCGATAGCGACGAAAAGATTGAACTGCCGGTTTATAAAGGATCGTTGGGTCCGGATGTGATCGACATTCGCAAGCTGTACGGGCAAACGGGCAAATTCACTTACGATCCGGGCTTCATGTCGACGGCGGCGTGCAATTCGGCTATCACGTATATCGACGGCGACAAGGGCGAGCTGCTGTATCGCGGCTATCCGATCGATAACCTTGCGCAAAACGCGGACTTTCTCGAGACGTGCTATCTGCTGCTGAAAGGCGAACTGCCCACGTTGCAGCAGAAGAAGGAATTCGAGGACACCGTCACGAAGCACACGATGGTGCATGAGCAGATGCACTTCTTCTTCCGTGGCTTCCGTCGCGACGCGCACCCGATGGCGATTCTCGTCGCCGCAGTCGGCGCGCTGTCGGCGTTCTATCACGACTCGCTCGATATCTCCGACCCGCTGCACCGCGACGTGTCCGCGATCCGCATGATCGCCAAGCTGCCGACGCTCGTCGCAATGGCGTACAAGTATTCGATCGGCCAGCCGTTCGTGTATCCGCGCAACGATCTGTCGTACAGCGCGAACTTCATGCACATGATGTTCTCGAACCCGGCTGAGGAGTACAAGGTCAACGAAGTGCTGGTGCGCGCGCTGGACCGTATTCTGATTCTGCATGCGGACCACGAGCAGAATGCGTCGACTTCGACGGTTCGTCTGGCGGGCTCGTCGGGCGCGAATCCGTTTGCGTGTATCGCGGCGGGGATCGCGTGTCTGTGGGGCCCGGCGCACGGCGGCGCGAACGAAGCGGCGCTGAACATGCTGGAAGAGATCGGTTCCGTCGACAACATTCCGAAGTTCATCGAGCAGGTGAAGGACAAGAACTCGGGCGTGAAGCTGATGGGCTTCGGTCACCGCGTGTACAAGAACTACGATCCGCGGGCCAAGCTGATGCGTGAGACTTGCCACGAAGTGCTGAACGAACTGGGTCTGCATGACGACCCGCTGTTCAAGCTCGCGATGGCGCTGGAGAAGATCGCGTTGGAAGACGAATACTTCGTTTCGCGCAAGCTGTATCCGAACGTCGATTTCTACTCGGGGATCGTGCAGCGTGCGCTGGGCATTCCGACTGCGATGTTTACCTGTATTTTCTCGCTTGCGCGTACTGTGGGCTGGATCGCGCAGTGGAATGAGATGATCGCTGATCCTGAGCAGAAGATTGGGCGTCCGCGGCAATTGTTCGTTGGCGAGACGGCGCGGGAGGCGAAGCCGATCGCGCAGCGGTAAGGGTTGTTCATTTTCATTATCATTATTTAGGCATCGCTTTTGGATGCCGCTATCCGCGGTGTTGGGTGAAAGCGCAGGCGCTGCTTCCGCATGAGGGGAGTGGCGCCTTTTTTTTCGTCTACGACGGGGGGCTGATTTGGGGTTGTGCGGGCATCTGTTGCTTGTGTTTGCGCTGGCATCCGAGGCTTGCGTTTTCGCTGGCATCCGCGATTCGTTAGCGTGCTTCACGCGTCGCCCCTGTGCGGGGCGGCACCTACTTTTCTTTGCCGCCGCAAAGAAAAGTAGGCAAAAGAAAGCGGCTAACACCGCTAATTCTTGTGTTTGCCTGAGGGCCCCCAACGGGTCTTACGCTTCACACGGCAATCACGTGACCCATGTTCGTTGCCAACGCTCTTGCGATACGCCTCACCCGCTTCACGCACCCGCGCTGCATCATGCCGTGCCAGATAGTCCACCGCCGCCCAGGTGGCAAACTGTGTGTAGGCCGTAGTACTGCACAGGCCTCACTCCGGACCGATAGCGCACGCATGCCACCATGTAAGAGCGCCAGGCTGTACGACGCGACAACCTACACACAGTTTGCCACCTGGGCGGCGGAAACCATTCGCTGCCGCTAGCCCGAGTACGGGTATTCGAAGCGGGTGAGGCGATCATTCGAAGCGTTGGCAACGCGCGCAAACAGAAAGGCTGCCGTGTGAAGCGTAAGACCCTGTGGGGGCCCTCAGGCAAACACAAGGATTGGCGGTGTTAGCCGCTTTCTTTTGCCTACTTTTCTTTGCGGCGGCAAAGAAAAGTAGGTGCCGCCCCGCACAGGGGCGACGTGTGAAGCACGCTAACAAATCGCGGATGCCAGCGCAAACGCAAGCCGCGGATGCCAGCGCAAACGCAAGCCGAAAACGCGAGCCGAAACCGCCAGCCCCGGATACATTTCAACAGGAGCTCGAATCAATTAACCCAATATTCGAGTCACTGTCGGTGAAGCTCAAATCCCCAAACTCCCATAGCTGAAGCATTCAGAGAAAACCCACCAGCACGACCCGTGCCATGCAACCGCTTTGTGACATTTCGAAGAAAAAAATCACAAAGAATCGTGGCACCTGCGGCACTATCCGCTGTCGTAACGGCACGAACCTTCTACAATCACCGAAACGAAGCCACCAGCACCACTAGCACAGGAGCAAGCTGATGCAGGATCCAGAAGCACTCGGCGGGTTGTCCCATCAGGGCGGCGTGGACTATCGCGGCGAGGAGAACGACGGCGCGTTCATCGCGCCTGAAAACCTGAACGTCGCGAGCGCGACCCAGCACGTGCTGAAGTCCGGCGGCACGTTTATCGTCAACGATCCCCTCGGCGACGTCACGGGCCACGACGACGGCCTGTTCGTCAACGACACCCGCGTGCTGTCGCAGCTGCGTCTGACCTTTGGCGGACGCGCGCCGTCGCTGCTGTCGGGCAGCGTCAGCAGCGACAACACGTCATTCACCGCGCATCTGACCAACCGTCCGCTGCCGCCGCTCGGCGGCAACAGCACGCCGGAGGGCGTGATTCACGTCGAGCGCGTGCGCGTGCTGTCGGGCACGGTCATGAACGAAGCGATCGAACTCACCAATTACGGCACGACAGACGCTGTCGTCCCGCTGTCCATCTCGTTTGCCAGCGACTTCCGCGACATGTTCGAAGTGCGCGGCCTGAAGCGCGCAAAGCAGGGCAAGGTCGAAACGCCGCGCGTACACAAGAACGAGGTGCTGCTCGGCTACATCGGCCTCGACGACGTGGCGCGCCACGTGCGCGTCGCATTCTCGCCGATGCCCGACAAGCTGCTTGCCGACCGCGCCGATTATTCGGTGAACCTGCCGGCCCAGGCTTGCGTGTCGATTTATCTGTCAGTGGCCGTGCAGGTCGCGGCGCACAAGGGCGCGCCCGATATCGACGTGCCGCAATCGACGCATACCGTGACTGAACTGCACGTCTCGCAGGTCGACGCGGCGCGGCCTCGCGTGGGCCGCACTGCCGTGCGCGCGGCGCTCGTCGATGCCCACCTGGTGATGCGCGAGCGGCGCCGCGCGTCGGCGCGCGTGCGTTCGAGCAACCCGTTGTTCAATGCGTGGATCGACCGCTCGCAGGCGGACCTGAATCTGCTCACAACAGATCTCGCCAGCGGGCCGTATCCGTATGCAGGCATTCCGTGGTTCTCGACGCCATTCGGGCGCGATGCCGTCATCACGTCGCTGCAGATGTTGTGGCTCCAACCCGGCCTTGCGCGCGGCGTGCTGCGGTTTCTCGCCGAGCATCAGGCGACGGAAGATTCCGCGTTCCGCGATGCCGCTGTCGGCAAGATCATGCACGAAATGCGCCGCAGCGAAATGGCGGCGACGGGCGAGGTGCCGTTCGCGCTGTATTACGGCGGTGTCGATACGACGCCGCTCTTCATCGTGCTCGCGGGTGCCTACGTGGCGCGCACGGGTGACACGCAACTAGTCGATGAACTGTGGCCCGCGCTCGAACGCGCGGCGAAGTGGGTGTCGGGCGTATGCGACCGCAATGTCTACGGGCTGCTCGATTATCAGCGCGCGTCGGACGGCGGGCTTGCGAACCAGGGCTGGAAGGACAGTCACGACTCCGTCTTCCACGCGGACGGACGCTTCCCCGAAGGGCCGATCGCGCTCGTCGAGGTGCAGGCCTATGCGAGCGCCGCCTTCGACACAATGGCGCATTTCTCGATGCTGCGCGGCCAGTCCGACGACGCGGTGCGCTACACGCAGCGCGCCACGGCGATCCGCGCGTGCGTCGAAGACAAGTACTGGATGGACGATTCGAACTTCTACGGCATCGCGCTCGACGGCAAGGGCGACCTGTGCCGCGTGCTCGCATCGAACGCGGGCCATCTGCTCGCGTTCGGGCTGCCTTCGCGCGAGCGCGGCGAGGCCGTCGCGCGCGCGCTCGAATCGACGCTGTTCCACACGGGCTGGGGCGTGCGCACGCTGGCGGCGGGCCAGCCGCGCTTCAACCCGATGGCGTATCACAACGGTTCGGTCTGGCCGCATGACAACGCGCTCTGCGCGCGCGGTCTCGCGCGCTATGGCGCGAAGGCGGCGGCCGTGCGTCTGCTGCAGGCGCTCTTCCAGGCGGCCGTCAACTTCGACATGCGTCTGCCCGAGCTGTTTTGCGGCTTCCCGCGCCGTCGCGGCGAACCGCCCACTGCGTACCCCGTCGCGTGTCTGCCGCAGGCATGGGCGGCCGGCTCGCCGTTCATGATGCTCGAAGCGTGTCTGGGCATGACGATCGACGCGCAAAAGCGCGAAGTGCTGATCGAGCAGCCCATGTTGCCCGAAGGCATCGACTGGATCGAGATCGGCGATCTGCGCGTCGGCGACGCGTCGGTGTCGATCACGTTCCGGCGCGTGGCGGGCAAGGTCGTGGCGTCGGCGGAGCAGGGCGATGTGCGGGTGATCGCGCTGCTGTAAGTCGATAGCTGCAATCGGCCGTGGGCCTTCGACGGAGCGCGAGATGCCGCAACAGAACGTCTATGTCGTGTTCAAGGGCGCGCTGAAGCTCGGCGTGCCCTTTCTCGATGGCTACAAGGGCGATCCGCACTATGTGATCGTCGTCGATGATCCGGCGGGTGGCGAATTCAGGATCGTCACGAATGTGAAATCGGACAGTTCGCTCACGGGGCCCGCCGGCTATCACGTGCTGTATTCGTGGAGCCAGTACTTCGATCACCCGATGGTGGCCGATCTCGCGAAGCTGCCGCCGGGGCTCACGCAGACGGGCTTTCCGAAGCTCGACTACGTGCATGATCCGCGTCTCGTCGATCTGTCGACCATGCGGCCCATCACGCTCGATACGGCGAACGCGCACAACGACATCAACGCGCTCGTCAACGACATGCTGCAACTGGATATGTCGGCGGCGCCCGTCGACTATCTGTATCCGGGCAAGAGCGGCAACGACATGCGGCGCGGCTGGAAGCCCGCGAAGAACGTCACCGTGTATGGCTTCGGCTTCCTGTTCGAGCCCGAGCATGACGGCTTGCACGAAACGCATATGAATCAGGGCAATCCGAAGCCGCAGCCGGGCAGCCGCGTCAGAGATCATTCGTCGGAAAACGGCACGTTTCAGGACGGCGCGGTGATGGTCGAGGTGGACGAGCGCTTTCAGGCGCTGTTCGTCGCGTTTCAGACCCAGCTCGTGCCGACCGACAACCGGGGCTGGCCGATTCCCGGCACGTCTCATCCGATTCTGGGCTAGTGTCTGCGTTTCAGTCGGCCGCCATCAACTCCAGAAGATTGCCGTCGGGGTCCTTGGAGAAGATCGAGTGACCCGGCTTCCCGTCTGCCGTCTTTCGAGGCGTCGGACCTTCGAGAACGGCAATGTTCTTCGATTTCAGCAGATCGAGTGCTTCGCCGATCGTGCCGCTCCATCGAAAGCAGATATCGGCGGCGCCGGGCGTCGGGTGTTCGGCCACGAGCCGTACGTTATTGCCGCGCTGATGAATGCTCAACACGGCGCCGCCCAATGCAACCTGTCGCACGAGCAGGTTGCCGTCCACGCTATGTTCGGCGACAACCTCGGCGCCGAACAGGTCGCGATAGAACGCGAAGGTAGACATCAGGTCGTCTACGGTGATGGCCACATGATCGATTCCGGTAATGCCTGTCATGGCTGTCTCCTGTGAACCACGCGAATGCTAGACGTAGCGTGTGAGCAGAAAATTATCCGCCGCGTCGCATCCGTCTTCCCGGTTCGCTAATTCCTGTCTCACTCTGCAAAGGCAACATGTTCTCAACAGAGCCCGGATCCGGGACGTCATCTCAGGAGAACGACATGGAAGCTAATGCAGAAACGATCTATCGCCCGTATGTCGATGCATTACTGAGCGAACTGAAAACGCGCGCCTATGAACCCGTCATCCGCCATCAGGGAAAAGACGTCACGAGAGGCGAGTTGCGCAGCGCAATTTTCCGCTATGCGCGGGCACTCGACGCACTCGGCATCGGCCGGGACGCGGTGGTCGCGCTCTATGCGCCGAATCGCCCCGATGCGCTGGCCGTTCGCTATGCGGCGAATCTGCTCGGCGCGGCCACCATGTTCCTGCCGGCGCTGGCGAGTGCCGAAAGCCGCGCGACCTTGCTCGCGCGAATCAGGCCGACGCTTCTCGTCGTGTTTCCGGAGACCGCCCATCTGGTTCGCGATGCTGTCGATCAGCGCATCGTGTCCGTCGGCTACGAGGGCCCATGGGTGCATCTCGACAGGTTCGCCAGCGTGCAGTCGGATCAACCGCTTGAAAGCCGTGCCATGCCGCACGAGCTCGCGGTGATCGTTTCGTCAGGCGGCACGACGGGCTTGCCGAAAGCGAGTCGCCGCTCGTTTGCCGCGTATTCCGCAATGGTGGTGTCGGCGCGCGACGCGAAGCGGCGTCAGCTCATCAATGGACCGCTCGCGTATCTGTCGCAAGTGCTGGTCGATACGACGTTGATCGGCGGCGGGAGTGTCGTGCTCGAACGGGAGTACCGTGCGCCGGCAACGCTCGCGATGATCGAGTCTGAACGCATCACGGATCTCTTTCTCGTCGAGCCTGAACTCTTCGAGATGATGGATCACCCGGACGTCAGCCGTCGCGATCTGTCGTCGCTGCGCTGTATTGCGCATGTCGGCGGCTCGGCGCCCGCGGCCCTGCGGCAACGCGCGGCGAGGCGTCTCGGCCCCGTGCTCGCGCATATGTATGGCGCAAGCGAAGCGGGACTCGTCAGCGTACTGCCGCCACCCGACTATGCGACAAACCCGGCGCGTCTGGATAGCGCCGGGCGCATCCGGCCTGGCGTCGAGGTGCGTTTGCGCTGCGTCGACGGGTCGCTCGCGGCCAACGGGCACGCTGGCAGCATCGAGGTCCGGTCCGCTGCCGTGGCGCACGGATACCGGAATCAGGCAGTCGAAAGCGCGCAGAAGTTCAAGGACGGCTGGTGCCTGACGGGCGATATCGGCTTGATCGACGATAACGGTTATCTTCATGTGATTGGCCGTTCATCCGACGTTGCGGAAATCGATCAGCGCACCATCGGTCCCGTGCATATCGAAGATGTTCTCTGCCGGCTGCCCGACGTGCGGTATGCCGTGGCATTCGCGGCGAATACCCAGGACGGCGAGCATGCATGGAATGCGGTCGTCGAGCCTTGGGCCGGACAGCGCGTGGATGTCGCGCGATGCACGCGTACACTGAACGCGGTGTTCGGCGATCTGGTGGCGAACGCGGTCAGGTTGTCGGAGGCTGGCGCGATACCGCTCACTGAACAGGGTAAGGTGGACAGAGTCGCGATCGAAAGGGTGCTGTTCGTTCAGCCGCGTACCACCATTGAAAAGCCGCCGCTCCGTGCGCATCGGCCGATGAGCGAGCGCCTTGGCGCCCGTTGATGTAATCAGGGCATGCCATCAGCGTGAGGAGATGAACATGCCCACTCATGCACGCTGGAACACGCGCAATGGCAAAGCAAAAGTTGCGCGTGCATGAAAGCGCGTACCGCTGGCGCTGTGCGTCTTCGCGATCGTGGTGTTTGGCATGGCCGAATCGGGACTGGCCGTCGCCATGCTTCACTGAGATCAGGCTAAACGTTCGAGCGCAGCCTTGAAAAGCGGCTTCCACGAGAGAATGTGCAGGCTGATCAGATCGCCGATCTGCTGAACGTCTCCTTTCGCGGCGAGTTCGATCATCTGGTAATGCTCTTGCACCGCCACCTTCTGCTGTTTGAGACCTTCTGCAGAGTCGATGCCGTAGAGCCGCATATCGTCCCGTAACTGCAGCACCATCTTCGTCAGCAGCGGATTGCCGACCTGTCCGACCATCGCCGCGTGGAACGCGCGATCGAGCGCGACGTAGGACGGCACGTCGCCCGCTTCGACTGCGTGCGCGACGTCGTCCGCGAGTTTGACGAGCGGATCGCGATCCTTCAAACCTTGACGGGCGAGGGTCTCGAGCGCGAAGCGTTCGAGCAGTTCGCGCATCGTGAAGAGATTCTCGAGCGCTTCCAGAGACAGCCGCTCGACACGGAACCCGCGGTTGCGCATGGCCACGAGCAGGCCGCTGCGCGCCAGTTCGAGCAAAGCCTCGCGGACGGGCGTGGTGGACACGCCCAGTTCGGTCGCGAGACCCGGCACCGAATACACGCTGCCTGGAGGCGTACGCCCCGAGACGATTTCCGCGCGCACACGTTCGACGACCTGTTCTCTTAGATTGCCTGCTCCATCGCCTTGCAGCAACTCCATCTCGCGCCTCGGTTTGGTCGGTTGGTCCGGTCATTGTAGTGGGTAACGCGCTACTGAGACTACTGAGATTCGACGGATCTACTATTGCACGATCGTGCTCAAAAACGGCGAAGGCCGGATGAGCCTGCCAGCTTGCGGATGCATGGGAGAGCGATAAGTACGCATCCGACATCCGCGCACTGCGAAAACCGGAGGTGCCATATTTAAGTGGTTGAAATCACGTGATTTTTTACGAGAAAAACGACGTATCTGTTGAGCTGGTGGAAGTGTTTCCAGTCGCCCTGCGGAAGCTTGTTGTCCGATCCAGGGTTTCTCCTCATTGCCGGTCAAAACGCGTGAACTAGAATCCACTCACTTCTTAGTAACGCTGTACTGTTACTACAGAAGCACTCTGTCAGCCGCCGGCGTTTCGCTTTCTGTAACGCAGCACGGACAACCCTTCGCGCACCGCGATCACGATCAGAACAAAAGGTGCCGGGTCCTGCCTTTGGATGTCTGATGGAACATCTAATACGTTGTCCAGAATGAACCGGGGAGGTCATCTATCCCAATAGCGTCCGGCTCCGTCTGGAACGGATGCTTGCGGCCATGTACAGAGGGAATAAATGCGAGTCTTATTGGTTGAAGACGATGTACAGGTTGGACAAAGCCTTTTTCGCGCATTGAAGGACGCGCATTACACGGTTGACTGGATCCGGGATGGCAAAGCCGCTCGCCTGGCACTTGAATCCACCAGCTACGCTGCCGTGCTGCTCGACCTGGGGTTGCCGGATATCGGCGGAATAGATCTTCTCAATGCACTGCGTGGTGCCGGCAACGCGGTCCCGGTGTTGATCCTCAGCGAATGCGACGACCTCGATGCACGCGTGCGCAGTCTCGACGTCGGCGCCGACGATTGCCTGCTCAAACCCGTCGACCTTCGTGAACTGCTTGCACGTCTGCGCGCGGTATTGCGGCGCAGGGCGGGGTATGCGACTTCACGCATCGGCGACGAATCACTCAGCCTCGATCTCGAGATGCGTACGTTGCATCGCAACGGCATTGCGACAGCGCTTTCGGCGCGCGAGTTTGCGCTGATGCACAGTTTTCTGGAGCGGCCAGGCACGATCCTGTCGCGCAGCCAGCTCGAAGACCGCATTTATGGATGGGGAAGGGAAGTCGGGAGCAACGCAGTCGATGTGCTGATTCATTCGATGCGCAAAAGATTCGGACAGTCGCTGATCCGCAATGTGCGCGGTCTCGGCTGGACGGTGGCGCATACCAGAGGCACTGAACCAGCCTAGTATTCGAAGGCGGGTCTAACGGCCCGCCTTCGGCATGCCGCGCGCGTCAGGATCGAATCCTTCCGGAACGGGTCAATTGATATCCGACGACAAGACCCACGTCATAGGCGCTTTCAAGCGCTCGCACGATATCGGCAGGCTTTACCAGCACGCGTTGTTCGGGCGCGTCGGCGTCCAGCAAATCGACATCGAAGCAGTCAGCGGCGATTTCACTCAACGTGGATAGTCGTTCATCGGTCAGAGCACTCATACGGCCTCCTTTCGTCTATCGGGCTCAATTCACACATGCCGCCATTTCTGGTTTGGCGTTTTGTACCTGAGCACGATAAAGGGAAAGAATTAGCCGCGAATGATTAACTGCTTCGCAACGCCGTGCTCGCGCATGGCAAGGAAACTAGGGTTGGGCAGGCACCAATGCCGAACTGATCGCGATGATCTGTTCGAGATCACGAAGACTGGCGGCGTTCGTTTTGCGCAGAATGGTCTTTACCTTTGTACGGACTGTTTCCAGCGAAACCTGCCTGACTCTCGCCACGTCCTCGACAATCCTTGATTCGCAATGTGCGCGGAATCGGCTGGACGATTGCGCACGCCAACGCGTAGCCCTGTCCGGGGCGCGTCCTCGCGGTTAATGCTGAGCTAATTCTGCGTCTTTACGATGCATAGTCATACCGGCGGACACATGCCGGTTAATCGCCCCCGCAGTCGCAACGCTTGCGACGTTTCTAGCTTTCTCAATTCATGGAGTAACTTATGAAGCCCTCAAAAATCTTGATGGTCCTGGTCTGTCTGGTTGCCGCTCAAGCGGTTAGCGCGCAGGAAAAGACGGTGTCCCCCGCAAAAATGACCTGCGCCGATTATGTCTCCGTCGATGAGGTGTATCGACCGGCTCTCGTTTATTGGGTCGCCGGAGTCGACAAGCTCGGTATCAAGGAGACGGACACGATGGTCGTCGATACGGCGCACCCCGTGGCGGAGACGGTAGCCGAAGCATGCACCAAGGATCCGCAGACTCCGTTTGTGTCGAAAGTCAGGTCCATGATCAAGGCGAAGAAGATCTCGCTCTTCCAGCATTCGTAATGACGCTGCCGGCGGCTGTGGCGAAAAGGCATAGCCCGTTGAACACGTATCGCCAGACTCGCCGCAACGTTTACTCATCACCTTTGTTTTCAGGAGCCGGCCATGCAGTCGCTTTGTGAACGGCCTTCACAGGACCAGGCTCGCGCTGCGAGACGAATCTATCGCGAGGCGTCGCCCACGGAAATGACTTACATCCGGACGGGCCTGTTCGTGGTGAGCCGCAGCAGTATCGCCGGGTCCATTAGCCGAGAGCAATTCGATACGACGATCGCATGTCTGGAGGCTCGCTATGGCATTCTTCGTTCGGTCGTCGAGAATGGACAATTCGTGGAGCGGGTGGATGAATCGTCCGCGGTTGAATCGTGGTTGTCTCCCGATACGTGTTCCGCCGATGCGTTATACGCAACGTTGCTGAATGCCGATCTGGATACGGGAAAGAGAATCTATAGTGTCCACGTCATTGCCGGTGAAGATGCTCTCGATATCTTCATGCTGAGTTCGCATGCAGTGACGGACGCAACGTCGCTGGTCGAACTGCATTCGTGTCTTGTTCATATCTGCGATTGCATCGTGCGCGGGACACGCCCGACGTTGGCGCCGCAGCCTGTCCCGGTCCCCGTCGATGCGGCGGTGAATCGAAGCCTCGCTTCGCTTTCGGGAGGATGTATTGTCGGTCCGGCCGCTTATTCTGGGGCATTTGCCGAAATTCCGATGCGCGCGCCATACGATGGCGGGCCAGTGACGCATCGCCTTGAGCAGACCGTGATCAACGCAAGCGATATGCAACGGATCAGCGCCGCAGCGCACGCGCACGGTTCTTCCGTGCACTCGCTTCTTCTCGCAGCATTTGCGCTCGCGATCGGCGACATAACGAAGGAGCAGCCGCGCCGGATTCTGATGCGGTCGTCCGTGGATATGCGCCGCAGGCTTGAGCCGCACGTTTCGGCGGAACTTGTTTTCTCGGCCATCACGGGACATATCACCCCTGTTCCCGATCTGGACCGGCCGTTGTTTGAGATTGCGAGGCATATCTTCGGTGAGATTCACGAGGGCGTCGTCAACGGACTCATCTTTCGCGACTACGCGAACTATGCAACGTCGTTCGGCAGCACGCAGCAGGCTCCCGTCGCGCTCAATATCTCCGACATGCAGGCGGTCAAATTTCATTGGCCGACGCAACAGCTGAAAGTGACGGGATTTGAGTATGCGTGTGGATGGTTGAAGAAATTCCCGAACGTTTCAGTTTCAGTTTTCGATGGAAGGCTGGTCGCGAACACGGTCTATGTCGAGCAGTTTGTCGATCCCGCGACCATGCGGGCGATCTCCGGGCGTGTCGTGGACAGACTGGTTTCTGCGATCTGACTGCCTGAAGTCCGAGACGAGGTTGACAATAAATAGATGACCAGTTATCTTGTTATCCATCGACTCAACGGAGATCACTAAGTTGCCACGTCCTGCCAATCCTCAAGTGCGTTCGCGTCTGCTGTCAGTGGGCCGCGATGTGGTTCACGACCGTGGTTTCAACGGCTGCGGCGTGCAGGACATCACGACGGCCGCTGGCGTGCCGAAGGGCTCGTTCTATAACTACTTCGAAAGCAAGGAAATGTTTGCGGCCGAAATTCTCGAAGACTACTGGCAGTCAATCGAAGACCGCCATGGTCCGATTCTGTACGACGCGCGAATCAGGCCGCTCGCGCGCATTGCGAAATTCTTCCGCGCATTGACGGACGATCACAGCAAGAGTGACTTCGCGCTGGGTTGTCTGATTGGCAACCTGTCGCTGGAACTGTCGAACGCCAGCGACGAGGCGCGCTCGAAGCTTCTGGCCTTGCTCGCGCGCTGGCAAGAGGCGCTGGCAGCGTGCTTGCGCGAGGCGCAGGAGCGCAATGAACTGGACCGCAAGCAGAACGCGGACGAGCTCGCGGCGATCGTGATCGAGGCGTACGAAGGCGCAGCCATGCGCGGCAAGATCGAACAGAGCGGCAACGCATACGAACGTTTCGAGAAGGTCGTATTGCCGCGGCTGCTTCGCTGAGTTTTTTTGCGGTTTTTATAAAGCGACCGGTCATCTATGTTTGACGTGCGTCCACATTTTGCGCGGTTGCGGTTTTCCTATGTAGTGACCTTTATATGGAGGGTTTTATGAGTAACGCGAACCAGGCGGCGCAAGAGAACGCAAACCCATACGCCGATCCTGCCAATCCGGCTTTGCCGCAGACTGGCTTCAAACTGGACCCCGCGAGGGCGGCACTGGTGGTAATCGATCCGCAGAATGATTTCCTGAGTCCGTCAGGGGCGAGCTGGTCGGTGTTCGGACCGAGCATCACCGAGAACAATACGGTCGCAAATCTGGGGCAGCTGTTCAAGACGGCGAAGCAGGTGGGCCTCACCGTGGCGGTTTCGCCGCACTATTACTATCCGTGCGACCACGAGTGGCATTTTGGCGGTCCGCTGGAAAAGGTGATGCACAACATCTGCATGTTCGATCGCAAAGGGCCGAACACGCTTGAGGATTTCGAGGGATCGGGCGCGGACTTTCTTGACGAGTACAAGCCGTACATTCTGGACGGCAAAACCATCATCGCGTCGCCGCATAAGGTGTATGGGCCGGAGACGAACGACCTGGCGTTGCAACTTCGCAAGAAGGGCGTGTCGCAGATCATTCTCGCCGGCATGGCGGCGAATCTTTGCATCGAATCGCACTTGCGCGAGTTGATCGAACAAGGGTTCGAAGTTGCCGTGGTACGCGACGCTACGGCAGGTCCGCGATTGCCGGACGGCGATGGTTATCTGGCCGCGATCATCAACTTCCGTTATCTCGCGCACGCGCTTTTGACGACGGAGCAGACGGTTCGGGAACTCACGTCCTGATCGGACCCGGCACGAATCCAATGCGCAGCGTTTGCTGCGCTTTTGCTGCTGGATCGTCGGCGGCGTGCGCCGTATTGACGGAGAACGTGAACATCTCTTCATTGCACTCACGCGAATAACGTAAGCGAAAATCGGTCGTTAACCGAGAAACGATGCGTCCCTATACTGGCACGCTTATTCGTCGACGAAACGTCGACGCCCGGCATGCTCATGCCGGTCCGCATGTCCAGTACAAGGAACCACGAATGCCCGCTCAAGACCTCACGGATCGTGCCGCAAGAGCACGCCTTCAGACGACGCTCGCCGGCTTGCCCGCGCTCGCGAAAGCCATCGGCGAAGGCGCTGCGTCGCGCGAGGCGGGGCGCGAGTTGCCGTACGACGGCTTCGCGCTGTTCCGGCAATCGGGGCTCGGGCGTTTGCGCTTGCCTGTCGAATGGGGCGGCCTGGGTGGCTCGCTCGAAGACGTGTTCGATGTGATCGCCACGCTCGCTGCCGGGGAAAGCAACCTCGCGCACGCGCTGCGCATTCATTTCGACCAGACCGAGGCGTTGCTGCTACAGCCGCGCACGGCGTTCAACGCGTTACAGATCGAGCGCGTCGTCGAGGGCGCGATTTTCGGCGGCGCTTCGACGGAGCTGGGCACGTCCCGTCCCGGCGAGATCACGACGCAACTTCGCCGCGACGGCGAGCACTACCGCTTGAGCGGCCGCAAGTACTACGCGACGGGCACGGCGTTCTCCGACTTCGCACGGCTGAACCTGCAGGATGAGAACGGCAATCCCGTGGTCGCTATCGTGCCTGTCAAACGCGAAGGATTTCGCGTGCTCGACGACTGGGACGGCATGGGCCAACGGATGACGGCAAGCGGCAGCCTCGAATTCGACAACCTGCTGGTGCTCGCGGACGAAGTCACGCCGCGCGTGCAGACCACCTTGGCCGGCCGTCACGGCGGCGCGCTGCGGCAGTTGCATCTCGTCGCAGTGGGCGCCGGGATCGTGCGCAACGTGGTCGCCGATGCCAAGGGCTATGTGCTGCGGCATGGCCGTCCCGCGCTGCACAGTCCCGCGCCATCGGCGCGCGAAGACGCGTTCATCCAGCAGGTGATCGGCGATCTGACGGCACACAGCCATACGATCGACGTGCTGGTGCGCGACAACGCACGCGTGCTGGAGCGCTCTTCGCAGGCGATCCGCAATGGCGAGCCCGATGCGGAGGCACGCGTGCTCGAAGGCGCGCTCGCGACGGCGCGAACGCAACTGATCGTCAGCAAGCTCGCGCTGTATGCGGCCGAGCGCATGTTCGAAGCGGGCGGTGCGTCGGCGACATCGCGCGTGCATAACTTCGATCGTCACTGGCGCAATCTGCGCACCATCTTCAGCCACAACCCGCTATTGCACAAAGCGCGCGTGATCGGCGATTACGAACTGAACGGCGTGACGACGCATCTGACGGAAGGCCGTGTTTTCTAGGGCGATTCGCTCGCGCAAGCGCGCATAGCGTGCAACGGCATATCGATGTGCCGATTTCTTCGTGGCGGCGCGCAAGCGCCGCATTCGACAATACCAACGATACATTCCAACAGGTGCCTCGCGCGATGAGCCGTGATCTTCTTCTGTTGCTCGAACCCGGATTTACCGATCCCCGCTATCCGGGCGAACGTTTCATCTGTCCCGACGGCGCGCCCATCGAAGGGCTGCTCGCAAGCGACCCGGCGCGCGTTGCAGGGCTGGACGTGCGGCGCGTGCCGTTCGAGCGTCCGCGCCAGGCTGTCGTCGAAGCCCTCGACGAAGCGCATCAAGGCTTGCCCGTACTCGTGCTGGGTGACGAGCAGCCCGCGCCCGCCGATGCGCAGACGTTGGGCGAGCGCCGCTTCGTCACCGACACGCGCCGCATCCTCGACCTGCTCGCCGAGCGCCACGGCTTTCCAAAAGTGCATTGACGCATCAGTGAAAGCATCATGAGTGCGCGTGCAAGCGCACCCGACACAGCGGAGAATTTCGATGAGCCGTATCACGGCACCGGCCACGCCGCGCCGCCTGCATCTGAACGTCAATATCCTGCACTCGGGCTTTGTGCCTTCGGCGTGGCGGCTGGCCGACGCGGACCCGCGCGCATTCGTCGACGTCAATCACTATGTGCGCGTCGCGCAGATCGCCGAAGCGGGCAAGCTCGATGCCGTTTTTCTCGCGGATAACGCCGCGATCGTCGATCAGATCGATTTCCGGCCCATCACCGCGCTGGAGCCGACCGTGCTGCTCGCGAGTATCGCCGCCGCGACGACACACATCGGCGTGATCGGCACGGCATCGACGAGCTATAACGAGCCTTACAACATCGCGCGGCGTTTCGCGACGCTGGACCACGTGAGCAACGGACGCGCGGGATGGAACGTCGTGACGACGGCCGATCTGCCGTCCGCGCGCAACTTCGGCCGGGATGCCGTGCCGGACCATGCGCAGCGTTACGAGCGCGCCGCCGAGTTCACCGAACTCGTGAAAGCGCTGTGGGACAGCTGGGAAGACGATGCCTTCGTCGGTGACAAGACGGGCGGCCGTTTCGTCGATGTTTCGAAAGTGCATGCCGTCGCGCATCGCGGCCGGCACTTCGATGTGCAAGGTCCGCTGAACCTGCCGCGCTCGCCGCAAGGGCATCCCGTGGTGGTGCAGGCGGGCGGCTCGCCCGATGGCCGCGATCTCGCCGCGCGCCACGCAGAAGCGGTGTTTTCGGCGTCCCAGTCGTTCGAGGAATCGGCGGCGTACCGGCGCGACCTCAACACGCGCGCGGCGGCCTACGGGCGTCCCGGCGTGAAGGTGCTTGCCGGTCTCACGACGATCATCGGCGTGACCGAGGCCGACGCGCTGCGCCGCCGCGACGAACTGGTCGATCAGATTCCCTGGCGCTACAGCTTGAACCGTCTGGCGGGCACGCTGGGCATCGACGCGGAGCGTCTGAAGCTCGATCAGCCGTTGCCCGACGATCTCGCGCTGCCCAGCGGCGGCAACGGCAACCATACCTTCTTTCACGCGACCATCGCGCAGGGCCGCCGTCACGGCTATACGGTGCGCGAACTGATCCGCTCGCTGGCAGGCGGAACGGGGCATCGCGTGATCGTCGGCACGCCCGAGCAGATCGCCGACGATATCGAGCACTGGTTCAACGGCGGCGCAGCCGACGGCTTCAATCTGATGCCCGATGCGTTGCCGAGCGGTCTGCAGGACTTCGTGGACGGCGTCGTGCCGATCCTGCAGAAGCGCGGCATTTTCCGCTCCGGCTACGAAGGTGCGACGCTGCGCGAGCACCTTGGGCTCGCGCGTCCCGACAATGCGCAGCTATGGCGCAAGAGTGCCTGAGTCCACGCACATCCATTCCTATTCTCTCCAGTCATGAGTACACGCAAGGGTCATTTGCGCCTCGGCGCTTTTCTGTATCCGACGGGACATCACATTGCCGCATGGCGCCATCCCGACTCGCTGGTCGACGCCGGGCGCAATTTCCGGCACTACGTCCAGCTCGCGCAGGCCGCTGAGGCCGCGAAATTCGACCTGGTCTTTCTCGCGGACGGCGCGGGCACGCGCGGCGACAACGTCGATTTTCTCAGTCGCACCGCGCACAGCTATGTCGCGCAGTTCGAGCCGCTCACGCTGCTATCGGCGCTCGCCGCTGTCACGGAGCGGATCGGTCTGGTCGGCACGGCATCGACGACGTTCAACGAGCCGTATCACATCGCGCGCAAGTTTGCGTCACTCGATCACATCAGTGGCGGGCGCGCAGGGTGGAATCTCGTCACGTCGTCGAGCGCGCACGAGGCGAAGAACTTCAACTTCGACGAGCATCTCGCGCATGCGCGGCGTTATGAGCGCGCGGTCGAATTCGCCGAGGTCGTCGAAGGTCTGTGGGACAGCTGGGACGAAGACGCGTTTGTGCGCGACAAGGCATCGGGGCGCTACTTCGATCCGTCGAAGCGCCATGTGCTCGACCATCGCGGCGAGTTCTTCAATGTGCGCGGGCCGCTGAACGTCGAGCGTTCGCCACAGGGCAGGCCCGTCGTCGTGCAGGCGGGTTCGTCCGAGGCGGGCAAGGCGCTGGCCGCGCGCACGGCGGAAGTGATCTTCACTGCGCAGCAGACGCTCGACGATGCCGTCGCGTTCTATGCGGACGTCAAAGGCCGGATGGCGGCGTATGGCCGCGAGCCGGACGATCTCAAGATCATGCCGGGCGTGATGCCGATTGTCGGCGCGACGGAAAGCGAGGCACGCGAAAAGTTCGACGCGCTTCAGTCGCTGATCGATCCCGCCGTGGGGCTTGCGCTCGTCTCGACGGTGACGGGTGGCTTCGACCTGTCCGGTTATCCGCTCGACGGTCCGATACCGGAACTGCCGGAAACCAACGCCAGCAAGAGCCGCCAGTTGCTGGCGCTCGAACTCGCGCGGCGCGAAAACCTGACGATCCGCGAACTGTATCTGCGCATCGCGGGCGCGCGTGGGCACTGGCAACTGGTCGGCACGCCGGAGCAGATCGTCGATGCGCTCGAAGAGCGCTTCGTCAACCATGGCGCGGACGGCTACAACGTGATGCCGGCGCTGCTGCCCAACAGCCTCGACGATTTCATCCGGCTCGTGCTGCCGGAACTGCGGCGACGTGGGCTGTTCCGCAGCGAGTACGAAGGGTACACGCTGCGCGAGAACCTTGGTTTGACGCTGCCTGTTTCGCGCTACGCGCGCGAAACGGTGACGCAGTGAGTTGTCGCGAGTACTTGCGTCACCCATAACGGGTGACGCATTCGAACCCATACCAGAACTATCAGAACTTCACGCGCACACCCGAGAACACCGCGACCTGACGATTCGTCGATGAAGCCGTGCCGGCGTCGGCAATAGCCGCAATCTTCTGATAACCCGTGCCGACACGCGTCGATGCATCGCCCGCTGCGAGTTGATAAGCCGCCGACAGATAAAGGTCGGTGCGCTTGGACAACGCGTAATCGACGCCAAGTGTGAACTGATGCCAGCGCGGCTTCAGGTTCACGCCGTTGGTGCCGGGCAGATTGCTCGCGCGTCCATCCGTGTACGTGTACACGCCGATCAGCGTCAGCGCGGGCGTGAACAGATAGCGCGCGTTCAGATCGTAGTTGTTGAACTTGCGCGACGAGCCATCGCTGTAATCGAGCTGCGTATGGCTCCACGCAAAGCCGAATGTCGCTGCGCCGAGCGCGTAGCTGGTGCCCGCTGCCGCAATCTGCTGACGCACGACGCCGCCATTCAATCCATAGAAGAACGCGCCGCTGTAGTCGTCGCCCGATGTGGTCGATGCGCCGCCGATCGCGCCACCCGTGTTCGATGCGGCGTTCGGATGATTCAATACGTTATAGCCGCCGCCGATCGAGAACGGACCGTTCGTGTAGTTCGCCGCCACGCCCCATGCGCGGTTGTTGCTGAAACCCGTGCCGTTGCTGCTGTTCGCCTGGTTGCTGAAGGCGTAGAGGCCGTCGACGGTGAAGCCCGCAATCGTATCGCTGCGGAACTTGACTGCGTTGTTGACGCGGAAGGTCTGGTTCAGATTGTCGTTGTCGCCGATGTGTGTCGACGGTGACCAGAAGCCTGGGCCCGCATACTGCGACACGAGATCGGTCACAGGATCGTATTGCCGGCCAACGGTCACCGTGCCGATGCCCGTCTTCTGCACGCCCACGAAAGCCTGGCGGCCGAACAGGCGTCCGCCTTGTCCCGCTGTGCCGTCGTTCGGACGGAAGCCGCTTTCCAGCGTGAAGACCGTCTTCAGTCCGTCACCGAGATCTTCGACGCCGCGCAAGCCCCAGCGGCTGCCGTTGAGTTTGCCGCTCGTCTGCTGGATGTTGCTCGCGCCTTTCTGGTTGTTGGTGTAGGTGATGCCCGCATCGACGAGTCCATACAACGTAACGACACTCTGCGCATGCACGAGTGCGGGCGATGCAGCGACAAGACTTGCGGCGCTGGCCAGAACAACACGCTTCATTGGATTCCCTTTTTATTGAAGTCACTGGATTAATAAGGAACCCGATGCTATTAGGGAGAACACTAAACACGAAGCAACTATTTCTACTTTGTTATTCAAATGCAATGCGATTTACAACGGACTTTCGCAGTGACATGCAGATCAGCCGCGTAGCTGATTTGGTTATGGCATAGTGGCCCTCTCTCCGGACCCGCAACTTCAAGTCGATATTCATCGAGGCTCTATGATCGATTTCTCCGCCGTGGCGGCTGTGTTCTCTGTTTATATCGTCGGTGTCGTGATACCGGGGCCGAACTTCGTCGCAGTCGCGCACAAGTCGGTGTCGGCAACACGTCACGATGCATTTGCGCTCGTCGCGGGGATCGTATTGGTCAATCTCTTCTGGGCCACCTGTGCGATTCTCGGCGTCGGCATCGTGTTTGCGATCTTTCCGTGGATAGCCATAGGCGTGAAGCTCGCCGGCGCGGGCTATCTGATCTGGTTTGGCCTGCGCCTCATCATGTCGGCGGGCACGCGTCCGACGGCGATGCAAAAACCTTCGGCGTCGTCGAGCTTTGGCTCGGCGTTCATGCAAGGTGTCGCGACCAACATTGCCAATCCGAAATCGATCGCTTTCTACGCGGCCGTGTTTTCGACGGCGGCGCCTGCGCATGTGTCAGCACCGACCTTCCTCGCGATGCTCGCGACCGTAGGCGTGGTGGCGTCGTGCTGGTACGGCGGCGTCGCGCTGTTTCTGTCGCATGAGGCTGTCTCGGGCGCGTATCGCCGCGCACAAAAATGGATCGACCGTGCTTGCGGTGCGGTGATCGTCGCGCTTGGCATACGAGAGGCGCTGCGCTGACCGCGCCGTCTGTTTGTGTTGGCGCAAAAGGAGGACGCTCGTAAATCGGCGAGCCAGCAAAAAGGGGTAGACTTTCGGCTACGCACGCTGAACCGGGTGCGACGGGGCGCTCATTAGAGTCGCCCCGTCTGCCATGTGCGCAGGTTGTTTTCAGTGCTACAGGACATACGTATTGAAGACAGGCCGAACAGAATTGAGGTCCACAACCCATGCTCAAACCCGAATTCAATGACGCGGGCAGCGCGCGTCCAGAACTGCTTTGCTACCTCGTGGCCACCGCGGCTGCATCGTACGCGTTGACGCAGGAGTGGCGCGTCGATCATGTCGTCGAATGCTGCCGCCGCTGGCTCGCGAAAAACGAGGTGAAGATGGACTGGCTCGACCGGGTCCGGATAGGGCAGTTCGCGTTGAAGATCGCGAGCAAGGATCTGCTTGACGCGGGCATCGCCGTGCGTCTGTCCAGTGTCAATGCGCTCTTTACGAGCGAGATGGAGCTGAACGAAGCGAGCACGATGGTGCAACGGATGATGTCCTTGTGTCAGGAAGCGCTCTGAGCACGTTTTGATCAAACGTCAAGCCTGAATGGCGGAGGGTTGCACCGGGCGAACACTGTGTTGCAACTTCGATAGCTGATCGCGAGACGGGGCCAATTCATACTTCGCGATGGTCGCGCACCGCATCGTGCAGGTGCGAGCGTTCAGCTTAGAGGTTGTCGTGAATACATCTGAAGTCAATCAAGTCCTCTCAGGTCTGACTAATCTGGTCAGAGAACGCGTGGCAGTCGTGGCGCGAAGACGGGCCGTGCGCGCGGCAATTTTCGCGCTCGTGCCCTTGCTCATGCAGGCGTGCGCGAGTTCCGGTCCCGTCGTCGAGACGGGCGATGCGGGGCGATACACGTTGCACGCATCGGCGGCGGGCGGCAGCGCGGCGTGGGCGAGGTCTCACAAGGCAGTCATGCAGAGCGCAAGCAACTTTTGCGCGCAACGCGGCGAGGTGCCGAGCGTCGTGACGGAGTCGTCCAAAGGCGTGCGGGCGCTCGAGACCCACGAGGCGCAGCTCACGTTCGAATGTCACCCGCACTTTTGACGGACGCGTCAACCAATACGACAGACGAAACGGAAAGCTAAAAGTGCAGCGGGCGTAAGCCATCGTTAAGGATCCGCAGCTATAACGTTTGATGCAAATGCGATCTGGGTGGCGCTGCCAGTCAACGATCAAAAAAGGGTGACCCGGACTCGCGGATTCAACCGACGACAGCGTCGATGTCCATTCAGAGGTCGCCCGTCATGACGATCAACTCTCGCTCCATTGGGCGTGTTCCCGCGCTTGTTCCCAGGCTTGTTCCCGCGGCATTCGCGCTGCTGCTCGCGACGCCAGCCTACGCCGGGTCCACCTGTCCTGACTTCGTGATTCTGCCGTCGGGTAGCGTGTTCAACATCGCGAAGCTGATCGCGGATACGGGTTCTCCGGAGGCCGCGCTCAAGAAGGCCAAGGGCGCACTCGATGAGATCGCCGCAAACGGCGGTTGTCCGAAGTCAGTGCGACGCGCCGTGTGTGACGAAACGATGGCTGTGGCGAGAAAAGCCGTCGTCGCGCTTGAAGCCTGCGCCGCGCATGGTCCTCAGGCTGACGGCGTGGACAAGGACGGGCGCACTGCATCGAAGTAGGCGGGGCACTAAGCAGGTCACTAAGCGGCCGCGTCAAGCCGACGCGTTCGTCGTACGCAACGCGGCGCCCAGGCTGCGGATCGTTTCTCTCATGCCGGCGTCTCGCACGCGCGTATAGACGGCGATTTCGATCGGCGCGAGCGGCGGCAAGCCGAGCCGGCTGCCGACATCGACGGCTCGCGGCGGGCATCCGCGCCGCGTCATGGGCGCGACTGCAAGACCTGCCATCACGGCGGCGCCCACCGTGCCGATGCCGCCACCGACAAATACCTCAGTCCACTTGATGCCGGCTTCATCGAGCGCCTTCAGCGCGTTCGCGCGCACGCCGCAAGGGGCGGACAGCGACGCGATCCGCAACGGCTCGCCGGGACTGTGCATCCATTGCGGCGAGGCAAACCATCCACAGTGTTCGACGAACAGTTTTTCCGCGTCCCTTCGCGTCGCGTCGCGTCGCGCGAAGACGGCATCGAGTTCGCCGGAGTCGTAACCGGCGAGCATTTCGCTGGACGCACCGATCTTCACTTCGACCCGCAACGTAGGGTCCTGCGCGGAAATGCGGGCGATCAACGGTATCAACCCGTCCGCGGCGGTGTGGTCGATGATGCCCAGGCGCAGGCTGCGTTGCGCCTGCACTGTCGGATTGAGCGCGCGGTCGTGCGCGCTCAGCAACTCCCGCGCGGCCGCGAGGAATGCCGCGCCCTCGGGCAGCAACTGTACGCGCCGCGGCGTGCGTTCGAGAAGGCGGCGCCCGAGCCGTTCTTCGAGCCGCTTCATCTTCAGGCTGATCGACGATTGCGTGATGTCGAGCACTTCGGCGGCGCGCGTGAAACTGCTGAGGTCGGCGACCAGCACGAATGCCTGAACGTCGTCGAGGTCGAGGCGCCGCGTCGGAGATTGATAATCGGTGCTCATGTTAGCGGCTCCAGTCATCGCGAATCTAAATCATAGACGAGTGCCTGGTTTTTCGCAGATTCAGCGCGATACTGCACCCACAAAGCGGGACGAAGCAAGAAAGCGTGTTTTCAATCATTGGTGAAATTCATCACAGAAATACTTAGTGATGAATTGTTGTTATCGAAGTGCAACCCTAAGATTCATCTCAAGCAAACGCACTTCAGGAGCTTCAAATGCCAATGACCCATGTCTCGATGCGCAGCGGCAAACCCGCTGCGTACCGCACTGCCGTTCTCGAAGGTATCCACGAAACGCTTCACACGTCGCTTGGCGTGCATCCGGAGACGTTCTTCATGACCGTCAGCGAACACGAGGATGCGAACTTTCACGTCAACACGACTTTCCCGTTCACGCGCTCGTCCGACGTGCTGCTGATCCAGATCACGCTGACAGCGGGCCGTTCAGCCGACGACAAGCAACGTTTCTATCAGGACCTCGTTGCGCGGCTCGAAAAGAACCCGGGCGTCAAACCCGCCGATGTGTTCATCAACCTCGTCGAGGTGGCGGGCGAGAACTGGTCGGCAGGAAACGGACTCGCCGGACGAAGCGCAGCTTTGGCAGCGGACGGCTCGACAGCCGCCGGCACTGCCGCCTGAAACATCGCCATCCGCCTTACTCAAATCTGATTCTGGAGAACATCATGTCGAAGCAATACGCCGTTCCTCTGTCGCCCCGTGGTCTGTCGAGCATTGCGCCGCCGCCGCCGTGGCACTATTCGGGCGACTTTCTGATCGTCGAGTTCTGGGCCGATCCCGCCGCTGTGGCTGCGACGTTGCCGGCGGGTCTGAGCGTCGATCCGTCGTCGCCGGGTCACGCAACGGCGCTGTTCGTCGACTGGCAGTTCACGGGCCAAAACGATGAACTGCTGGACCCGGCGCGCTATCAGTACCGCGAGTTCTTCCTGCTCGTCGATGCGTTGTATGAAGGTCAGCCAGTCGCATACTGCCCGTACATTTTCGTGGACAACGATTCGGCGATGATGCGCGGCCTGATTCAGGGCTTTCCGAAGCGCCTCGGCGCCGTGTACCAGACGCGCACGTTCGCGGCACCCAGCCTCGCTGCTGCGCAGGTAGCGCCGGGCTCGCGCTTTGCGGCAACGGCATCGGCGGCGGGCCAGCGCATTGCGCGTGCAGAGGTCAAGTTGACGGGCAAGGTGGACGATCCTTCAACGGTCAGTCTCGCCGGACGACCGATCGTGAATCTGCGTCACTTCCCGAGACTGGCTGCCGGGCAGCATGAGACGCCCGCCGTCCACGAACTCGTGATGTCGATCATGGACGACCCCCGCATGGCCGACGTGTGGGCAGGCGAGGGGCAACTGAGCTTGCCCGTCGCCGAGGGGGAAGAGATTTCCGATCTCGCGCCTGTGCGGGTCGGCGCGGGTTATCGGCTGTCGATGTCGTACACGGTGACGGACCTGAAGACGCTGAGCGACGGCACGCAGGCTGCGTGAGATTGACGATCACACCGCTATCGAAGTGAAGCCACGCGGCCCAGGAAGCAAGGCTTCCAGGCCGCGTGGCTCGTTGCGCATTTGATCGCGCAATACGCGACGGCTGTTACGCCGCGAGCCGTTCTTCATGGCGGGCAACGACGGCCGCTTCGTCGCTGAGCGCCTTCTGCGCAGACGGGCGGGCTTCGACGCGCGCCACGTAGGCCATCAGGTTCGTCAGATGGTCGAGCTTCACACCCGAACGCTCATGCCACATTGTTGCCCACACGTAGGCGTCGGCGACGGTGAACTGCTCGCCCGTCAGATACGGGCGTCCATTGGCGAGACGCTTGTCGAGCGCGGCGTAGGCCGACAGCAGCTTGTTCGTATGGAATTCGATGCCTTCCGGCGTCATCAGTTTGCGCATCAGCGGAATGTGTTTTTGCGCAATCTCGGTGGCGACGAAAGTCAGCAGTTGATCCATGCGCACGCGCTCGATCGTCCCGCGTTGCGGAATCAGATCGGAGCCGGGATGCTGGTCCGCCAGGTACGACGCGATCACGACCGTTTCCGTCAGGATGTCCTGACTTTCGTTGTCGAGTTCGAGCGCGGGCACATACAGCAGCGCGTTGACATCGGCGAACGCCGAGCCATTCGACGTCGACTTGCCGAACACGTCGAAATGCACGAGTTCCGGCGCGAGGCCGAGTTCGTTGGCGACAAGCTGGACGGCGAGTGAGCAGGTTGCTTTGGCGATGTAGAGCTTCATGATCGACATTCCTTTTAGCGCGGACCGGTCAGGGTCGGGTTTCGTTGGGGCGCCGTCGTCGGCACCGTTGCAGCGAAGTATGGGTAGTTTCGTTCGCGCGATAAACGGGCCAAGGAGAGTCGCTGAGTCGCTTCGCAAGCGACAATCCGGCAGGGGCATGCGGACGTCACGCGGTTCTGTGTGGGTGCAACGTGTTTCGATTGTCGCGTCGTGGGAGACGCACTGAATACCGCGCGGATGTTTATCGAGTGAGTATCGGGCTGCATAATCGGGCCCCTGTCTATCAGCCGTGATGCAGCGTTGCATCACCGGCACCTCTCCTGTCATTACCTCTTTCCCGATCATGCGCACTCCCTCGTCTAACGGCGCGGAGGGCAACAAGCTGCTGATTCTGGCCGCCGTTTGCCTCGCCGCGTTAGTCTTGCCCCTGTCTTTCTCCGGGGGCGCTGTCGCGACTCCCGCAATCGGTCGCGATCTTGGTGGCACGGCCACGTCGCTGACCTGGATCACGAATGCGTTCATGTTGACGTTCGGCAGCTTGCTGATGGCGGCGGGCGCACTCGCGGACCAGTTCGGTCGAAAGAAGCTGTTCGTTGTCGGACTTGGCGGTTTCGTGCTGACGTCGGTGGCGATGAGCTTCGTGCCGTCGGTGTTATGGCTCGACATCTTGCGTGGCGCACAGGGCGTGGTCGCCGCCGCGTCGCTGTCGAGCGGCGCTGCTTCGCTTGCTCAGGAGTTCGATGGACATGCGCGCACCCGCGCGTTCAGCCTGCTTGGCACGAGCTTCGGTATCGGCCTCGCTTTCGGGCCGTTGATGGCGGGTGTGCTGATCGAGCATTTCGGCTGGCGTTCGATTTTCATGGTCATCGCAGCGATCGGCACGCTTGCGTTTATGTTCGGCGTGCCGCGCATGCGCGAGACGCGCGATCCGGGCGCGACGGGCCTCGACTATCCCGGCACGATCACCTTCACGGCCACGCTCGTTCTGTTCACGTTCGGTGTCATCCAGGCGCCGGCGAGCGGATGGGGCAGCGCGCCCGTCGTCCTGCTGCTGATCGCTTCCGCCGTTTTCCTCGTTGCCTTCATCGTGATCGAGACCAGCGTGAAGCGGCCGATGCTGGAACTGAGTCTGTTTCGCTATCCGCGATTCGTCGGCGTGCAGATCTTGCCGGTGGGGACGTGCTACTGCTATATCGTGCTCGTCGTGATGCTGCCGTTGCGCTTCATCGGCGCGGAAGGACTCAGCGAAATCGACGCGGGCGTGCTGATGATCGCGCTGTCGGCGCCGATGCTGGTGGTGCCGCTTCTCGTTGCATCGTGTACGCGTTGGGTATCGGCGGGTGTGCTGTCCGGTGTCGGCTTTCTGATCGCCGCGGCGGGACTCTACTGGCTGAGCCTCGTCGACTTCAGCGGAGCGAAGGCCGCGCTCGTGATGCCGATGCTCGTGATCGGCATCGGCGCGGGCATGCCGTGGGGGTTGATGGATGGCCTGTCCGTCAGCGTCGTGCCCAAAGAGCGCGCGGGCATGGCAGCAGGCATATTCAGCACGACGCGCGTGGCGGGTGAAGGTATTGCGCTCGCCATCGCGACGGCCATTCTTGCGGCGTTGGCGAACACGAGCCTGATGCACGTGGTGCCGGATACGGACGCTGGAGTCGCCGCGCGAATCGCGGAAGCGGCACAACGCGTCGTTGCCGGCGACATGATCCATGCGGCGGCGATTCTTCCGGAAGCCACCCGTCACGCGCTCTCGATGAGTTACGCCGATGCATTCACGCGCCTTCTGCATGTGCTGATCGTCATCACGCTGCTATCCGCCATGGCGACGTTCGCATTCCTCAGTCGCACGCCCGGTCAGAATGACGAACCCGACGCGCAGACACGAGAAAAGCAGTTGAAAGAAACGGTGGACGCATAGCGTGAACCACACGGCTGTCTCACGCGTAATTGCAACGGACCTGCTAAAGTGGCCGAACCCCTCGATTCCACGCCAATCGATCGTCACATGAACGAACGCGCAGATGCACCGATCAATGAGATCGCGGTCTTTGTTGCGGTCGCGCAGAGCGGCAGCTTCACCCGCGCGGCCGAAGAAATAGGCAGCAGCAAGTCGAATGTCGGGAAGGCGGTGCAGCGGCTCGAAGCGCGCCTCGGCACGAAGCTGTTCCAGCGTACGACACGCGCGGTCCGCCTCACCGAAGATGGCGAGACCTATCTACAGGCCGCGCAACAGGCGCTCGACGGTCTACGCGAAGCGGAGCAGCAGCTCGCGTCGAGACGCTCGGAGCCGGCGGGGCGCGTCAAGATCGATCTGCCTGCGGGGTTCGGCCGGCTGCTTCTTCCCAGCTTCATTCAACTGCGCGACAAGCATCCAAAGATCACGCTCGAAGTGGCGCTTACCGACCGGATGTCGGACCCGATCGGTGAAGGATGGGATGTCGTCGTGCGTATCGGTGCGTTGCCCGATGATAGCGAGCTGACGGTGCGCAAGCTGTGTGATCTGCGGCTCGGGCTCTATGCGTCGCCGGAGTACCTTCAACGGCGCGGCGACATTCACGATATCGGCGCGCTCGCTGCACACGATGCGATCGTTTTTCGTGGACCTTCAGGAAGGTTGCGCGCATGGACGCTGCAGGATAGTGATGCTGTCAGGGAGTATTCGCCACAGCCCGTGCTGGTGCTCGCCGACGGACAGGCGCTCGTGGAAGCGGCTGTGGCCGGTTTCGGTGTTGCGCAGATTCTTGATCGCGTGGCGCTTCCTTACGTGAAGGCGGGAAGGCTTGTTCATCTGTTGCCGAATGCCGATGTCGATGGGCCACCCGTGCATGCGATCATCTCGCTCGGGCAGAAGATGGCGGCGAAGACGCGCGCGGTCGTTAATCATCTCGCGGAGATGTTGCAGAGAGAGGGGCGCTAGGCGCTTGTGTTTCGATCTCTCCGATAAAGGGTTTATTGAGGATTTCGGGGGGCGTGGCTGCCGGATGTTTGAGGTTTGTTCTGCGCGGACGCCGTTGGTCTTTCGCTTTTGCTTTTGCTTTTGCTGGCATCCGCGTTATGCCTACGTGCTTCATGCGTTGCCCCTGTGCGGGGCGGCACCTACTTTTCTTTGCCGCCGCAAAGAAAAGTAGGCAAAAGAAAGCGGCTAACACCGCCAATCCTTGTTATTGCCTGCGGGCCCCCAACGGCCCCGTCCCGTTCGCGGCGGCGTTCTTGCTGAGACCCGCTGCCAACGCTCTTGACAGACACATCACCTCCTTCAATCACCCGTACAGAGGCCGGCGGCAGCGAATCGTTGCTGCCGCCCAGGTGGCAAACTGTGTGTAGGTTGTCGCGTCATACAAGTCTGCGCTCTTGCGACACCGACCTCGCGTTCCAGTTCGGAGTGGTGCGTATGGCGCGAAAGCCTGCTCACAGTTGTCCCATGAAGCCTTACTTTTGTGCGGCCGTCGTTTGCGTCGCGGTTGGATGCCCCGCTTCACCCAGCGCGGCCGGCTGCGGAACGACATCACCCCATCCACCGCCGAGCGCGCGTATCAGATTGACCGTCGACGCTGCCTGCACGCCCTGCAGTTGCACGGCGGCGCGTCTCGCTTGCAAAACAGTCCTCTCGGTGTCGATCACGTCGAGATAGTTCACAGCGCCTTCCACATACTGCTTGCGGGAGAGATCGGCGGCGCGCTGCGACGCATTGACGGCCTCGTCCTGAGTGCGCGTCTGGGTTTCGAGAATGCGCATGTCGGAGAGGTTGTCCTCGACTTCCTGAAACGCGACGAGAACCTGCTGGCGATACTTCGCCACATCTTCTTCATAGACGGAGCGCGCATTCGCCAGATTGCCCTTGCGACGGCCGCCGTCAAAGATCGGCACGTTCAGCGCAGTGCCCGCCAGCGGACCCAGCAGAAACGCGCGGCTGCTCCATTTGAAGAGATCGCCGAGCGTCGCCGATTCGAAGCCGCCCGTGCCCGTCAATGTCAGCGACGGGAAGAATGCTGCCTTCGCAATGCCGATGCGCGCGTTGGCGGCCGCCATGCCGCGCTCGGCGGCAGCGATATCCGGACGGCGCTCCAGTAGCGATGAAGGCAGGCCAGGCGGAATTCGCAAGTTGACGGGTTCGAGTGGATTGGCCGCCATCGAAAATTCAGCCGGCGCGTGGCCGAGCAGAACCGCGAGGCTGTGTTCGGAAGCCGCGCGAAGCCGCTGCACCGTCATCGCGTCGGACTTCGCTGACGCAAGCTCGGCCTGCGCGCGTTGCAGATCGAGTTCCATGATGTCGCCTTCCGTAAATCGACGCTGCACGAGTTTCAACGCCTGTTCGCGCAGGGACACGGCCTGCGCGAAAACCTGCGCTTCGGCATCCAGTTCGCGCAATGCAAAGTAATTCTGCGCGACATCCGCCTGAAGCGTCAGCAGCACCGAACGATAGAGCGCTTCGCTTTGTTGCGTATCGGCTTTGGCGGCATCGACGCTCGACGCGACGCGGCCAAACAGATCAACCTCGTACGATGCGCTAGCCTGCGCGCGCCAGAAGGTTTGCTGCGGCACGTTCGTGCCGTCGGGTTCGAACAGCGACGACGCCGACACGCGTTGCCGCGTCGGGCCGAATCCCGCATCGAGCGTCGGGAACAGGCCCGCGCGCGCCGCCTGGTTCAATGCGCGCGCTTCCTTCACGCGCGCCGCGGCCGCCTTCAGATTCTGATTGGCGTCGAGGGCCTGCTGTTCGAGTTCATCGAGCTTCGCGTCGCCGAATACTTTCCACCATTCGCCTCGGTATATGGCCTCGGAAGGTTGTGCTGTTTTCCAGGCACCCACTGCTTCACCCGCAAGCGGTTGGGGCGGCGCTTCCTTGAACGTGCCGCTGACGCCCGGCGTCGCGGGCACGTCGTAGGTCGGCGCCAGCGAGCAACCGGCGACGACCAGCAGCGCGCCAAGCAGCAGCGAACCCGTAAAACCCTGTTTCCAGAATGTGCTTCTCATGATGATGCTCCTTAATCCAGCAAGGCCGGTTCGCGGACCTTCGCATCCGCTGCGGCGGGCCTCCCGCTCGCGCCATGTTCGTTGCCGTCACGCTCGTCCGGACCATGAACGTGCGGACGGCGGCCGTGCTTGTCCCTGAGCCGCTTGCCGCCCGAGAGCTTGCGCAGGATCACGTAGAACACGGGTGTCAGCAGCAGGCCGAAGAACGTGACGCCCAGCATCCCGAAGAACACCGCAATGCCCATTGCGCGACGCATCTCCGAACCAGCGCCCGTCGAGATGACGAGCGGCACCACGCCCATGATGAAAGCGATCGACGTCATCAGAATCGGACGCAGACGCAGGCGGCATGCTTCGATAGCCGCCTGCACGATGGAACGGCCCTGAATTTCCAGCTCCCGCGCGAACTCGACGATCAGAATCGCGTTCTTCGCCGACAGACCGACCAGCACCATCAAGCCGATCTGCGTGAAGATGTTGTTGTCGCCACGCGTGAGCCACACGCCGAACAGCGCGGACAGAATGCTCATCGGCACGATCAGCAGAATGGCGAGCGGCAACGTCAGGCTTTCGTACATCGCGGCCAGCACGAGGAACACCAGCAGCACGCTGATGGGAAACACCCAGAACGCGGTATTGCCCGTCAAAATCTGCTGATACGTGAGATCCGTCCACTCGAACCGGATGCCGCGCGGCAAAGTCTGCGCGGCGATGCGCTCGACGGCCGCCATCGCCTGGCCCGACGAGTAGCCCGGCGTGGGTCCACCGTTGATGTCGGCGGCGAGATAGCCGTTGTAGCGCACCACCATTTCCGGGCCGTAAGTCGGCGTCACCTTCACGAGCGATGACAGCGGCACCATCTCGCCCTTGTCGTTGCGCGTCTTCAGTTGCAGGATGCTGTCCGCCGTCGCGCGGAACGGCGCGTCGGCCTGTGCCCGAACCTGATACACACGGCCGAACTTGTTGAAGTCGTTCACATACAGCGAGCCGAGATAGATCTGCATCGTGTCGAACACGTCCGTCACGGACACGCCGAGTTGCTTCGCCTTCTCGCGGTCGAGTTCGACATTCAACTGCGGCACGTTGATCTGATAGCTCGAGAAAGACGGACCAAGCTCGGGCGCCTTCGCAGCCGCGGCGAGGAACGCCTGCGTGGCCCTGTTCAGCGCTTCGTAGCCGAGCGCGCCGCGGTCTTCGATCTGCAGCTTGAATCCGCCGATCGTGCCGAGACCCTGGACGGGCGGCGGCGGAAACGTCGCAATGGCCGCGTCCTTGATGCCCGCGTATTTCGTGTTCAATCCGCCGACGATGTCGGCCGCCTTTTCGCCTTTGCCGCGCTCCTTGGAAGGATTGGTCACGGAGAACACCAGGCCGCTGCTCGACGAATTCATCAGGCCCGTCACCGACAGCCCCGGGAATTCCGTCGTGTGCCTGACGCCCGGCTGCTGGCGCGCGATGTCGCCCATTTCGTTCACCACCTTCTCGGTGCGATCGAGCGATGCGCCTGCGGGCAGTTGCAGGATGCTCACGAAATAGTCCTTGTCCTGCGCGGGGACGAAGCCGCCGGGCACGATCCTGCCCAGCAGGACAGTGCCGCCCAGCAGCACGGCATATACGGCCATCATCGCGAGCTTGCGGTTGACGATGCCGCCGACACCCTTGCTGTACGCGTCGGAACCGCGATTGAACAGCTTGTTGAACAGATTGAAGAACGGACCAAAGACGCGGTCCATGACGCGCGTGAGCCAATCCTTTGGCGCGTGATGGTCCTTCAGCAGCAGCGCCGAGAGGGCAGGCGACAGCGTGAGCGAGTTGAACGCCGAGATGACGGTCGAAATCGCAATCGTCATCGCAAACTGCTTGTAGAACTGCCCGGTGAGCCCCGACATGAAAGCAAGCGGAACGAACACGGCGACCAGAGTCAGCGCAATCGCGATGATCGGTCCGCTCACTTCCCGCATCGCCTCATACGATGCTTCGAGCGGCGTGAGACCCGCCGCGATATTGCGCTCGACGTTCTCGACGACGACGATCGCATCGTCGACCACAATGCCGATCGCCAGCACCATGCCGAACAGCGACAACGCGTTGATCGTGAAGCCGAACGCGAGCATCAATGAGAACGTGCCGACGATCGATACGGGCACCGCGAGCAGCGGAATCAGCGAAGCGCGCCAGGTTTGCAGAAACACGATGACCACGACCACCACGAGGAAAATCGCCTCGAACAACGTGTGTACCACGGCATCGATGCTTTCTCGCACGAACTGCGTCGGGTCGTAGACGATTTCGGCTTTGACGCCTTCTGGCATGTCCTTTTGCATTTCGGCTGTGAGCCGGCGGATATCGTCCGAGATCTGCAGCGAGTTCGCATTGGGCTGCTGGAACAGGATGATCTGAACGGCCTTCTTCCCGTCGATACCCGCGCGCAGCGCGTAATCGGACGCGCCCATTTCCACGCGCGCGACGTCACCCAGATGCGTGACCGCGCCATCGGGTGACGTCTTCAGGATGATCCTGCGGAACTCGTCCTCCGTTTTCAGGCGGCCTTGCGCGTTCACGCTCAACTGCAGCGGAATGTTGGTCGACATCGGCGCGCCGCCGACGATGCCCGCCGCGACCTGCACGTTCTGCTCGCGAATCGCCTTGACGACGTCGGTTGCCGTCAGGTTCTGGCGTGCCACCTTGGTTGGATCGAGCCACACGCGCATCGAATAGTCGCCCGAACCCCATAGCACGACTTCGCCGACGCCCGGCACCTGCGCGAAGCGGTCCTTGATGTTGATGAGCGCGTAGTTGCGCAGATAGGTCAGGTCGTAGCGGTCGTTCGGCGAGACGAGATTGACGCCCATCGTGAGCGTCGGCGACGACTTGACGGTCGTCACGCCTAGCCGCTGAACGTCTTCGGGCAAGCGCGGCATCGCCTGCGATACCCGGTTCTGCACGAGTTGCTGCGCCTTGTCCGGGTCGGTGCCGAGCTTGAACGTTACCGTCGTCGTCATGTTGCCGTCGCTGTTGGCCTGCGACTGCATGTACAGCATGTTCTCGACGCCGTTGATCTGTTCCTCGATGGGCGACGCCACGGTCTCCGCGATCACTTTCGGGTTCGCGCCGGGATACTGCGCGCGGACCACGACGGAAGGCGGCACGACTTCGGGATATTCCGCCGTCGGCAATTTCGTCAGCGCGATCACGCCCGCCAGCAGGATCACCACCGACAGCACGGCCGCGAAAATCGGCCTGTCGATGAAAAACTTTGAGATGTTCATGATGGGTTTCTCGTCCCGTTACGCCGGCTGGCGTGCTGCATTGACCATGTCGACGGCGTGAGGCTGCACGGTGTCGTTCGGACGGGCGCGCATCGAGCCGTTGACGACGATGCGTTCGCCTGCCTTGAGACCCGAATCGACGACGCGCAGGTTGTCGTGCAGCGCCCCGAGCTTGACCTCGCGGTAATGGACCTTGTTCGCGCCGTCGACGACGAGGACGTACTTTTTGGCCTGATCGGTGGCGACGGCGGCGTCGTCGATGAGGATCGCGGGGTGCGCTTCGCCGCCGCCTACTTGCACGCGCGCGTAAAGGCCGGGGACGAGCGTGCCGTCGCGGTTGTCGATGGTCGCGCGCACGCGAATCGTCGCCGACGACGTGTCGAGCCGGTTGTCGACCGAACTGATCGTGCCTTTGAGCGAATAGCCTTCCTCGTTCGCAAGACCGATCGTGACGGGCACCTTTGCATTGCGGTCGCGGCCGAGGTACTGCAGATAGGTTTGTTCGTCGACTTCGAACGACGCGTAGATGGGCGACACGGAAACGAGGGTCGTCAACAGCGGAGCGTTGGCGCCCGCCGACACGACGTTTCCAACCGTCAGCTCCGCGCGCGACACGCGGCCCGTCACCGGTGCCGTCACGTTCGTGTAGCCGAGATTCACCTGAGCGGATTCGAGCGAGGCTTCAGCCGCCTTGACGGCTGCCGATGCCTCACGGTCCGCGTTGTGCTTTTCGTCGTAGTCGCGTTTTGCGATCGCGTTGTCGGCGAGCAGGCGGTCAGCCCGCGCCGCATCCGTCGACGCATATGCAGCGCGCGCTTTCGCAGCCACGAGTTGCGCCGCCGCGCGATCGACTTCCGCCTGATAGGGACGCGGGTCGATCGTGAACAACGGGTCGCCTTTTTTCACCAGTGCGCCGTCCTTGAAGTACACGGCGACGATCGTGCCGGGTACGAGCGGGCGCACGTCGACGCGGTCGATGGCTTCGAGCCGTCCCGAGTAGCTTTGCCAGTCCGTGATGGTCTGAGACACGACCGTCGCGACATCGACTTCGACGGCGGTTGGCGGCATATCGGCGGCATGGGCGGTGTCGACGGGACCGCTGAGCGGACCGCGAAGATAGCCAAGCCCGGCGACAGCGCCAACGAAGGCGACAGCACCGAGCGCGACGGTCATCCGTTTTCGGTTGGTATACATGGATAGATATCCTTATCAATGTAAATGGATCATTGAAGAAGCGGTCGAATTGATTTCCTGCGCGAGCCCGTTGCGTTCGCGGGCTGTCAGCGTTGCCGCGAGTATGGACTGCGCGATCTGGCGGATAAAGCGGGCGGGAGTGGTTTCTTTGTAGCTTGTGGAGCGACAATGTTGAGTGCGTTCGACGCAGTCGTCCGCGAACGGGCTATGAATGCTCGAGGTCCGTTTCCTGGGATCGTGCGATGCCGTGATGTTCGTGGCTCATCGCTACGGATGGGCGTTTACGAAGCAGATGACAGCCTTCGAACCGCTCGGACACCCACTCGACAAACGCCCTGACCTGCGGCGATAAATGCCGGTTGTGCGGATAAACCGCCCACACAGGCAGGGGCGCGCGGCGCCATTCGCCCAGCACTTCGATCAGCGCGCCAGTTTGCAGATGGCGCGAAGCAAAGAAGTGAGGCACCTGGATCAGCCCGAGCCCCTGCAGTCCGCATTGAAGGTAGGCGTCGCCGTCATTGGCGGCGAGTTTCGAACGCATGCGGACTTCCACCGGCTCGCCGTCGACGATGAAGTTCATCTCGATGATTCGTCCGTTGCGGCGCGAGAAATAGTTGACTGCGACGTGAGCGTCGAGCTCAACCAGCGACTTCGGCTCTCCGAATCGCGACAGATAGTCCGGGCTGGCGACAGTGACGAACTCCGATGTGCCGATACGCCGCGCGACCAGCGTCGAGTCGGGCAGATGCCCCATGCGTATCGCGCAATCGACGCTTTCCTGCACGAGGTCGACGGGTTTGTCGCTGACGCCGAGCATCAGATCGATGTCGGGATAGCGCGCGTGGAAGTCGTCGAGCGCGGGCACGACGACGAGCCGGCTTATCGAGCCGGGCATGTCGACTTTTAGTTTTCCGCGTGGCAGGGCCGCAGTCGAAAGCGAGGTTTCGGAGTCTTCGACTTCGGCGAGAATACGCGCGCATCGCTCGTAGTAGGCCGCGCCGTCGTGCGTCAGGCTGATGCGTCGCGTGGTGCGGTTCAGCAGCCGCACCTTGAGGTATGCCTCCAGATTCTGGACGATCGTCGTCACCGACGAACGTGTCATCTGCAGCGCGTCGGCCGCGCCGGAAAAGCTGTTGCAGTCCACGACCCGCGTGAAGACCTGCATCGCCTGAAGTTTGTCCATGATTGCGTGCTTCGTGTCGAGGCGTCTTTCAATGCTCGCCACGGCAGACTGGGACGGCGCGCGATTCGTGCGAAGGACGTTCGATTGCGTGGACAATCGCTTCGACATAAGGATCGTTCACGCCGCATTCCGCAAGCGCAGCGTGCAGCTTGAACACATACTCGGCATTGGTGCCGAACGTGCCCGTCGCGCACCCGATCAGCGGGGCGACGGTCGGCACGGACGAATCGTGCTGGAACTGCTCGCGGGATTCGTCGGCGACGAAGGCAATCGCGTGCGTCTCCTTGCCGTCTTCGAGCGTGATGGGCGCCCAGGTGGGACGGTACGACCCGAGCACCATCTCCCGTATCCAGATGAGCCGCAACTCGTCGTTCGATGTCGCGGCGCGTAGTTGAAACGCGATGCCCCGGGTGTGCCCGCCGGGACGAAGCGCGAGCATCCTGCCTGGGTTGTCCGGGCTTGCGCGGCCCGCTGTCATCTGCAGGCAGAAGCTGCGTTGCCAGCCGTGCAGCGTCGCGACCATCCGCTTGTCGAACTCGATCATCGGGTTCCAGATGAGCGAGCCATAGGCGAATACCCATATCGAGGCGACGTCGGCTGGCTTGTCCCGCAGCGTTGCTCCGAGCGATGCGGCGATCTGTTCGAGCGTCCAGAGGTCCGGCAACGATTCGAAGTGTTGCAGGTATGCGCCTGAGTCAATGATCTGTCTGGTCACCATCTTCGTCGCCCGTGGAGATTGCGTCACATCGGAACATGACGCGGTGATCGGCGACATGTCCCTAGAATGGGCACGAGTATGAAGAAGGCCGCGCGTCGGATAAACCGTTGCTGCGGAAACGCTTTGGCGACGCAGGGGCGACAATCGGGTGACTCATCCGCGAAGCATGTGAAGCAGCGCTGTTGCGCCAGCGAGATGGAATGTGATGGTGCAGGCAGGGTGGGCGCGTGCTTCGCCCGATGACGGCGCGAAGCACGCGTTACGCGCAGCGAATGTGCGCGGTGGGTCGGTGTCAGTCTTGCGGCAGCGGTTGCCCGGGCGCTTGCCAGTGCTCAGTGACGGCCTTGTCGGTGATGCGCACCTTCGCGAGAAGCGGCACATAGCCACGCAACTTGATCTCGCCGACGGCGAGCATTTCTGAACGGTAGATCTCCGGGGTTACTTTGGTGCCGTCCTTGAATTCGACGGTGTATCCATCGATCGGCCCCCATCGGCCCTTCGGTACGGGTTCGACATAAACGTGCAACATTTGATTTTCTCCAGCGGTATGAAAAGAACACTGGGCGGGTCGCACCGGTTCGCCGATCGGTCGGCTGGTCGTCGTCGGTTATCCACCTCTTGTATAAGAGAGTACCGAATCGGGTGATTGGCGCGAGGTAGGAATGTGGTGCTTCGAACGGATAAAAAGGCTCATAAAATCAAAAGGATGCTGGTGTCATTTCATATTGAGAAAAGAGTTTTTCCCATGCGCATCGCTTTCACGATGCCATGCAGCATTCGGTTTTGTGACACGGGCCATGATTTCGCAATGTGGGATTTCGAGTGCCGGTGGTAAGCGCGCGCATGTCGAGCGGGATTTGAAGGCCATTGCGTTCACGCGAACTACGCATCGTCTTCTTCACGATAGACGCGAGGCATATGCAGGCACGGCGTGGTTAGAAATACCTGACCGGTCTTACTCACAACGATTGACCCTCTCGTGTCGAGAATCGAAACGTTCAGGATAAAAACCAGATTGGTGATGTTCCGCTTGTTGTCGGGCGTTTGCCACCACCAGAGTTCGGGCATTTTCAGATTGAGAAAATACATGCCCATGAGGCTGATTCCCGCTTCCGATGTCGGCCCGTTCTTTTTGTGCATCGGTTCACAAGACAAAACCTTTATTGTCTCCAGTTCTCCAATGCCCCAGAAAGCGGCCGAGAAATTTCGCGCGACCAGACCTTCAACCGGTACTCCGTCTGCGCTGCGGACACGGACGAGAGTCGGAACTTTGATTGCCGACTTGTCCGCGGCAGGGTTGAACATCGGTCCAGCGGGTGTTGACGTAAAGCCGATTGCCCCGTCAATCAGGATGTCTTCGTGAGCAAAGCGGGCGGGGGTATCTACGGGTGCCTTGACGATAGGTCCAGTAACCACGGTGTACTCCTTGTTTTGGGCGCAATTGCGACGCGGGATGATTTATCTGCTTTCGAATCGCCGACGAGTGCTGCTCCATTACGTTAGGTCAAGCAGGGTGACTTCGCGTTTTGAAGTGTTGGCAAGCGAACAAAACATCATGGTTCTTCAGCAAGTCCACCACGCCACTCTTCATTCGCCCGCCTCCATACCGGGTGATAACATTTGTTGTCATCCTCATTCCCGGTACACCGTATGCCCGACACCTTCGACCAGCTCGCCGCCCTGATCCGTGGACGTTTCTCCGAACTCAGTCCGCAGTTCCAGATGGGCGCGGCGTTTCTGCTCGATCATCCCGATGAGGTCGCCGTCTCGTCGATGCGCAAGGTGGCCGAGCGCGCGCAGGTGCAACCCGCGTCGCTCGTACGGCTGTCGCAGCAACTGGGCTTTCCGGGCTGGAACGAATTGCGCGACCTGTTCGTCGCGCGGGTGCGCACCCGGCCCGAGCCGCTGACGAGCCGCGCCCGCTCGCTCGTCAAGGGTCACGCGAAAGACGCGCTCGCGCACGATCTGCTGGTCGCGCAACAGCACAATCTCGAAGTCACGGCCGCGCACAACACGCGCGTCACCGTCGAAGCGGCCAAGCTGTTGCGACGCGCGCCGCACGTGCATGTCGCCGGGTTCCGGTCGTGCTTTCCCGTCGCGTTCGGCTTCGTCTACGGATACCGGCTGTTTCGCTCGTCCGTCTCCCTGCTGTCAGGCGAAGCGGGTACGCTCGAAATGCAGTTGCGCGGCATCGAACGCGACAGCGCGACTGTCGTCGTCAGTTTCGCGCCATATTCCGTCGAGGCGGCGCGCGTCGCTGAAGCCGCGCTGGAAAAGGGCAGCAAGCTGATCGCGATCACCGACAGCGCCGTGTCGCCCATCGCGCTGAACGCCGACAAGGTGTTGATCTTCTCGCACGAAAGCCCGTCGTTCTTCCCGTCGCTGGTGGCGGCGACGGCGATTGCGGAATCGCTGGTCGCGCATCTGCTCGCGCTCGAAGGCACGGACGCCGTCCAGCAACTCGAACTCGCCGAGCAGTCGCTGCACGCGAAGGGCGCCTACGTGCCCTGACCGGCGCCCGCGACCTTCAAGGCCATGTCAAGGCAACAGACGGGCGCGTTGCGTCGTCATTGACAACATATGTTGTAATGAACTATAAATATGCATCGCGTGTTGATTGATGTTCGAGGTGTCGTGTGTCGAAGCAGGGTTGGGAATTGCATCGGATAGCGGGCGAGCCGTTTGAAATCGGCCGTCAGCTTGGCGAACTGGCGCGGCCGGCGTTCGATGCGTACATGCAGCAGAGCGCCGCGTGGCGCGACGTGCAGGCATGGCGCGGTCACGCGTTCGTGCAACATCTGCGTGACGCGGCGCGCGCGCACTGTCCGGATCAGCTAGCCGAACTGGATGGCATGGCGGCGGGTCTCGGCTGGCGGGCCGACGACATTTTCCTGTGGAACTGCCGCGGCGAACTGGTGCATAACACGCCCGACGGCTGTACGACTTTCGCGGCCGTGCGCAGCGGCGACACGCTGATCGTACACAACGAAGACGGTGATCCATTCCTGCTTGGCAAGGGATTGCTCGTCGACATCCAGCCGAAGGGCAAGCCAGGCTTCATCAGCTTCTATTACCCAGGCTCGCTGCCCGGCCACACGTTCGCGGCGAACCGTGCGGGTGTCGCGCAGGCGATCAACAATCTGCGCATCCGTCAGCCGGTGACGGGCGTGCCGCGCATGATCCTGGCGCGCGCGGTGCTCGATCAATCGACGCTCGATCAAGCCTTGCAGCTTCTGCACGACACGCCGCGCGCGAGCGGCTTTCATCACACGCTCGGCGCAGCGGGAGATCGCCGCGTGTTCAGCGTCGAGGCCACGGCAATGCGCTGTTCGGTCGAACGCGTCGAGCGCGTTTCGGGCCACGCTAATCACATGATCCATGCAGGCTGCGAAGCCGAAGCGCAAATCGTCACCGATTCGTCATGCGATCGTCAGGCGCGTGTCGGCGTGCTGCTCGAACAGCGCGGCGCGCAGATCGACGGCGACGCGCTCGTCGACATGCTGCATGACAAGGGGCCTACGGGTCTGCCCATCTACCGCGACGACCCACGCGATCCCGACGGCGAAAACACGCTCGCGACGGCGCTGTTCCAACTCCGTGACGACGGTGTCGCGCTGCGTGTTCACGCGCAACGCGCCGTCGTTTTCGAAACCTTCATTGCACGCACGGCGGCCTGAAAGTCGCTGGCTTCCGCTCACTCAAGGAAAGCGCATGACTACCGTATTCCACCGCATGCCGAAGCAGACCTTGCCCGTCGCCGTCAAAGGCGAGGGCATCGAGATCGTCGATTCGACGGGCAAGCGTTATATCGATGCATCGGGCGGCGCGGCCGTCTCGTGTCTCGGCCACAGCAACCAGCGCGTGATCGATGCGATCAAGCGTCAGGTGCAGGAGCTGCCATACGCGCACACGTCGTTCTTCACGACGCAGCCCGCCGAGGAACTCGCCAGCTATCTCGTCGAACGCGCGCCGCAAGGTCTCGCGCATGTGTATTTCGTGTCGGGCGGATCGGAGGCGATCGAGGCGGCGTTGAAGCTCGCGCGTCAATATTTCGTCGAAGTGGGGCAGCCGCAGCGGCGGCATATCATCGCGCGGCGTCAGAGCTATCACGGCAACACGCTGGGCGCGCTCGCGATCGGCGGCAATGCGTGGCGGCGCGAGCCGTTCCTGCCGCTGCTGATCGACGCGCATCACGTGAGCCCGTGCTATGCGTATCGCGAGCAGCGCGCGGACGAAACGGAAGAGCAGTTCGCGCAGCGTCTCGCCGACGAACTGGAGCAGAAGATTCTCGAACTCGGTTCCGACACGGTCGCCGCATTCGTCGCGGAGACGGTCGTCGGCGCGACAGCGGGCGCGGTGCCGCCCGTGCGCGAGTATTTCCGCAAGATTCGCGCAGTGTGCGATCGTTATGGCGTGTTGCTGATTCTCGATGAAATCATGTCGGGCATGGGCCGCACGGGCCACCTGTTCGCGTGCGAAGAGGACGGCATCTCGCCCGATCTGCTGACCATCGCAAAGGGACTTGGCGCGGGTTATCAGCCGATCGGCGCAACGCTCGTCAGCGACAAAATCTATCAGGCGATCACGGGCGGTTCCGGCTTCTTTCAGCACGGCCACACCTATATCGGCCACGCGACGGCCTGCGCCGCCGCGCTCGAAGTGCAGCGCGTGATCGCCGACGAGCATCTGCTCGACAACGTAAAAGCGCGCGGCGAGCAACTGCGTTCGCTGCTGCGCGAACACTATGCGCAGCATCCGTACATCGGCGACGTGCGCGGACGCGGACTCTTCGTCGGTGTGGAACTGGTGCAGGACCGCGCGACGAAGACGCCGTTCGATGCGAAACTGAAGCTGCATGCCGCGATCAAGCGCGAAGCGTTCCAGCGCGGGCTGATGGTGTACCCGATGGGCGGCACCGTCGACGGCAAGATCGGCGATCATGTGCTGCTCGCGCCGCCGTTCATCTGCACGCCGCGCGATATCGAACAGATCGTCAGTCGCCTGACGGATGCGATCGAAGGCGCGCTCACGGCATCGGGCGCGGCCTGATCAACCCACACACCCTGCACGAAGAGCGATTCATGACCAACCGCCTGCCTTCTTTCGACGCCAGTCACGCGACACCCGACCAGAAAGCCGTGCTCGACGAAATCCTGTCGGGACCGCGCGGCAATCTGAACGGGCCGTTTCTCGGCTGGATTCATAGCCCCGAACTCGCGCAGCATGCGCAGCGCCTCGGCGCCTTTTGCCGCTACAAGACGGGCTTGCCGCTGCGCCTATCGGAACTGGCGATTCTCGTTACGGCCTCGCGCTGGCAGGCGCAGGCCGAGTGGTTCATCCACTATCCGATCGCCATCGACGCCGGCGTGCGCGCCGAAGACGCCGAGGCGATCCGCCTGGGCCAGGCGCCTTCGTTCGCCGACGCCGACGATGCGCTCATCTACGCGTTCGCGACGGAACTGTACGACGCGAAGCGCGTGTCCGACGCGACCTACGCGAAGACGGTCGAGCGCTTCGGCCACGAGGTCGTGATCAATCTGGTCGGGCTGCTCGGCTATTACGCGCTGGTCGCGATGACGCTGAACGTGTTCGGCATGCGCGCGCAAGGGCAGGACTCGTTGCCGTTCCCCGAGTAAGCGCGCGTCAAGCGCGACAAAAGCAAAGGCCCCGGCTGACTTCATGAGTCAGCCGGGGCCTTTGCAGTTTCGACGGCGGCGCGTGATCGTCGAATCAAACGCGCCGCGTTACGTCACGGCAAACAATGCTTAGTTGCCGCGGAACGTCGAGAAGATGCGCTGTTCGACGCTCGGACGCTTGCCCGATTGCGACGAGCCAGCCGTCACGCCGCCGACTTCCGTCGCTCCCGACGTTGCGCCCAATTGCGGCTTGGCGGGCGGATACGCCACGTCATTCTGGTCCAGCGAGCCGTTTTGCTGCGCGGCGACCAGTTCGGCCTGAACTTGCGCGCGCGTCACGGGGCCATTGGCTTGCTGCGCGAACGCGGCAGCGGGAACGATCAGAGCGGATGCGACGACCACTGCGGAAAGAAGCGATTTCATGATGACCTCCGAGAACATTTGTTGATCGGTTCGGTTTGAACACCGATGTCCGAACCGTTGGGCAGAGTGTATTGCCGCGAGGGTGATGAAAAAAGCGGCAGATTGGATAAAGATTCTTGCCGTGGATGAAATAATGGCCATGCGCGCCGCTTCACGGCAGTGCCACCGATATCCGCCTATGATGAAGCTTCGGTCCACGCCCACGGCCCACGGGTTTGGCGCAGCACGCGTGACCGATGCCGACGCCGCGTGATTCCGGGCGGGACCGTCGCGGCCGGCATCGTGGTTGGGAACGCGGCAGCGCGAACGCGACACAGGAGCGACTAATGAAGCGCAAAGCATCAGCAATCTGGCAGGGCGGTCTGCAAGACGGCAAGGGCTCGATCTCCACCGATAGCGGCGTGCTCAAGGACACGCAGTATTCGTTCGCGACGCGCTTCGAAAACGGCATCGGCACGAACCCCGAAGAACTGATTGCGGCGGCGCATGCGGGATGCTTTTCGATGGCGTTGTCGGCGGAACTCGGCAAGGCGAACATCAAACCGGAGCGCATCGCGACCACGGCCACCGTCACGCTCGACAAGGACGGCGGCGGCTTCGCGGTGACGGCCTCGCATCTGGACGTCGTAGTGAAGATTCCGGGCGGCGACAAGGCCGCATTCGACAAGGCAGCGGCCGACGCCAAGGCCGGTTGCCCGATCTCGAAGGTGTTGAACGCAACGATCACGATGGACGCGAAGCTCGAAACCTGAGCAACCTGCGCATCTTCTGCGTTTGCCCGGTCACGAGACAGGCTGGGCAAAACTTCCCATTCCGCACATTACGAACCTTCCGCATCCACTTGCGCGACTGATGGAGCCGCCATGACAACAACACAAGCAGACAAGGCGCGGGCGTTTCGCGCGCTTCACGAGGCCAGCGTGCCGTTCATCATTCCCAATCCGTGGGATATCGGCTCTGCGCGCCTGCTTGAAGCGCTCGGCTTCAAGGCGCTGGCGACCACGAGCGCCGGCTACGCGTTCACGCTGGGCTTGCCGGACAACGCCGTCGGCCGCGAGCAGATGATCCGGCATCTTGCCGAACTCGCGCCGTCGACGGATCTGCCCGTCAGCGCGGACCTCGAAAACGGCTTCGGCGACACGCCTGAAGATGCAGCCGAGACGATACGCCAGGCGGCTGCGGCGGGCGTCGTCGGCGGATCGATCGAGGACGCGACGGGCCGTGCCGGCGATCCCATCTATGCACACGAACTCGCCGTCGAGCGCGTACGCGCCGCCGTGGAAGCCGCCCGCTCGCTGCCGTTTCCGTTCACGCTGACGGCGCGCGCGGAGAACTATCTGAACGGGCGCGCCGATCTCGCCGATACGATCCGCCGCCTGCAGGCTTTCCAGGAAGCGGGCGCCGACGTGCTCTACGCGCCGGGCCTGAAAACGCGCGAGGATATTGCCGCCGTCGTCAGTTCCGTCGACCGGCCCGTCAATGTGCTGATGGGCATGGCGGGCATGCCGTTTTCCGTCGACGATCTCGCGCAGATGGGCGTGAAGCGGATCAGCGTCGGCGGGGCGCTTGCGCGCGCGGCGCTGGGCGCGTTGCTGCGCGCCGCCAATGAGATGCTCGGGCGCGGTACGTTCACGTACACGAGCGAAGCAGCGACGATGAAAGAGGTCACCGACCTGTTTGCGGCCGTGCGCAAGCCCGATTGACGCAGCGTTGCGCGTGGCGCGATCCATTCGCAACCGGGCAGAACGGCACGACGGCGATTCGCGCGAACGGCATGGGCCCGCGTTACGAAGCGTCCGGGCGTTTCGCGGGGTAATGCTGATCGGTTGCCGGCTGCCAGGGCGGCTCCAGGCTGTCTTCAGAACCCGAGTCCCGACCGGCGACGTCCGTATCATAGATATTCGATGCGGCCGCTTTTTCCGCACGCCAGCGCTGGCGCGATGCGTACATCGTCTGCAGCGCGAGGCGTGCCATCTTCACCCATCCGGAGGGGCGCGGGTCCGCCAGCATGCTGAGCGCGCGTGCGTAGTCGAGCGTGAGGCCGGGCGTCCATGCCATCGTCGCCGAGCGTTTTCTGACCTGTGCCGCGACCCAGAGTTCGGGCGTGGTCGCCACGCGCAGGAACGGCTTCCAGCCGCTGCGCTTTCCCCACGCACGCACCGATGCGCCCTCGATCGCCGCTTCCAGCGCTTTCGCGACCGTGCTCGAACAATTGCGGTACGTGAGGTTATAGGTCGTATCGCGACGATACTCGGCCCAGAATCGTGCGAGACGCTCCGGATCGTAGTTTCGGATGCGGATTTGCCGCGTCGACGGGCACCATGCTGCCGATTCCGTCGCGTAGTCCGGCTGGAACACACCGGGCACATCGTTGTCGCGTGTCGCGCGCAGGATCCGCGAGAATTCCTCCGGCGACCTCTCGATTTCAACCGCCGGGTACAGGCTGATATAGATGCCTTCGGCCGTTTCGAGCGCGGCGTGCCCCGTCGAGATCGAGCCGTTCCTGTCGACGGCGGCGATGTAGCGGTCGACGATCGGCTGCCGCCGCGCTTCGGCTTTGACTGTCCCAACGGGCGTCCAGACGTGTACGGTCAGCACGTGCTCGTGCGGTTCGGGCGGACCGTCGAATGAGTCCGGCAGCGGGCGCTTCGGTTCGACGCGTGTGTCCGTCATGGCGGCCGTTGCTTGTGCAGTGGGTTTCTCATCGGCGACGGCGGGATTGACCGCCATTCGCCTGACGCGCATGGCGAGCAGGATCATGTTCCAGCCGCCAAACAGCAAGCCGAATGCCACGCAGTACGCAACGGTGCCCGCATAGTGATCGGGGTAGGGCTGATAGAAGAAGATTGCAATCGCAACCTCCAGCCCACCGCCTGCGGCTGCAATTTTCCACTTCCGGTAGCGGACCACTCTGGCCGCGATGATTTGCAATGCGCCGTCCACGAGAAACAGCGTGCCGAAGATCATCGACAGAATAAAGTTGCCGTGCTCCCCGCCGACCAGCACGAGGGCTGCGGACAGAATGAACGTGATCCCTTTCACGTAGCGCAGGGTGCGCTGGCCGCCCATGCCCGTCCATGCGACGCATACCGTCGCGACGCCCTCGAGCAGCAGCAGGGCGGCAAACGGCATGATGGGGAACCACAGTGCGCCGTCGAGCGCATCGCAGAAAATCGTCACACCGAGCACGACACTCAGGCAACCGACTATCAGCAGTTCGCGCCAGCGGACGCGGAGATAGTCGACACCAAGAAGAATCATCGCGAGACGGACCATGATTTCATCCTTGCTGCATTTCCCGATTGATACAGGCCGGGAGACCAGTTGGACTGCGCTTGCCGCGGGCGTCTTGGGCTATGCCGCGTGACGGGCAACACAACGCATCATAGTGCGATTCTGTGAGATATGAGAAACGGTTGGCGCGATGCAGGCTGAGTGCTGCAGCGCGTGTTTTGTGTGACGATAAGCGGTGAATTTTTACGTTCCCTCCGGCGTAGCGAGCGTGCGTGTCGCCGGCGTTAGAATGCCGGTACCCTTTGCAGCCGGGCAGTTTTAACGAAGGAACGTCACCATGCTCAAGGTCTACGGCTTTTCGAAGGTCAACGCTGTCGCACGCGGCCATACCCGCGACCTGCGCGTGCTGTGGGCGCTCGAAGAGATGCAGTTGCCGTTCGAGCTGGCTGGCATGGACCACCCCGCACACGATCTGAACACGGAAGCCTATCGCCGGCTCAGCCCCTTCGAACAGATCCCGTCGATCGACGACGACGGTTTGGTGGTGTCCGAATCCGCCGCGATCGTCGCCTACCTGGCGAAGAAGTCGGGCCGCCTGATTCCCAGCGACCGCGCCGGCGAAGCGCAGGTGATGCGCTGGAGCTTCGCCGCGATGAACACGGTCGAGCCACCGTTGCTCGGTCTGATGGTGCTCGACTGGACGGCGGATGGCAGCTGCGGCAAGCACCGCGAATTTCTGGTCGGCTGGGCGAACCGGGTGCTGACGAACCTCGAGCGCTGGTTGGCAAACCGCGACTTCGTCGCGACAGACGGTTTCACCGTCGCCGACATTTTGATGACGCACGTGCTCTCCTCGGGCATCAAGGACGAGCGGTTGATCGCGCCGTATCCGGGTGTCGCGTCGTATCGGGATCGGTGCCTGGCCCGGCCCGCGTGGAAGCGGACCATCGATGCGTACTGCGCGCGGGTCGAGGCGGGATAGAGCGTCATCGTCGGCTAGGGCGAGTTCAACGTCACCTTCGCCGCAAAACCTCAGCTTGCCATGCCGATTGCGGTTCTCGCGGCGTCCAACTCTCTCGACACTTCACCCTAAGCGTGCTCGCTCGCAAACAAATTTCGCGAGTCAGTCACTCGCGTCACAATATTTTTCTTCGCGGATCGTCATCACGGGTATGGAACCGCCAAACGCCCCGAGCACGATGACCGAGCAGGACCGCGAAATCGCCGATGCGGTCGCCCGCGAGCGTCCGAGGCTGCGCAATTTCATCCGCCGCCGCGTCATCGATCAGGACGAAGCCGACGACATCCTTCAGGACGTCTTCGAAGAACTCGTCGAGGCCTGGCGGCTGCCGGACCCCGTTGAGCAGGTCGGCGCGTGGCTGTTTCGCGTCGCGAGAAACCGGATCATCGACCGCTTCCGCAAGAAGAAGGAAGTGCCGCTGCCCGATGCCACCAATGCTGAAGAAGCCGATGGCGATTACCGCCTGGACCTGACGCTGCCCTCAGCCGATGCCGGACCCGAGGCCGCTTACGCACGCGCGGCGCTGCTCGACACCTTGCGCGTCGCGCTCGACGAGTTGCCCGCGAACCAGCGCGAGGTGTTCATCGCTCACGAACTGGACGGCCGCAGCTTCAAGGAGATGGCGGCCGCGACGGGTGTCGGCGTCAACACGCTGCTCGCGCGCAAGCGTTACGCGGTCCTGCATCTGCGCGAACGCCTGCGATCGTCCTACGACGACTTCGAGATATGAACCCAAGGAGAATGGAATGAAGTTCCGCCGCAAAATTTTCGCCAAGGCGCTGATGCTCGTGCTGATCATTGCGCTGCTGGGCTGGATCGTCATGAGGCTATGGAACTGGATCATCCCGACCCTCGTGATCGATGCGCATGCAATCGACTATCCGCGTGCGATCGGTCTGCTCGTTCTGTGCCGTATTCTTTTCGGTGGATTCCGGGGACATGGCGGCTGCTACAAAGCCCGGCAATGGCGTCACTGGCAACAGATGACGGAGCAAGAGCGTGAGCGGCTGCGCAACGACCCCACGTCGGCTTCGCGCCAGAACGAGGGAGCGGGCACATGACACGCAATGCCACTTCGGCCTGCAAACAGCCGCCCGGCGTGATCGTCCCAAAGGTCGATTTCGCGCGCTGCGAAGGTAAGGCGGATTGCGCGGTTGTTTGCCCTGAAAACGTATTCGACATCCGCCGCATCGATGCAGCCGATTACCAGGCACTCCGCCCATTACAACGCTTCAAGCTGCGCGTGCATGGGATGAAGGTCGCCTACGCGCCGCGTGCGGACGCGTGCCGCGCATGCGGCCATTGTGTGTCGGCGTGTCCCGAGCACGCCATCACGCTCGTCAGGATGCGCTGAACAGCCGTTTCACATCGAGGTTGAGAAATGACCATGCTCAGTCCACATGAACTGGCTACGCTGATGCTCGTGCGCAGCGCACCCGATCAGATCGATACGACGCGTGTCGAACTCGATACCCTGCTGGATTACCGGCTCATTTCTATCGAGCCGCGCGTTGGCGGATGGCGTCGTCCGATGCTGACGCCCGCCGGCGTGCATCTGCTGGAAGCCACGACGCGTCTCGAACGAAAACACGACGGCGACGCGCTGACGAGGGAAGACGATAATCTGCTCTAGCGACAAAGACGAACCGACGACAAACCGTGCCGCGAACGTCCTGATCCACGGGCTGACATAATCGATCTGTCGCCCATCCACCCAGACATCTCCATGCCCGATACCCCCGCGCGCACGCTACGCGTCGCTCCGCTTTTTGCCCTGCTGCCGTTCCTGCGTCCTTATGCGAGGCGCTGGGCGCTCGCGTTCCTGGCGCTCCTGACGTCGGCGGGCGCGACGCTGGCGCTGCCCGTGGCGTTCAAGTACCTGATCGACCGTGGCTTCGCGAGCGGCGACCGCACGCATATCGATCGCTACTTCATCGCGCTGTTCATCGTTTCGCTGATTCTCGCCGCCGCGACGGCGCTGCGCTTCTATTGGGTGTCGTGGCTCGGCGAACGGGTTACGGCCGATTTGCGGCGGGCCGTCTACGACCACGTGATGCGGATGAGCCCGCAATTCTTCGAGACTACGCAGACGGGCGAGGTGCTGTCGCGGCTCACCACCGACACGACGCTGATCCAGACCGTGGTTGGCACGAGCCTGTCGCTTGGACTGCGCAATGTGCTGCTGGCCGTTGGCGGCATTGCGATGCTGATCACCACGAGCCCCGTGCTGTCCGGCTACATCATCGCGACGCTGGTCGTGGTGGTCGCGCCCATCGTGATCTTCGGGCGGCGCGTGCGGCGGCTTTCGCGCGCGAGCCAGGACAAGATCGCGAACGCCAGCGCGCTGGCGGGTGAAGTGCTCAATGCAATGCCGACCGTGCAGTCGTACACGCAGGAGACCTATGAGGCGAAGCGCTTCGGTAGCGCTGTGGAACTGGCCTTCGACACAGCGCTCACACGCATTCGTGCGCGCGCGTCGCTGACGGCAGTGGTGATCGTGTTCGTGTTCGCCGCCGTCGTGTTCGTGCTCTGGCTGGGCGCACAGGCGGTACTCGCTGGACAGATGACAGCGGGTCAGCTGTCCCAGTTCATCCTGTATGCGGTTTTCACGGCGGGTGCGGTGGGCGCCGTCGCCGAAGTGTGGGGCGATCTGCAGCGGGCTGCAGGCGCAACGGAACGGCTACTGCAACTGCTGGCCGCGCGTTCGCCAGTGGAGGAGGCCGGGACGACCGTGCCGCTTCCGGCGCATGGAGACGGCATCCGCTTTCACGACGTCAGCTTCTCCTACCCGTCGCGTCCCGGCATCGCCGCGCTCTCAGGCTTCTCGCTCGATGTGCGTCCGGGTGAGCATGTCGCGCTGGTCGGGCCGTCTGGCGCGGGCAAGACAACGCTGTTTCAACTGCTCTTGCGCTTTTACGAACCGCAGTCCGGCGACATACTGATCAACGGTGTGTCGACGAATCAGGTATCGCTCGCGTCGTTGCGCAAGGCGATTGGCGTGGTGTTGCAGGAATCGGTGATCTTTTCGGGCAGCGTGCTCGACAACATCCGCTACGGGATGCCCGACGCAACGCTCGCGCAAGTTCAGCGCGCCGCCGGGATGGCGGCTGCCGCTGGTTTTATCGAAGAACTGCCGCAAGGGTATGACACGTTCCTGGGGGAGCGCGGTGTGCGACTGTCCGGCGGACAGCGTCAGCGCCTTGCGATTGCGCGCGCGATTCTCAAGAACCCGCCCATCCTGCTGCTCGACGAAGCGACCAGCGCACTCGATGCCGCGAGCGAACGGCTCGTGCAAACGGCGCTGGACAATGCCGCGCTGAACCGCACTACGCTTGTCATCGCGCATCGGCTTGCTACTGTGCAGCAAGCGGATCGTATCGTTGTTCTGGACCAGGGCCGCATTGTCGCGCAAGGCCGTCACGCAGAGCTTCTACAGAGTTCGCCGCTTTATGCGCAGCTTGCGGCACTGCAGTTTGGTGAACTGCATGGGAAGAGTGTGGAGCGTGACGTCTTGCGCGCTCACGTTGGATTGCAGTGAGCCGGTCAGGCGAACTTGCACAGCCGTCGGCTGCACTCGCCCGCGAACAGTTCTCCATTCTGATCGCCGCAAGTACAGCAGCATAGCGGGACGCGTCTGATTGCGACGCTCCCGTCCACTTCATGCAATCGTCACCGTAGCCGGGTGCGACGACTCTAGTCCGCCCGCACCTTCACATACCTGCCAGGCGCCGGTTCGATCGGCTTGTGTTTCGCGTTGCCCAGCACCTTGCGCGCTTTCACCTGCTCACCCGCATGCTGCTTAAGCCAAACGATCCAATGATTCCACCAGCTACCCGGCTGTTCTTCGGCAGACGTCAGCCATGCATCGGCTTCGCTGGCAGACTCGTCGCTCGTCCAATAGCTGCGCTTGTTCTTCGAAGCGGGATTGACGACGCCAGCGATATGCCCGCTAGCGCCCAGCACGAATTCGACCTTACCGCCTAGCAGTTGTGTCGAGCGCCACGCGGATTGCCATGGAACGATGTGATCCTCCTGCGTTGCAAGCAGATAGCTGGGCATGTCGATGCGCTTGAGATCGACGGGCGTGCCGCACATCGTGAGCTTGCCGGGCACGCGGAGATTGTTCTCCAGGTACATGTTGCGCAGATACCAGCTATACATCGGCCCGGGAAGATTCGTCGTGTCCGCGTTCCAGTACAGCAGATCGAATGCGGCAGGCGTCTTCCCTTTCAGATAATTGTTCACGACGTACGGCCAGATCAGATCGTTCGCGCGTAACGTCTGAAAGGTGAAGCCGAGCTCACGTCCGGGATACAGCCCACCGCGTCCGATTGTCTGCTCGCGCATCGACACACCCGCTTCGTCGACGAATACGCCAAGGTCACCCGGTTCGCTGAAGTCGAGCAACGCTGTCAGCAAGGTCACGCTGGATACCGACTCGTCGCCATTGGCGCGCATCACCGCGAGTGCGGACGACAGCATCGTACCGCCGACGCACCAGCCCAATGCATTGACCTTGTCGGCGCGACTGATGGCGCGCGTCACTTCGATGGCCTTCATCACACCGTGTTCGAGGTAATCGTCCCAGCGGGTATTCGCCGTCTGTGCATCTGCATTGCGCCAGGACACCATGAACACGGTGAGACCCTGTTCATTGGCGAAGCGCACAAAGGAGTTCTGAGGCTGCAGGTCCAGAATGTAGAACTTGTTGATGCAAGGCGGGACGATCACCAGCGGGCGCTGCGCGACCGTTGGCGTGAGCGGCGCGTACTGGATCAGCTGGAACAGATCGTTCTCGAATACCACCGACCCTTCGGACACCGCGACGCTGCGGCCCACTTCGAATGCGCTCTGATCGGTAATCGAAATGGTGCCTTGCTTCATGTCCTCCAGCAGATGCGTGAGGCCCGCCAGCAGACTGCTCCCGCTGGTTTCGAGCGCACGCCGGATCACTTCGGGATTGGTCGCGGCAAAATTCGAAGGGCTCGCCAGGTCGATGAACTGCCGCATGTAAAAACGGAGTTTCTGTTTTTCCTTCTCATTCAACGCGCTTGCCTCGGTCATGTCTTCGAGCATCTGCGCGTTGATCAGATAGTTTTCCTTCAGAAAGCCAAACCAGCCATTTTCGGACCATTCTTCGGCATGAAAGCGCCGGTCGCCACGCGTTGGCTCCACGACCGGCTTCCCGCCCGGCTGTGCGCCGAGCACGCGAGTCAAGGCGCTGTTCCAAAGCTCTGCTTGCTGTTGCCAGTATCGGGTGCTGGCACGCATCATGATGTTTCGCGCGCCGGATGCGACGGGATGGATCTCGTTGCCATCGGCGTCCGTCACGGTCACGTCGGGACCGTCGGTTAGCGGCAGCCCTCGCCAGAAACTGAAGCTGGCATCGAGCCAGCCTGTAGAAAACTCATCCGGCATGCTAAATAACATCTTCATATCAAATCCCGACCATTACCTTTTATTCACTGAAAGTTCCGCGGATGTCTTGCCCAGATCGTCGCGCGAAGTGGGCATGACGAGCGCGTCGCCTTCTATCACTACCTTGCCGCCGACCGTGCAGATCGTCGACATCACCACGCGGCGTTTTTCCGGAATCAGTTCCTTGATGGTCACTTCTGCGTGTACTGTGTCGCCTGGGCGTACGGGAGCCTTGAATCGAAGATTCTGCCCAAGGTAGATGGTGCCCGGACCCGGCAACCGGCCGGCGATGGTCGCGGAGATGATGCTCGCGGTGAGCATGCCGTGCGCGATGCGCCCCTTGAAGGGTGTCGTCTGCGCAAATTGCTCGTTGATGTGAACCGCGTTCATGTCGCCCGACGCACCAGCGAACAACAGAATGTCGGCCTCGGTGATGGTCTTGGCAAAGCTGGCGCTCATGCCAGGTTGCAGGTCTTCGTAGTCGTAACCGTTCAGGTCGTTCATGCGTTTATCCAGTTGCCGGCGTGCATTCCCCACCTTCATCGTGTCTCGGCACGTCATGGAGCTGCATCGTTCGGTTAGTCCGAGCGGTTTGTCGTGCCTGCTATCGTACTGTCATGGTCTGTCGATGCCCGTGTCCAAACCTGCCGTTGCAGTGACAAAGCAGGCCATGCTGGCCATCATGGCAAAGCGGGATCGTCGCGCGCTGGCGTGCGCCAGTGCGTCGAGATCAATGCTCCGGGTGGAAACCGACGCGGGTGATGACCGGGTCGGCGGTATCGTCATTTCGACCGGCTGTTTCGCCAGTCACGCGGCGTCATACGAAATTGCGAAGTGAACCACTTCGTGAACGAGCCCTGTTGCGAATAGCCCAGCAGCGCTGAGACCCGGCCGATCGGATAACGTGGATTGCTCATATAGCGCACGGCCAGTTCGCGCCGCACTTCCTCGACGAGCGTCGAGAAGCTGGTCTCCGCCGATTCAAGCTGCCGCTGCATGGTGCGTACGCTCAGACCCAGCTGCCGCGAAACCAGTTCGACCGTGGCTTGCTCGAGCGGTAGCAGCAGGTAAATCGCCTTGCGCACTTCGAGCGCGGCGGAGTCGTCACTCGCCGCGTTCATCGGCGTGGCGAGGCTTTCGGCGTATCGCACCAGTTCTGGATCAGCGGCAGGATTCGGGTAGTCGAGATCCGCCGCCGCACAGACGAAGCCGTTGAAGTCGCTTCCGAACTGCATTTGACAGCCGAAGAAGCGTCGATGAAACGTCAGGTCGGCGGGTCCGGCATGAACAAAATGGACAGTGCGCGGCTTCCAGTGGTCGCTGAGCAGAGCGCTGGCGTGGCGCGCGAGGACGGCCACCGCCAGCTCGATCGCCTGCTTTGTCGGGGTACCCGGTTCAACGACGAGTTCCTCCCTGATCGTGACCGTGTCGCCCGCGTTCTCGACGTAGACCGCCAGCGCTTCGTTGAGCAGATGCCGGTATTCGGCGGCGGCGAGCAGCACCTCGCGCAATGTGCGTTTGTGGGCGAGCAGGATATTGACCACGCCCGTCCCGAACTTCTGGCGGGTTTCCGCCATTTGCAGGGCGAAGGTCGGGCAAGACGCCATATCGGCCGTCAGTTCGATGAGGCGGCAGCAGGCGGCGGCCGGCACGCGATCGTCGGGATTGGCGAGCGCTGCCGCATCGATCCCGACCTGCTGCACGAGCTCGAACGGGTTCAGTCCGAGCCGCCGTGTCACATCGAAATAGCCGCCCATCGCTACCGACCGCAGCATCGTTTCCATCGCTACTCCCGTTTGAACGTGTAGGCGGCCAGCTCGCGCCTGCAACAGGCTAGGTGTTTTCACGGAGTGGCATGCAACGCTAAAACAATGGCGCCCAATCACAAAAGTGTAGCGCGTGATTCCCGTACTGTGCGGATATCGGTTCTGGTGTTTTCGCTGATACGACGCGACACCGGAAGGCCATCACCCCACATCGGAGATCAAAGATGCAGTTTCTCGACGATTCGCTCCACCCGGAGAACCAGGACAAGGTCGTTATCACCACCGCCCCGTATGGTCCGGAATGGATGCCGGCTGACTTCCCGGAAGACATTCCGGTGACGATGGACCAGCAGATCCAGAAGGCCGTCGACTGCTACAACGCCGGCGCCACCGTGCTTCACCTGCACGTGCGCGAACTGGACGGCAAGGGCTCGAAGCGCCTGTCGAAGTTCAACGAACTCATCGCGGGTGTGCGCGCCGCCGTGCCCGACATGATCATCCAGGTGGGCGGTTCGATATCGTTTGCACCGGAAAACGACGGACAGGCCGCGAAGTGGCTCTCCGACGATACGCGTCACATGCTGGCCGATCTCGACCCGAAGCCGGACCAGGTGACGGTCGCGATCAACACGACGCAAATGAACATCATGGAGTTGCTCTATCCGGAATACCTGGCGGGCACGTCGCTGTCCAATCCGGCGTTCATGGCTGCCTACAGCGAGATGACCGTGCCGGCGGGCCCGGCATGGGTCGAGGAACATCTGCGCCGCCTGCAGGCCTCGGGCATTCAGCCGCACTTCCAGCTGACGGGCATCCACGCTCTTGAAACGCTCGAGCGCCTCGTGCGCAAGGGCGTCTACAAGGGGCCGCTGAACCTGACGTGGATCGGCATCGGTGGCGGCTTCGACGGCCCGAACCCGTTCAATTTCTTCAATTTCGTGCATCGCGCGCCGGATGGCTGCACGCTGACTGCCGAGTCGTTGCTCAAGAACGTGTTGCCGTTCAACATGATGGCAATGTCGATGGGCCTGCATCCTCGCTGCGGTATCGAAGACACGATCATCGACCAGCACGGCAATCGCTTCACGTCGGTGCAGCAGATCGAGCAGTGCGTGCGGGTCGCGCGCGAACTCGGACGCGAAATTGCCACCGGCAAGGAAGCACGTGAGATCTACCGCATCGGCGTGCAGTACGAGACGGCCGATGAGACGCTCGCGGCTAACGGCATGGCGCCGAACCGCGAGACGGGCGTCAGGAACCTGCCGCTGCGCGCGGCGTGACGGTGGGCGTGCAGGTGAGGCGTCGATTGTCGTAAAAGGCGGGACTCCCCGGTTAGCGCCGGGGAGCGAGTTGCGATATCCATAAGCGGTCGCTGTGCCCTGCGGGCAAAGACGGCCGCTATCAAGCGGGACAGAGGAGACACATCATGCTCATGCAGCATGCCGAACCCACGGCGGGCAATGTACCCGTCACACAGGCGGACGTACGCGGCTATGCCTGGATCGTATTTGCCCTGACGGTCGGGCTGCTGCTCTCCGACTACATGTCGCGGCAGGTGCTGAACGCCGTGTTTCCGCTGCTCAAGGCCACATGGGGCCTGTCCGATACCCGGCTGGGTTCGCTGAGCAGCGTGGTCGCGCTGATGGTCGGCGTGCTCACCTTTCCGCTGTCGGTGCTTGCCGACCGCTGGGGGCGCGTGAAGAGCATCGTCCTGATGGCTGCGATGTGGAGTCTCGCGACGCTGGGCTGCGCGATCTCGACGAACTATGGCGAGATGCTGCTGGCGCGGGCGTTCGTCGGTATCGGCGAAGCTGCCTACGGCAGTGTCGGGATCGCAGTGGTCCTGAGCATTTTCCCCGCACGGCTGCGCTCCACGCTGACGGGCACGTTCATGGCGGGCGGGGCGTTCGGCTCAGTGCTGGGCATGGCCCTGGGCGGCGCGGTTGCGGCCCAGATGGGCTGGCGCATGGCGTTTGGCGCGATGGCGGCGATGGGGATCGTGCTGGTGATCGTCTACCGGCTCGTCGTTACCGAAAAGCGTCTCGCGCTGCTGCAGCCGGCAAGCCTGAACAAGGCGGAAGGGCTCGGTGTGCGGATGAGCCTGCGCGCGCTGATGAAGGGGCTGTTCTCGACGAAGTCCGTCGTGTGCGCCTATGTCGGCAGCGGGGTCCATCTGCTGGTTCCCGCCGCTGTGTGGGCGTGGATGCCGAGTTTCCTGAATCGCTACTACGGCATGCCCATCGGCAAGGCCGCGACGAGCGCGGCAGTGTTCGTGCTGGTGACGGGCCTTGGCATGGTGGTGTGCGGCAGTCTCGCCGACCGGCTCAGCAAGAGTGGACGCGAACGGAAGTGGAGCGCCGCGATTGCCTTCTGCCTGGCGTGCTTCACCCTGCTCGTGATCGGCTTTCGCATGCCTGCGGGTCCGTTGCAACTGATCGTGATTGGCGTGGGAATGTTCTTCTGCGCAGGGGCGAGCGGCCCGTCGGGTGCGATGGTGGCCAACCTCACGCCGCCGTCGATTCACGCATCGGCGTTTGCGACCCTGACGCTCGCGAACAACTTGCTGGGTCTGGCACCCGCCGCCGTGCTCACGGGCCTGGTTGCCGACCGGCTCGGACTGCTTGGTGCATTGCAACTCGTGCCGTTTGCGCCGCTCATTGCAGCTATCGCGTTCTTTATCGGCAAGCGGAATTACGCGAGCGATCTCGATCGCCTGAATACGCTGCGCGAAGAGGCCGCACACTGATTGACCGATGGCAGCGCGTGCGTTACGCCGCGCGCCAAAACTAATTCGCAGTTGAGTAATGGATAGGAGATTCAACATGGCAAAGGCAGTGCGCTTCCATGAAACGGGTGGTCCCGAAGTCTTGCGCTACGAGGACGTTGAAGTGGGCGATCCCGGCCAGGGGCAGGTCCGCCTGCGTCACGAGGCAGTGGGCCTGAATTTCGCCGACACGTATTTCCGCAGCGGCCTCTACCCGGTCCCACTGCCTGCAGGCATGGGCGTCGAGGCGGCGGGCGTGGTCGAATCGATTGGCCCGGGCGTGACGAACGTCGCGGTGGGCGATCGCGTGACCTACACTGGATTCGTCAATACGCTTGGCGCTTATAGCACCGAACGCCTGGTTCCCGCAGGTCCGCTCATCAAGCTGCCCGATGCGATCTCCTGCGAAACGGCTGCTGGTATGACCATGCGCGGCCTGACCGCGTCGTATCTGATGCGCCGCATCCACGACTTCAAGGCGGGCGACGTCATCCTGCTGCATGCGGCTGCGGGTGGCGTCGGACTGATCGTGTCGCAATGGGCGAAGCTGCTGGGCCTGACCGTGATCGGCACGGTTTCGACGGAAGCCAAGGGTGAGATTGCCCGTGCGCATGGCTGCGACCACGTCATCTACTACGGCCGGGAGAATGTTGCGAAGCGCGTGCGCGAACTGACGGATGGCGTCGGCGTGAACGTGGTGTTCGACAGCGTCGGCAAGGATACCTTCGAGGCTTCGCTCGATTCGCTCAAGCGTCGCGGTCTGATGGTCTGCGTGGGCACGGCGTCGGGTCCGATCCCGCCGTTCAATCCGCAGATGCTGGCGGTGAAGGGCTCGCTGTATATGACGCGCCCGGCGCTGGCCGACTATATCGCCGACCCCGCCGAAAAAGACGAACTGGCAGGCGAAATCTTCGGGCATATCGCCGCGGGCCGGATCAAGATCGAGCTCAACCAGCGTTACGCGCTCGAGGATGCGGCGCAAGCGCACCGTGACCTGGAAGCGCGCAAGACGACCGGCTCGTCGGTCTTCGTCATCTGAGGAGCAAGCCATGCGAGTCGAACCTTTGACCTGTACGATCGGCGCCGAGCTGACGGGCGTGCATCTCGCCGATGCAATCCACGATGACGGCCTGTTCGCGGAGATCCGCGCGGCGCTGCTGAAACATCGCGTGGTGTTCCTGCGCGACCAGGAGATCACGCGCACCGAGCATGTGGCGTTTGCGCGCCGGTTCGGAGAACTGGAAGATCATCCCGTCGCAGGCAGTGATCCGGATCATCCGGGCCTCGTGCGCATCTACAAGAATCCGGACCAGCCCAACGACCGCTACGAAAACGCGTGGCACGCCGACGCCACCTGGCGGGAAGCGCCGCAGTTCGGCGCGGTGCTGCGCTGCGTGGAGTGTCCGCCCGTGGGCGGCGACACGATGTGGGCGAACATGGTCCTCGCCTACGAGAACCTGCCGGAGCATATCAAGACGCAGATCGCGGACTTGCGTGCCCGCCACAGTATCGAGGCGAGTTTCGGCGCCGCGATGCCCATCGAGAAACGCCTTGCACTGAAGGCGCAATTCCCGGACGCGGAGCACCCGGTGGTGCGCACGCACCCTGAAACAGGCGAGAAGGTGTTGTTCGTGAACGCGTTCACCACGCATTTCACCAACTATCACACGCCGGCACGGGTGCGCTTCGGGCAGGACGCGAATCCTGGCGCGGGCGATCTGCTGCGCTATCTGGTCAGCCAGGCTTACCTACCCGAGTACCAGGTGCGCTGGCGCTGGAAGCCGAACAGCATCGCGATCTGGGACAACCGCAGCACGCAACACTATGCGGTGATGGACTACGCGCCGTGCCATCGCAAGATGGAGCGTGCCGGGATCATCGGCGACAAGCCGTATTGAAGGGAAAAGGCAACGTCGTCATGACTCTCGCTATCACACCAACCATTCTGATCGTGCCGGGCTTGCGCGATCACGTCGCCGGGCATTGGCAAACGCTGCTGGAACAGGCGTTGCCGAACGCGGCTTCCGTGCCGCCGCTCGAATACGACGGGCTCAGTTGCGCGGCGCGTGTCGCGGCACTCGATGCGGCGCTCGCGAAGATCGACGGCCCGGTGATTCTGGTGGCGCATAGCGCGGGCGTGATGATCACGGTGCATTGGGCGAGGCAGCACAACCGCAAGATTCACGGTGCGCTGCTCGCCGCGCCCGCCGACCTCGAAACGCCGCTGCCGGCCGGCTATCCGACTTTCGATGCGCTCGCCGTGAATGGCTGGCATCCCGTTCCGCGCGAACGGCTGCCGTTTCCGAGCATCGTCGGCGCGAGCCGCAACGATCCGCTCGCGAAGTTCGAGCGTGTGGAAGCGATGGCGCATGACTGGAGCAGCCGTCTCGTCGATCTCGGCGAAGTCGGTCACCTCAATCCCGCTGCGGGCTTTGGCGAATGGCCGATGGCGACGACGCTGATTCGCGAGTTGCTCTGAGCTGACTGTTACCTCATTTGGCAAGAAAAGGAGCCTGCGATGTCACGTCAGGTAGGGATGGGTGTTGCCGGCGAAATCGAGCCGGGCCAGCGCAGGCGGGTATTCGTCGACGGTCGGTGCATCGTGGTTTTCAACGTCGACGGTGCGATTTACGCGATCGACGACGCGTGCCCGCACAACGGCGCGTCGCTCGGAAATGGTCAGCTGGAAGGGTCCGTGCTGCGCTGTCCCGCACACGGCCTGCGCTTCGATCTGCGCACAGGGTGTACGCCCGGAACGGGCGGCTTGAGCCTCATCAAGTTTGCTGTCGAGACAGTCGATTCGAAGCTGGTCCTGAATCTCGACGAACAGAACGCAGTGCTCGCGAACGGGACAGGCGGCAATGCAGCAGGGCAACCGGAAGCGCAGCACTGCGCAACGAGACAGGAGAAGTAACAATGCAAGGTTTGATGATGCAGCAGCCGCTGCTGGTCGCGTCGCTGCTCACGCATGCGGAGCGTCATCACGGTGGCCAGGAAATCGTGTCGCGACGCGTCGAAGGGGATATTCACCGTTATTCGTACCGGGACCTCGCGCAACGCGCACGCCGCATGGCCAATGCGCTTAGCGCCCTCGGCATCGAGCAAGGCGAACGGGTAGGGACGCTCGCATGGAATGGCTACCGCCATATGGAGCTTTACTTTGCCGTGTCGGGATCGGGCGCCGTGTTGCATACGCTCAACCCACGCCTGCATGTCGATCAGCTCGCGTACATCATCGAACACGCGCAGGATCGCGTCGTGTTCTTCGACCTCACGTTCCTGCCGTTGATCGAGAGCGTCGCCGCGCGCGTGAAAAGCCCGAAGATCTTCGTCGCGATGACCGATCGGGCGCACATGCCCCCCACGCATGGTCTGTCCTCGATGCTGATGTGCTATGAGGATCTGATCGATCTTCATCATGATGTATTCGACTGGCCGCTGCTCGACGAGAACAGCGCCTCGTCGCTGTGCTACACGTCGGGCACCACGGGCAATCCGAAGGGCGTGCTGTACAGCCACCGCTCGACCGTGCTGCACACCTATGCGGCCGCGTTGCCCGATTCGCTCAACTGTTCGGCGCGCGACGCGATTCTCCCCGTCGTGCCGATGTTCCATGTGAACGCATGGGGATTGCCGTATATCGCGTGCATGGTCGGCGCAAAGCTGGTGTTTCCGGGGCCGGCGCTCGATGGCAAATCCCTCTACGAACTGATCGAAGCCGAGCAGGTCACGCTGTCGGCGGGTGTGCCGACGGTCTGGCAGGGACTGCTCGCACACGTCGACGCGATCAAGGGCGCGTTCACGCATATGAGGCGTACGATCGTCGGTGGTGCCGCGTGTCCGACCGCGATGGCAGCCGCATTCAGGGAGTCTCATCGCGTCGAGGTCCTGCATGCGTGGGGCATGACGGAATTGAGCCCGGTCGGCACGGTCTGCAGTCTGAAGGCGCATCAGCTTTCGCTGCCTGTCAGCGAGCGCTACGCGGTCCAAGCGAAGCAGGGGCGCGCGGTGTTCGGCATCGACATGAAGATCGTCGACGCGGAAGGCAACGCGTTGCCGTGGGACGGCATCGCGGCGGGCGACCTGATGGTGCGCGGTCCGTGGGTCGCGCGGGAGTACTTCGGCAGCGAAGGCCAGTCGCCGTTGCGCGACGGCTGGTTTCCGACGGGCGACATCGCAAGGATCGACGGCGACGGCTTTATGCAGATCACCGATCGCAGCAAGGACGTCATCAAGTCGGGCGGAGAATGGATCAGTTCGGCCGACATCGAAAACGTCGCGTGCCTGCACCCTGATGTGACCACTGCCGTCTGCATTGCCGCGCGGCATGCGAAATGGGACGAACGGCCGTTGCTGCTGATCGTGAAGAAGCCGGGAAGCGAGCTGGACGCAAACGGATTGCTGGAGTTCCTTGACGGACGCATTGCACGTTGGTGGAAGCCAGACGCGGTGGTGTTCGTCGATACGGTTCCTATCGGTGCAACCGGCAAGGTGCTCAAGAACCAGTTAAGAGATCAATTCGGCGACTTTTACCTGACGGCCTGACACGCGAACCTGAGAGGCACGCGTTCAATCAATCAATCAATCAATCAATCAATCAATAAACGACCGGGAACATCCCGGCACTTATAGAAGCAGAGGAGACAGAATGAAACTGAAGTCATGCTGCGCTGCTGCGCTGGCGATTTTCGCCACGGCAGCCCATGCGCAATCGTCGGTCACGCTGTATGGCGTCATCGATACCGGGATGCTGTATCAGAGCACGTCGGCGGCAACGTTTCAGCCGCATGCGCGTAACCTCGGCCACGTGTATCAGCTCAAGGACGGCGGTATCTACGCCAGTTTCTGGGGGCTTAAGGGCAGCGAGGATATCGGCGGCGGCTACAAGATCAACTTCAAGCTGCAGGGCGTGTTCAACTCCACGAACGGCAAGTTCGGTCTCGCCGATACGCCGGGCCAGACCGCGATCTTCAACCAGTTTGCGACGGTCGGGGTATCCGGCCCGTTCGGAGCGTTCGACGCCGGGCGGCAGATCATCCCGATGATCTACGCGATGGCGGAAACCGACGTGCGCGGTGCGCAGTATTTCGGCAGTATCCTGACCGCATGGCTGGGCATCAATCAGGCGGCCGGCTGGCCCGGCACCAGCACCAACGCCCCGATCGGCGCCCTGTATGACAGCAATGCGCTCGTCTACAACTCGCCGAAATTTTATGGTGCTTCGCTTGCGCTCGAGTACGCGCCGGGCGGCGTCGCCGGTCAGTTCCAAGGCGGTACGCGTGAATCTGCCGTGCTCAAATATTCGAACTACGGTCTGAATCTGTCTGCGGTGTACTACAACGGACACGATACCAATCCGTTCCCGCTGACGTATCCGGCCGCTCCCGCCGTGCCCGCGACAGGTCTCGCCAACAACCGTTTCTACTATTTCGGCGCGATGTACACGATCAGCGGGTTTTCGATATCTGCGTCGTACGGCATCGGCAAGAATCCGGCAAAAAGCAATACTGCCGATTTCGAAATGATATCGGGCGGCCTTGGCTACCAGTTCAACCCTAGCCTCAAGGTCACGTCCGGCTACTACTACCTGAAGGACCGGAACAATTCAGCGAACCACTCGAGCGAATTCGCAGTGGGCGCGGAATACAACCTGTCCAAACGGACCAAGGCCTACGCGCAGGTCGGCTATGTCGACAACAAGGGGACCATGAACCAGACGATCATCTACGGCGCGCCGGTTGCGCCGGGAGAGTCGACCACTGCGGCAATGGTCGGTATTCGCCATACGTTCTGAGTCCACCACAAAGATCAACGGGAGTATTCGATGAAAAACAATCACGTAGTTGAACTGGCCGTCGCGGTATTGTTCGTCGCAGCGTCCATGAATGCATGGCCCCAGTCGGGTCAGCCAGCAAGCGGACCGGCCAGTGTGCCGGGCGCATCCTCGATGACGGCGTCCGGTGCAGCCGCACCGGCTACTGGAAGGAAAGCAGATCGAGCGTTGCGTCGGAAGGTGTATGCCGCCATTGGAAAGCTAAAGGAGATCAGCGCCGGGAATATCGGCATCACGGCGAAAGACGGCGCGATAACGTTGAACGGCTCGGTTACCGATGCATCGCAGATCGACAAGGTCGTGGAGATCACGAAGGGCGTGCCGGGCGTGACTTCGGTGACCAACAAGCTGACCGTGAAGAAGCCTTTTGGCGGGATGTAGGCGGTTTTGGTCGGTGGCGGTGACGGTGTGTGAGTCGGAGTAGCGGGCCGCAATCGTTACTGAAGTCCGCTTCGCCTCTTGCTTCAGGCCGAGCCGTTTGAAACAGGCGGTTCGCGATCGACGTTTCCAGTTCCGGGCCGAGGCGCAGAAGCTACCCTTCATTCAAGGGCGCGGTTGTGTCAGGCACCCAGATCTGAACACAGTTGCGTCCGTGATTCTTGGCTGCGTACAACGCTGCGTCGGCCCGTTCCTGTGTTGCGCTGAGATCGCTTTCGTTCTCATCGTACAGGGCGATGCCGATGCTCAGCGTTTGCGAAACGGTAGCTCCGGATTCGAGCGATACAGGCGTGTCCTGCACGGCGATACGAATGCGTTCGGCGATCGTTCGCGCCTGTTCGAGATCGGTATCCAGCAGTATCGCGGCAAACTCTTCGCCTCCAAGCCTGGCCGCCAGATCGTCTTCGCGAAGTGCATTCTCGAACGACCGGGCGGTCACCTGAAGCACGCGATCGCCGGCCGCATGTCCCCACGTGTCGTTGACGCGTTTGAAGAAATCCAGGTCCAATGCCAGAACGGATAGCGGCCGGTGATGACGTCGTGCGTGTTCGACTGCTTTTTCGGCCGCTTTTGCGAAATACCGGCGATTGGCGAGCCCGGTCAGCGCATCGAAGTCGGCTTCTGTCCGAAGTTGCTTAAGCAGTTGATGTTGGTGGGTGATATCCACCAGTGTGACGAGCAGTGAATCCGGTTCATCTCCTTTATCACCTGTTCGAAGCCGGGTGCAATGCACGAGCATTTGCCGGATTCCGTCACGGGTGAGAAGAGGAACGGGCTCGTCGGTAACGACTTCACGCACTCGCGTCCAACTGGCAACATCGACAAAGAGCCGGGAAAACGGCTGGCCTTTGCCGGCTACGGCGCCAAATAGTGCAAGCAGCGCTTCATTCGCCAGCACGATATTCTCCGTTTCGATGTCGACGATCGTGACGGGTGTCGGCATGTTCTGAACAATGGTCAATACCGTGCCCGCAAATCTCTCGATTCGATGCTGCAGACGGTGCTCGCGGTAGATAAGCAGCACGCCGCCCGCCAACATCAGAAGGAGCAGTGCAGTTCCGGCGAGATTGATGTATATGCTGTTCCGCAGACTGTCGCGGTAGCTGCTGACGGCGTAACCGACGTCCAGTGTCCAGTACCCGGCGGCCGGTCCCAACACTATCCTGCGCGTCGCGACGAGGCGCTCGTTCAGGTCAAAAGTCCAGCGCGCATAGTGAGTGCCCGGGATGGGTCCTTGGCGAGCAGCATTGTCTTCAACGAGTTCTTGCCCGATTGCCAATCCGGAATAGCGGGGATAGCGCGCGATAACGCGATGCTCGTTGTCGCTCAATATGATCGCGGTGCCGTTCACCAGCTTCACGCCTTCGAGCAGGTGCTGTTCGAGGGGAATCAGATAGACCGCGATGGCATCGAATTTCCCCGCCCGGTTGCGATGGCCTTCTGCTACCACCAGCGCGCCGCTCTGCCTCCACACAACGGGTAGCCAGAGATGGGTAGCGGGGTCCGCGCGTACCGTATCCAGGATGGTGGTGAGGTTCGATATTTCGTTGCGGACGCCGGGGCGAGATCCAGCGACGAGGCGCGCATTCCCGTCAAACACGACAATCGATGCATCGCCTAGCGACTCCTTTAGCGTGTCAGTCACGTCGTGGAGAGATTTATCGGTGAGGTTGTCTGCGTCGATCAGGGCTCGCGTGACAGCCATCATCCCATTGAGATCCCGGAGGCGGTCTTCGACCAGCCTTTGGATAAGAGCAGTCTGTACATCCAGACGCTGCGCGACCTGTTGATCCACCGCCCGAAAGTCATGCAAGGACCGGTAGATATTGACCGCGATATTTGAAGCAACCAGCACGGCAAATACGGGCAACGCTTTGCGCAGCCACGACTTGCGCATGACGGGTTTAAGCGACCAGCTAACAGTCGTGTTGAATGATCGCCGCATAGTTCGCCAAAGTCTGGGACCCGCATTCACTGCATCTCAACGGTCGTCGCACTGTTTCATCGGCTCAAGCTGCGTTCTGGGTTCGCCGAGCCAGGCGATGAGTTCCTTGCTGCGCATCGCCTTTGCGAACAGCCAGCCCTGTCCGTACTGCACGCCTCTCTCTACCAGATAGTCGACCTGGGCATCGTGCTCCACGCCCTCCGCCAGTATTTCCACACCTAGCTCGTGTGCCATCCTGATGATATGAGGCGCGACGATGCTCGATGCCGCATCCTGTGCAATGGTGTCGATAAACGACTTGTCTATTTTGAGGACGTCGATTTTGAAGGTTTGCAGATACGACAGGCTGGAGTATCCGGTTCCGAAGTCGTCGATATACACCGGGTGGCCGGCGTTTCTGAACGCCGCTATGGTTTGCCGCGTCGTGTCGGCATCCAGGAAGATGCGCTCAGTCAATTCAATCCTGATCTGCGCGGGACGGATATCTGTTCCTCTCAGTCGAGCGGTGAGAACATCCAGGAAGCGACGCGTTTGCAAATCCTCACCGCTCACGTTGATGGAAACGTAGAACGACGGGCGCGAGCGCAGGAGCGTCGATAGTTCGTCAATCGTCTTGTCCAGTACGAGATCCGTCAATGGCTGAATAAGGCCGTTTTGCTCGGCCACTGCAACGAAGATTTCGGGCGAGATGTTACGCCCGTTCAACTTCCATCGGACTAGCGCTTCTACGCCGACGCATTCGCCGTCCGCGAGCCTGACGATAGGCTGAAAACACACGTCGATCCGCTTGCTAGCAATTGCCCATTCGAGCGTCGACGGGAAGGAGAGTTGTTGTGAGATCTTCCTGAACGAAAGCCAGCCGAACAGGCCACCCACGACAACGCCAATCGAGAGCCACATGCCTAGCAATCCCGTCCAGTTGCCAAGCAGGCTACGACGCGGGGATTTGACTACCACGGCGAGAGGCAGGGTTGCCGAACGGCCAATCGCATAGTGCCACTGGTCGCTGCTGACGTTTCCCGCCTGTTGCCAGGCATTGACCATATCAGCCGAATCTGCACCGGTCGACAACGCCAGAAGTGCGTTGGTGTCGCTGCTGAACACGGCGATCGGCCTTCGTGCCGGATCGATCAGATCGACGTAAGACTGGCTGTCGATCGAAACGTAATTGCCGTTACGACCCACCTGAATATCCTGGCGCGTATTGCTGAGCGGATTTTTATGCCTGTACCAGATCAGAAAGCCGTCGTTGCTGCGCCGGTCAGGCTCAGGCACCGTCAGATGCTGCTCCCGTACGTCGCCCAAAAGCGGTGAACACATATATTGGCCGCCGCCGTAAGCGCCCGCATCCTGCACGTACCGGTAGTTGAAGATCACACGGGCAAGTTGCGCGACGTGGGCGGAGGAGCAGGGCGCGCCGGGCGTCGCCTCCATGTCGGCGATGGCGGCCAGTGCCTGATAGGAAACGAGCTCCGCGCGCATGACGGCTTTCGCTGCGAATTCCCGCAGGTCGTCCTGTTCCCGACGTTCGGCGTCTTCTTCCGCGATATAGATGCTGGTCAGTACTGGCGCCACGGAAGCAAGGCAACCAAGCGCAATGGAAGCCGAAACGATCGACAGTCGCTTGATCATCTGGCAAGTCCTGTTGTGGACAAACGCGGAGGAGAACGCGCATGACACGCTGCCGTCCGATCGCGGTCGAACGCGCGGCATCGTGATGTCAGCGTAAATCATAGTATCCGGCGCTATTTTTTCAATGCACCTAACCCTGTGCCGTTTCGACGAAACACGTTCGGGACGCTGAAATCATTGACTGTCGCGCCCGGTGGTATTGGACCAAGGTCCAATACCAGCACGCGCGTGCCAGACTTATTCTTGACCTGACTTACGGTTGTTCGGACGGCGCCATGACATGATCGACTGGGTTGGCGCGGCAGTCTCCGGCATGCCGCTAAACCTTGCTGGCCAGAAGCAGCAAGGAGCTGGTCCTGCCGATGGTGGTCAACGGCCTTCAATTCCGTATAAACATGATGCGGTCTCCCTGAACGTGATGGCCTCGGCGCGATGCCCTGCAGAGGAAGGCTTGAACGACGGGCTGCCGTCGGGTCACGTTTGAATGCAGTGCATCGTGATGCCAGGGTAGAGCATAGTGGCTCGCGCTATTTTTCAATGCAACTGCATCGTGCATCCGCTACACGGACGGGTTTGCGAACCTCCGATCCCCGTCGGCAATCTGCGGGAGATGACTATGCTTTACTTGCGGGTGAAGCCGCCTGAATGTCGATGTCAAGTCAGTCCAGGGGAACTACGATGACTCAATGGAGCAATCGGCAATTTCACGCAGTCCTGGGAATTGTCATTCGACCCAGGTCCGGAATAAGCGGATGTCTAACCGTAAAGTGCGCCCTGCTCATCAGCATCTGCGCGTGCTTGCTGCCGTTGGCGGGATGTCCCTATTACGCGGTGCCGGCCGGAACCGTCGTCACGACACCAGCCAGTTTCGATCGGTCCTTCGCCGCTGCGTCCGGCGCAATGCATGACGAGGGTCTGGTCATCACTGTCCAGGACCCGGCCAGCGGCAATGTTGTCGGCACGTTCGAGGGCAGCACAGTGACGGCGAGCGTACGCCAGCAAGCTGATGGCAGCGTGGTCGTGCAGTTCAACTCGGTAGACGCGCGCGACCCCTCACTGCTCAATCGCATCTCGCGCAGCTACGATCGGCGTATGGGGCGTTGAGCGTTTTTCCTCTGCGCGACGGGCCATAGAAATCTATAACTCATTCATGCAGTTTGCGAATTTATTAGCCAATGCGAATTTCTAAAAATACAGATTAGAAACCCTAAATTATTTCAATACTGTAAGATTTAACGGGCGCAGCGCGATGCGCCGCAGTGAGTGTCGGGAATAGCTTGCGCGACGGTACACTATCCTCGCCATTTGATAAGAAGTTGCAATCTGGTTCGCATTCGCGTTGTGCGAGTCATGTTTGATAAGTCACATCCGCTTGCGATGGCGCAAGATGTCGCCTATAACAGCCGACAGACCTTTACGTACTCGGTCCGAAGGCACATTTCTATTATCGAACGATTGTGCTTGCATCGCCTCTTTTCTCGCTATGCGTGCGCTTTCGTGCCATTTATTCACGTGCTGCCGCGTACTCTCAATACGCATGACGACAATCGCGTGAATCTGGATACCATAGACCGGAGAGAACTATGAAGATCATCAGACTCATACTGACTGGTGCGATTGTCACGTTCGCCTCGATTGCTTCGGCACAAAACGAGGCTGCGTCTTCCCCGGCAGCCGCACCTTCGGCGCAGGGTGGCAGCAACGATGCGATCGTGAAGATGCGTCAGCAGGAAGCTGCCGCTAATCGCGCTTATGACAAGAGGGTGGCGGCCGCGAAGAAGGTCTATGACCACAAAAAGGCGGAAGCCAAGAAAGAGCGTGATGCTGCTATCGCCGCCGCGCGATATGGGACAAACCAATAACCAGCAGGCTTATCTTTTTGTATTTTGAAGTCCTTCAACATAGTCGTTACATTGACCGAAAATATCGCGATACAGATTTTCAATCTGTATCGCGTGACCAAGGCGATCGACCTGGTGTGTTCGAAGGTAGGCCTTGGCGCGCGCTTGCAGTAACGGTTGCTTCGATCGCGGCGTTGCCGGCGACATCCTACGGCGCGTCGGCACTGCCGGGATTCGACGAGGCGGGCGAAGGATCGGCAGTGCGCGGCACGCTCAATTGTCCTTCGGACGATGTGTCTTGCCCGCCACGGGGCGCCATGGTCCGAAGCAGGATGAAATCCCGCTCGGGATCGGGCATCGCGATGATTGCGTGCAAGGTCACTCTCGTCATCCAGCAAACATCCGATGCCGTTGCCTTCGACGGATTGGACGCGTAGAACGCATATCGCTCCATGTTCATCTCGTCGCCGTGCAGTTCCGCGATGAGCGTGCGCGAGAGCTGCTGATCGGCCGCCGCATACTGTTGTGGCGTTCCCGTTGCAACGGGCGCATTTGACGCCTCGATGACCAGCACCTTGAACAGCAGCGAGAAGTACAGGTCGACGTCGGAATCCGTCATCTCACGCAACGAGATGCGATTCATCACCGCGCGCATGTCGGACAAACCGAAGCAGTTGACGGGAACCAGCTCGTCGAGGAATCGGGTCAGCAGTGTCACATACTTGAGCCGATCCGAAGGCGTGAGATGGGCAAGCCCGTTCGACATGTATTTTTCACGCGCGACGGGATCGAGAAAGATCTGATCGACCCGCCGTGTGTCGCCATTGGTGCCCGTCGCGATGTTGGGGGCACGCCGGATCTTCTCGACCCACGCGCGAACGATGTGAGCCTTGTTCGAATCCGGATCGATGCCCTCCGCCAGAAGGAGGCTTTCGAGATCGACATGCTGCGCATCTGTCGGAGCAGTGGAGAAGGTGAGGTCGTCCGTCAGCGAGTCAAACCCGGGATCACGGCGTATCGCGGCGCCAGCCAACGTCGTGGCCGCCAGTGCAACGATCAGCAAGGCGATACAAGAGGCGGAATGTCTCATGTTGCCTCCCCGCATTGAGCCGCTTTACGCGTGTGTTTGCCCTGAAAGTCGGGAATGAGAGAAGACGCGAGCTGTTGCCGCGAGCGTCCGTTTTTGTCACGGGTTGACGCGGCAGACCAATCTTATAGCCCGAGTCTTTACTTCAAGGCTGCACCTTCGCCCAGCCGGGTCCAGGATCGAACGAGGAAGTGGCCTTCGCCTTTGCCGCGCTATCGGGACCGAGATCGCGTTCATACACCTGGCCCGCATGGCTGACCATGAAGCTCTTGATGCCCGTCTCCCCATAGCGCACAGGCCACGCGAGCACGGCGAAGCCACCGAACAGCTTGCCGTGCGCGACATAGTCGTAGGCACCACCTGGCGCATGCGGACCTTGCGACGTCAGCAGCTTGTAGTGGTAGCCGTGATATCCGGCGTCCCCGGCATTGCGAGTGGTGGCCTGCACAAAAGCCGGGCCGAGCGGGCTAGGAGGCGCGCCGGGTTCTGTTGGCCAATACAGGCCGTCGTGCTTTCCCGGTGAACTCGACAGTTTCGACGCGTACCTGAGCAGGCCGACGCCGTCGTGATCGGTGAGGGCATATTCGCGCTGCGCGTCGTAGACCGCGAGCATCGTCTGAATGACGGCGAGTTCGTTTCGGCCGATCCGACGCAGGCGCATTTCCTCGACGCCCGCCTGCATATCGAAGTGCCACCCTTTGGCGCCCTTCGCGAGTGGAATGGGAAAAGTCCATCCGTCGTTGCCGACGGCAATACGGGCATGTTTGTCGCCTGACTGCTCGACCTGATGCGACTTGCCCCATTCGTCGAGGAAGCGGCTGCGGATGTCGGCGCCGACGGGCGGAATCAGATTGCGAAAGTCGCGGCCGAAAATGGATTGAAGCGTCGCCTCGTCGTTGTTCGTGACGGCTTCGCCGAATGCATTCATCGCGGCATCGGGCGTACTGAAGTCCTTCTCGGCGTGCGCCACAGGCAATGCGCCAAAACACATTACGCATCCCACGACAAAGGTGCGCACGATGCCCGCAAGCCGTCCCGAACAAAATCGTGAGGTGAATGTCATGCTCGTCTCTCCCTAGCGTCTTCCGCCGCGCCCGCCGCCGCCACGCATGCCGCCGCCGCTTGGTCGGCTGAAGCCTGAGCCCTGCATGCTGGAGCGTCCCCGGTCGTGGCTGCGTTGCGTGGCGCCGCCTGCGCCTACGCCCTGAAATGCGTTGTCGCGCCCGCCACTGACGCCGCCACCGCCGCCTGCGCGATCGCTGGCGCGCGAAAAGTCGCTGGTGCCCGCGCGGTTCGATCCACCGCCAAAATTACCGCCAGCGGATCGGTCAGCGACACCCGCGCCACCCGCCCGATCGCCACCCCGATCGCCCGTCCGATCCCCCGCACGATCGCCCATATTCGACCTGTCAGCGACGGATGCGCGATCGCCTGCGTTTCCCCGGTCGGCTGTATTGGCGCGTCCCCCCGCGCCCGCGTCACGGCCGCGGAAATCATTGCGTCCCTCGGCACCGCCGACGTTACGCGAATACTTGTCGCGGGTTGCATTGTCGCGATACGCCACGCCCTGGCGATGGCTGCCGTCGTGCTGCCAGCGTCCACCCTCCACCTTGGTGCGGTCGAAGTTGCGGTCGATGTTCGCGGCCTTGTTGACGTTGATGTTGACGTCGCCGCCGCCCCAGTTGCAGTTGCTGAAGATCGCACCCGCTGCGGCGAGCCCGATTCCCCACGCGAATCCCGTCATCAGCGCCGCGCCCGGATAGTAGGCCGGATAGGGCGGCCAGTACGTTGGCGGATAGGCGGGATAACTCCAGGCGCCATAGACCACCGTCGGGTTGTATGCGGGCACATAGATCACTTGCGGATTCGCAGGCTCGATCTTCACGATGGTTTGCCCACCCGCAGGTGCCGGCTCGACGACCACGTTCTGCTGTTCGTTCGACTTGAGATTGCCCGAGTCTTTCGCGCGGGCGCGCAGTCGCTGCACAGCGGCGAATACCTCTTTTTGCTGCGCAAGGAAAGCGTCGCCGAGTTTCTGGGTCCAATCGAGCTTGTCATTCATCGGCTCGAGAATCTGTGGGAATGCAACGAGCGATTTCACGCTGACATCCCACGGCTGATTTTCGACGGCCTTCACGGCAGCGTCGCCCTTGACGTTGGGATTGGCCTTGACCCAGCGCGCCGCGTGTACGATCTCCAGCGGATAGGTCGACGCCATCAAAACCTGCGACAGCACGGAATCGGGATACAGCGCGATTGGCGCGACCAGCGCCTCGATTTCTTCCGGCTTGAATGTTTCAGCTGGCGCAGGCTGCGCATTCTGGGCGTCCTGGGCGTGCGCAGACCCCACGCCCAGCGTCAGCACGACAAGCAGCCAAAGACATGTGGCTCTGGCCTGCCGTAGGTTCCACGAGAACATGGCCGCTCCTTCAGACTGGATGACAGGAACCTCGACCAAGGGGCCCTGTTACGACTGATGGCAGATTGCGGAATGGTTTGCGGGACATTGCGGCGTCTACTCAATATGATGTTAGAACATCTATTGACGCTTGCGATGCAAATAGTCAGTGCTTCCGGCACAGGGTAAGGCGTGTAGCGATGATTGATGACGGCTGCTGGCGTGCGTTTACATCGCTGCATTGTGATCGGTTCATTCATCATCGCGGTCAATCAGGAGTGTGCGGCGCTCGCTGGCGCCGCGCTCTTTTTCATGATCGCGTTATTCGTATTCAGCGACTATGCCGTCGCGCATCGCGTCGGCGCAGCGTGCAATATCGTTGCGGCGGGCATTCACGCGCGTCACGCTACGAACTAGCGCCGGCCGCCGCGTGCGCCTCCTCCGCCTCCGCCACCACGGGCTGCACCGCCCCCACGGTTGAAGTTCGAAGACTGCGCGCTCGCTTGCCCGCGATTGAAGTCCCGCTGCGCCGCGCCGCCCCCGCCGACACCCTGGAATGCCGAGTCGCGGCCGCCGCCTGCGCCTCCGAAACCGCCTTGTGCGTTTGACGAGCCCACGCGAGTGGGCGTTTGCGCGCGATTGCTCGCGGTTGCACTTCGATTGGACGCCTGTGCGCGATTGCCGGCTGCGGCGTTGCGGTTGGACGCCTCTGCGCGATTGTTGACGCCGGCAGTCCGGTTCGACGTCTGTGCGCGGTTCCCGGCCGTAGCACCTCGAGCCGATTTGTCGGACCGATTGCTGGCACCGGCGTTTCGGCCAGCGCGGTCGGCGGTGTTCACATTGTTCTGACGACCCGTGCGGTTTGCACCTTCCGCCCGATTGGCGACCCCTGCGCGCTCTGTGGCGCCGCTGGTGCGGCCGCGATAGTCGCGTCGCCCGTCGGCGCCCTGTACACCGTTTGCGTACTTGCTGCGAGTGGCATTGTCACGATACGCGACCCCCTGACGATGCCCCGCATCGTGTTTCCATTTCCCACCCTCCACGTTGGTACGGTTGAAATTGCGGTCGATGTTGGCGGCCTTGTTCACGTTGATGTTGACGTCGCCGCCGCCCCAGTTGCAGTTGCTGAAGAGTGCGCCTGCTGCAGCGATGCCAAGCCCCCACGCGAAGCCGCTCGCGAGCGCGGCGCCGGGGTAATAGGCGGGAGGCGGCGGCCAGTAGGTGGGTGGGTAGGCGGGAGCGCTCCAGCCGCCGTAGACAACGGTCGGGTTGTAGGAGGGCACGTAGACAACCTGAGGATTGGACGGCTCGATGCGCACGATGGTTTGCTGCGCCGGGGCGGCCTGGCCGCCCTGGCCGCCCGCACTCGGGGCAGGTGCTTCGACAATGACTTTCTGTTGTTCGTTAGACGCCAGATGTCCGGCCTTTTGCGCACGCATCCTCAAGCGCTGCACGGCGTCGAGCACGTCCTTCTCATTTGCGAGGAACGCATCGCCAAGGCTTTGGGTCCAGTCGAGCTTGTCATTCATCGGTTCCAGCACCTGGGGAAAAGCCACCAGAGACTTCACGCTGACGTCCCACGGCTGGTCTTGCACTGCTTGCACGGCAGCTTCGCCCTTCAGGTTCTTGTGCGTTTTCACCCAGCGGGCAGCGCGCACGATCTCGAGCGGATACGTCGATGCCATCAGGACTTGCGACAGCAGCGAGTCGGGATAGAGCGCAATCGGTGCGACTAGCGCCTCGATTTCTTCCGGCGGAAATTGCCGGGCCTGAGGCTCGGGCGTCGAGGCCGGGAGTGGGACTGACGCTGGGGCCGCGACAGAGGCTGCGGCTGGAACAGAAGCCGGCACGGCAGCGGCCACAGACGCCGGCGCCGAAGCGGGCTGGGTCTGAGCCTGCTGATCCTGTTGTTTCGATGGGCAGCCCGCCAACAGGACGACGAGGCTGGTGCTCAACAGTCGTGCAATCCTTATCGACATGGCTACCCCTGTTTCTTCGTCAGGCAGCGAAATGTTCCAGGGCGTTGACCGCACAAGGCCGCATGAGCAGGCGGATGAATTCGCTGATTGATAGATAGACGCGACGCTGCACTACGATTTGATGACTGATCACTCACTAGATTAGTACTCGATGCACGATCGGTACAGTTAGACGCAGTGTGATCGAATACTGCAAGTCAGGAAAATGACGGTGCGCACAAAGTACTCCATCGAGAAGTTGGCGCGACAACGGCATTCAATTAGAGTCATCGAGAGAAGAAAAGCAATGCGGCGCGTCGACACGACGAGCATGTTGCGCGCTGCATTCGATCCCAGATGAGTTCACGTAACCATCTTGACTGAAACAATCCGGCCAATGGATTCGCTTTTCGCATCGATCGTGATGCCTGTTTCGGGTAGTGGATGCCATGTTCATTTCGTTCGCCCGTGAGAATCCGGAATCTGGCCGTGATGTCCATCGCGCGTACGGGATTACCACCATGCGGACGGGAATTCGCAGTGGCTCTGCGACGCATTTGACAAGACGAAGACGTCGTCGTGACGGGTTGTTCCGGTCAACTTGGGTTGCAGCGATTTTCTCGGCTATCGTCTTCACGTCGGTCGACGCGCGCGCAGGTGATGAAACCCTCAGTTTTACGGACCCGGAGGACGGGCAATTCGACGTAAGCGACTTCCTGCTCAAACACAAAGGCGCGTTGCCTGTACCCATCCTGATCACCGAGCCCGCTGTCGGCTACGGCCTTGGACTCGGACTATTGTTCTTCTCCGATCCGTCCTCCGATGCAGGGGCGGGTCCTCCGCGCGATGGCAAGGAGCGCGTGCCGCCGAACGTCACGGCACTGGGCGGCCTGTACACCCAGAACGGTACATGGGCCGCCGCCGCGGCTCACTTCCACACCTGGGACGCTGACAGATACCGATATCTTGGCGCAATTGCCAAAGTAGACGCACATCTGGACTACTTTGGCCTTTCCAGTCAGCCGAGATCCTATACGCTCCTGGGTGTTGGATTGATCCAGCAAATGCTGATGCGGATTGGCAGCAGCCGCTGGTATGCGGGTTTGCGCTATATCTTTTTCGATTCGTCGTCCACGTTCGGTTCTGGCGAAGCACCGGGAGAACTGGGCAGCGTGCAAAAAGATCAGCGCATCGGCGCCGGCAGTATCGTGGTGGACTATGATTCCCGAGACAATATTTTCTACCCGGGCGAAGGCAGTTTCCTCGAGTTTGAGGCGCAGGCCGCCCGGACGGCTTTCGGCGGCACGCAAAACTACGATATCTACGCTGCACGCGGCTACACATGGCAACCGTTGACGCATACGCTGATACTTGGCCTGCGCATGGACAGCAAATTTTCCAGCGGTGACATTCCGTTTTACGCACAACCGTATGTCGATCTGCGTGGCGTTCAGAAGGGCCGGTATCAGGACAGAAATGCCGTGACGGCCGAAATTGAATTGAGATGGGATCTCGTTCCCCGCTGGTCATTGCTCGGCTTTACAGGCGTGGGCAAGGCATATGGACGATGGCACAGCTTTTCTGAATCGCAGAATGTACAGAGCGTCGGCGCGGGCGTGCGCTATCTGATCGCACGCAAGCTCGGCCTCGCGGTGGGCGTCGACGTAGCACACAGCAAGGATCAGAACGCGTTCTACATACAGGTCGGCAGCGGCTGGCGGTGACGGCATCGATGCACCTGCCCATCAGAGGATGAGACGGATGAAGACGATGCGTGGCGAGATGCTCGGTGCGGTCGCTTTATGCGCTGTGATTCGGAGTGTGGAAGCCAGCCCCGTTGACTTGTCGAACGCTTTGCCAAATTTTATCGGAGGCGGTATTGGGTCGACGACCGAGTATGCGGGTGGCAAGGACCGGATAGTCGGGTTTTACCGGGCATGCGCTACGTGACCAGCGGTGGTCACTTGCTGGAAGGGTATGGGACCTACGCGCAATATAACTTTGGCAACCTGACAGGTTTCCAATGGGGCCCGGCTTTGGCGTTGCGACTGGGCCGGCGAAACGTCGACGATGCCGTGGTTTCGCAGATTCACAGCGCGGACACGACGCTGGAAGGCGGCGGCTTCGTCGGATACGAATACAACCACGCTGGTGATATCCCGTATCGCCTGCGCGGAGAGGTTACGGTAGTCGCGAATGCAGGCGCGGTCTATTCAGGCGCGCGTATCTCGCTGAACACTAGCGCGTGATTCCCTATCCATCAGCGGATGTTCGTCGGAGGCGGACTGGGGGCGACCTGGGTGAGCGCGGGCTTCAACGAAACCTATTACGGCGTCACGGCCGAGGACGCCGCCAAAAGCGGACTGCCCGTGTATACACCAGGTGGGGGACTGAATCAGGTGACCGGATGGCTTGCCGCGATCTATCAGATCAATCCGGGCTGGTATGCAGGCGCAATGATTTATTACCAGCGCATCAGCGGGGACGCAGCCGCTAGCCCGATCGTCACGCAGCGAGGCACGCGGAACCAGCTTACCTACGGAGTCGGCCTTGCTTACGCCTTTCGAAAGGTTTTGCCGACATCGGTTGGCAGCATCCGTTGCCCGGATCGCACGTCGACAGATTGACGAAGCGGATGTGAACAACCACGATATAAAGAATGAGCCGCGGCTTCAGCCGCCCGGCATGTTACCGGAGCCGCGCGCGGCCGCCGGGCGATAGCCTGGCCGTGCCGCGTCACCGGGCGGAGACGGGTCGCCACTAAAGGAAAGCAACCTGACGCGTCAATTGACAGGGGGGCTTGATGCGGTTTTGCACCATTGAGTCAGCTTGCAGTCTCGAAGACGATCGCCAAGGCACAGTGGAGACGGCCATGTTCCGGCGGCCACGGCCGCGTCGCACGTCATTCCTGGCGATGAGCGCGGTCCTGATTGTCGCCTTGCTGCCGCTTCCGGCACACGCCCAGCAAACACCGGGTCAACAACTGTCGAACCGCACCGTTATCGGTGGCAACGTGAAACAGCACGCCGACGCGGTGCTCGCCGTGATGAGCTACACGACGGTCCCGGATGTCACGACCAGTTCGCTTTCGATCAACAATAGTGCTTCCGGAAATCCTGGCTTCGGTCAGTCGCAACTGGGGGGCGGGTTTACGATCAGCAGATCCTTTCCGTTGTATGTGGAGGGCACGCTCGCCTATAGCCGCTACGACCCGACGTTCGTCGCCACGGACGGTGCCCAGCAGCGTCCATTACCAACCCGATGGAACACTTTCAGCAGCACGGTCGGTATCGGCTGGGATTTCCGGATCACCGATGAACTCGTATTCCGTCCGATTCTCAACGGTACGATCGGACGCGTATCGAGCGATCTGAAACTCGGGCAGTCGGTCGTCAACCACGTGACCGACAGCAACCTCCAGTTCCTGGAGAATGGCTCGCTCGATGCATATGGCTATGGCGGCTCGCTCGTGCTCGACTACGAGCACTACCGCGCAAACTATGAGATCGACGCCGAATTGCGCGCGACCGATATCTACCTGCGCAGCTTCGGTAGCTCGTCGGAGGCGGTTCAAGGTTCGGCCATGGCGCAGCAAGTGAGCCTGTGGACGCGCTGGCGCGCGCCGACAGGCTGGCACGCACTCGACCGGCCCATCCGCTATGTGCTGGAATTGGCCTACTCGCATTACTTCGGCGACAGCGCAGGGGTGCTCGGTTTCAACGATCTCACGTCATTGGGCGTCGGACTCGAACTCGACAGCAGCAAATATCCGGTCGTCATCACTCGCACGCGTGCGCTCGTGAGATATGTTTTTGGACACAACGTGCATGGCGTGTCGTTCGGATTTGCCGTGAGCTTTTAAGTGCATCGGCGCATGAGACCAAAGTCCAATAACGCCATTGGGATAGAGCGTCTAGATTAATAGGTTTCCAGGCCGCCATACCCTCGAAAGGAGGACCGTTCGGAAGAGTTCTCCATGAACGCATTCACGCGGCGTCAGGTCACTCGTTTTCAGCACTTCGTCAGCGAACGCACTCGCGTATCAGTTCGCGTAGGCGCGTCAAGCGCTGGCGCGGGGAGGATCATGCCATTCTTCCGCAGATGGCCGGCGGTAGCCTGCATCCTGATCGCGCTTGGCACCTGCATCGTTCCGGCGGATGGCGCGCCTCTGCCCGCCACGCTGCAAGGTATCGTCAACACGGCGACGGGAGCCGCATCGCCAGTCCCGGCATCGCAATCCGCATCCGCCTCTTCCGCCGCCAGCGAGGCTGAGCTTGCGCGCTCGCTGGACACCTTGATCGATACGCTCGACAACGACAAACAACGTACTGCGCTTGTTACCCAGCTGAAAGGGCTGCGAGACGCCAGCCAGCATGTTGCGCCCGCATCGCCTGCACCAGCTAAAGGCGATCTGCTCGGCGCAATCGCGTCCGGCCTTGCATCCGTCGAGACGAATCTGAATGAAGGTCGCACACCGCTGCATTTCTGGGCGACCCGTTTCAGCGGGGCAGCCAGCGAACTGCGAACGGTTCTCACAGGTGTACGCGGAGAATCATTCGCCGCGCTTCTGATCGGCATGGTGGTGACGCTTGCGGGATGGGGCGCTTGCGCGGGCTTGCTGATCTATTTGCAGCGACGCATCGGTGCGCGTTATGGCTGGCATGTTGCGCTCGCGCCGAATCCGACGTCGCTCGACCTGTTGGGCTTCGCTTTGCGGCAGACCGGGCCCTGGATCGTCGCGTTCGTGGCGGTGCTGCTGTTCGTGCAGTCAATGCCCGATGCGCTCGGCCGAACCCTTGGACTGGTGATTGCCTATGCGATCGTCGCGGGATCGATTTTCTCGGCGATCTGCATGATCGCGTTCTCCGTGTTCGGTACGGCACATCGGCGCGTCGCCGTCCAGCAGTTGCTTGCGCGGGGGCTTTGGCCGCTGTTTGCAATCGGAGCATGTGGCGCGCTTGGCGACGCAACGGCCAATCCGGAGGTGATACGCCTGCTCGGCGCGAATCTGGCCGGGCTCGTGTCGAGCTTCGCCAATATGGCTGCGGCTATTTTGATCGGTTACTTTGCGCTCGCTTACCGGCGGCCCGTCACACATCTGATACGCAACCGCGCCTATTCGCGCAGGCGCGATCACAAGTTCGCCACGGAAGCGCTCGATATTCTCGCTTCACTGTGGCATATCCCGATCCTGCTGATCGCGATCGCATCCGTCGTCGCGATCATCGACGGGCGCGGTGAGGAGGGGAACGTCCTGCAGCCGTCTCTTCTCAGCGCACTGTTTCTTGTTCTCACGCTGTTCGTGTCCGCCTTGCTGCTGCACCTGACGCGTCGTAAGGACTCGCGCGTGCAGCGCCGGGCGCCGCATCTGATGCGACTGCTGCGCTTCGCCACCATGTTGTTCCTTCTCGCGATATGGCTTGCGTACATCCGGTTTGAACTGGTGCTGTGGAGCGGTCCGATCGCCCGTCTGATCAGACACAACGCAATGACGCCTGGCTTCAGACATGCGCTAATCGCCGTTATCGCGACGGTCTTTGGCGCCTGGCTCATGTGGATTCTCATCGACACCGTCATCCTCGAAACATTGGGCCCGAGCAGTTCACGCAACAAGACACTCAATCCAGGCGTGCGAGCACGCACGATGTTGCCACTGGTGCGCAACGCGATATTCGTGACGGTCGTGAGCCTGGCGGCCATCATCGGCGCCGCGAGTCTTGGGATCAATCTGACACCTCTGCTGGCAGGCGCGGGAGTGATCGGCCTTGCAGTGGGCTTCGGTGCGAAGTCGCTGGTCACGGATCTGATTACGGGCCTGTTCATCATCGTCGAGGAGACGATCTCGGTAGGTGACTGGATCGACGTCGACGGTGGCCACGCCGGCACCGTGATGGACCTGACGATCCGCACGGTGCGTCTGCGCGACGGACAAGGCGCAGTTCACACGATCCCGTTCTCGCAGATCAAGATCGTCAAGAATCTTTCGCGCGACTTCGCCAACGCGGTATTCGAAGTACGACTGCCATTCTCGGCCGACATAGACGAAGTGACCCGGATGATCGTGCAAGTCGGGGCCGACCTGACCGAAGATTCCCGCTTTCGAGACGAGATTCTCGGTCCCATCGAAGTGTGGGGGCTCGACCGGTTTGATGCCAACTGGATCGTGGTGAAAGGGCAGATCAAGACCCGGCCTTTACAGCAATGGAGCGTGGCGCGCGCTTTCAATGCACGGCTCAAGCTCGTGATGGACAGGGCTGGCATCGAGATCCCGGTGCCGCAGATGCAGCTGCACGCGTCACCGAGGGAGCGCAACCCGTGAGCGGAACGCGCGCGGACTGCAGCCGGCATCGAAAGCGGCGGCGGTATATATACAGCCGCCGCGTTCTACAAAACGCCGCTACGAAGGAATGATCCGCTCCCGCTTCAACCTGTCGAACAGCGCAAAGAACGCATCCGGCGTGCTCTGGTAATCGAGGAACCCGGCTTTGCGGCTTTTGCTCATGTCAGTCAGAACTTCCATCGGACGTCCGAGGTCGGCGTCCGTATGCCACCACGACACGAGCCTGTCGATGCCTGCTTCCTTCAATTGATAACGGGCCGCGATTTCCGCCCATTGCCTGCTCGCCTCCTGCATGCGATGTTCGAGCGGACGAGTCTCACCGTCGAAAGGCGCAGGCTCGATGCCGAAATAGTGCGCCAACTGCGACCACATCCATTTCCATCGGAACACGTCGCCATTGACGACGTTGAAGTCCTCGTTGCGCGCGCTGGCCGATGTGGATGCCCACTCGAGATGCCGCGCGAGCAGGCGTGCGTCGGTCATATCCGTGAGACTGTTCCATTGCGCGGGCGAACCCGGAAACACGAACGGTTGCCCCGTTTCCTTGCACAACGTGGCGTACACGGCGAGCGTGACGCCCATGTTCATCGCGTTGCCGAGCGCGAAGCCGATGATGGTATGCGGCCGATGCACGCTCCAGCTGAAGCCATGTTGACTTGCTGCTTCGAACAGCCGGTCTTCCTGCTCGTAATAGAAATTGTCGACGGGTTGCCGGCCCTGTTCCTCGCGAAACGGCGTGAGCGGGACACTGCCTTGCGCATACGCTTCGAAGGGGCCGAGATAGTGCTTGAGCCCCGTGACGAGCGCGGCATGTTCGAGCTTGCCGGTAGGGCCGAGCGCGTCCAGCACGTGACGCACCATTGCGCCGTTCACTTCGATGTTCTCGCGCTCGGTTGCCTGTCGCGACCACGCCGTAAAGAAGACGTGACTGAAATGCCGCCCTTGCAGCGCGTCGGCAACGGATCTCGCGGAAGTCAGATCGGCTGTGACGGATTCGATGCCGTCAGGCACCGCTGTGCGGCCGCGCGAGAGCCCCGTCACGTGCCAGCCTCCGCATGCGAGTAGATGTTGCGCCAGATTGCCGCCGACGATGCCCGTCGCGCCAATGATGAGTACACGTTTGTCCATGTAGAGTCAAAGAATCGAAAAGTATCTGGGTTTGCAGGAAGAATCTGCGGATGCAGGCTTCGATAAAGAAAGCGTCTACACGCTTTCGAACGTCCGGCTATCGGGTCGTATGCCATCGAAAGCACATGCCAGCAAACGATGTACCGCTTCATAAGAGAGCGGCCGAGGGTTGTAATAGGGCGCCTGCATTGCCGCCGTGGCCGCCGCGTGAATATCGGATGACCGAAGGCCCAGCGCTTCGAGAGACGCTGGCGCATGAAGCGAGCGGCCAAGCTCGTGCAGCGCGGCAGCGGGTTCTTGCGTGTCCAGCGCCTTGCACAGACGTTCGTGCGCCGCTGGCGCGGCCGGCAGATTGAACGCCATCGAGTAAGGCAGCATCACCGCATGGGTTTCCGCGTGCGGCAGATTGAACATCCCGCCGAGCGTGTGGCACAGCTTGTGATGCAAGGCCATGCCGACGCTGCCCAGCACGGTCCCGCACAGCCATGCGCCGTACTGGGCGGCTTCGCGCGCCGCGATATCGTCCGGCTGCTCGACGATGCGCGGCAACGCGCGCGCGAGGCTGCGGATGCCTTCTTCGGCAAACATCGACATCACGGGATTGGCGTCCTGCGCATAGAGGCCTTCGGCGGCATGCGCGATCGCGTTGAGGCCGCTCGTCGCCGACAGCGCTACCGGCAGGGTCAGGGTGAGGCACGCGTCGTAGATCACGGTGCGCGGCAGCACGCGATAGCTCTTGCCCGTCTTTTTCTCGCTGGCCGACGTCATGCCGTAGATAGGCGTGACTTCGGAGCCGGCGTACGTGGTCGGAATGGCAAGGATCGGCAACGAGGTTTCGAGCGCGATGGCTTTCGCGAGTCCGAGTGTCGACCCGCCGCCCGCTGCGACCAGTCCATCCGCGCCCGCCGCGAGCGCCGCCGCGACCCCTTCCTGCGCAGTTTCGACGGGCACGTGCATGACGGCCCGGTCGAACACGTCCGCGCAGTGCTCGCCCGCGAGCTTGCGCACGCGGTCGGCGAGAAAGCGCTGCTCCGGCGTGCAGAGCACGAGCGCGCGCCGGATGCACAGTTCGTCCAGCTCGCCGGCGAGGCGCTCGATCGCTCCCGAGCCGAAGACGATGCGGCCGGGCCGGCCGGTGTAGGTGAAGGCAATCATGAGGATCGGCTCAGAACGAAATCGAATGCGAGCGTGCTGAATGGCGTCGCCATGACCGTGCCGTCGGGCGCGGTGCCGCTCTCGTGGCGAATCCACGGCGCGATCAGCGACGAGCGCACGCCGAACACGGCGTCCGAGTCCAGGTAGCGATCGCCTTCGCGGAAGACATGCGTGACGAGCCGTTCGTAGCCGGGCGCCGTAATCATGAAATGCAGATGCGCCGGGCGCCACGGATGACGTCCTAGTGCTTCGAGCATGCGTCCCACGGGTCCATCGTGCGGAATGGGATACGGCTCCGCCACGATCGAGCGAAAGTGATAACGCCCATCGGACAGGCTGTGCAGCACGCCTCTTGCGCGATGCGTGTCGGCGTTGCTGTGCTGGACGTCGTAGAAACCATCGGCGTCCGCCTGCCAGACTTCGATGCGCGCGCCGCTCACCGGCTCGCCGTCCGGGCCGCGCACCACGCCCGACACGAAGCACGGTTCGCCGCGCGCGCCATTGGCGACATCGTCGCCGTTACGATATTCGGGCGCATTGTCGACGAAGAAGGGACCGAAGACCGTCGCTTCCGTGCATCCGCTGGGCTTGCGATGCGCCATTGCCGTCACGAGCATCGAAAGGCCCAGCGTATCCGACAGCAGGATGAATTCCTGGCGGCGGTCGTCGGTGATATGGCCGACATCGGTGAGAAAGCGGATGCCGGCTTCCCATTCGCGCTCGGTCAGGCCGACTTCGCGGGCGAAGGCGTGCAGATGTCGCACGAGACTCGTGACGATCGTCTTGAGCCGCTCATCGGGTGCGTGTTCGTGGCGTGCAAGCACGGCATCCGTGATGGTGTTCTCGTCGAGGTTTCGCATGAATCGATTCCGTTGGTCTGACTAGCGGTTGTCGACGCGCTTGAGGAACGGTCGGATATCGACGGTGCGCCAGATTCCCGCCTTGTTGAACGGGTCGTTGCTGTTGAAGCGCATCACGTCGCCGATCTCATCCGCTTCGTAAAGAAAGAAACTGCCGATCATCGTTTCCTGATCGCCTGCCAGCAGCGGGCCCGACATGACCATCCTGACGGGGGAGGTGGCCAGATAAGCCTTGTGTGCTTCGTAATGGGCAAGACGGCGTTCGACCATGTTGTCGTGGTCGAGGCAATAGACGGTGTAGTGCATCGCGACTCCGGAATGAGGTGAAAAAGTATTCAGCGGGAAAGGCCGGCTTGCGCTTCAATGGCGCGCACGATGGAGAAGAAGTCCAGATCCGCGCCATCGCCCTGTGCGTAGCGGGCGAACTGCTCGCGCACGAGCGCCGCGGCTGTCATCGGTACACCGGCTTCAGCGCCCGCATCGACCACGAGCGACATGTCCTTGAGCATTTGCCGCGACGAGAAGGCAGGGGAGAAGTCCCGCTTCTTCAGCGGATCGAGTTTGTATTTGACGAGCGGCGACGCGGCGACGCTGTCGCCGATCACATCCAGCATCTCGGCCCAGTCCAGGCCGCCCTTCGTGCCGAGCGTCAACGCTTCGGCAAGCAGCACGGCCGTCGAGCCGACGAGGTGATTGATGGCGAGCTTCAGGTAGCGTGCCTGCTGATCCTCGCCAACATAGTACTGGCGCGTCGACATGGCCTGGAAGACGGGCAACGCGAGGCCGTACGCGTCTTTCGGGCCCGACGCGAACACGGTCAACTGGGCCTTGTCGGCGAGGACCGTGCTGCCGGAAACGGGCGCGCAGATGTAGCCGATGCCGCGCTTGCGCGCCGCGTCGCGAACTTCGCCCGACGCCGCGGGCGATACCGTGCTCATGTCGATATAGACGGCACCGTCGTTCGCATTTTCGATCACGCCATGTGTGCCGAGCGCGACTTTACGCAATACGGCGTCGTCCGGGATGATCGAGAAGACGAGAGGCGCCGAACGCGCGACGCTGCTGACATCTTCAGCGCGGTGCGCGCCGAGTCGAACAGCCTCGCCGACGCGCTCTGCGTCGACGTCGTACACGGTTACGTCGAATCCTGCGGTGAGCAGATTGCGCACGATGGGCGTGCCCATCTTGCCGAGCCCGATCCAGCCTATCTGTTGCGCGTTGTGTTTCTCTTGCGTGTGCGGCATGTCGTCACCGTGTCTGGGGATTGATGAGAATCTTCATCTTGTCGCTGCCTTTGTCGCTCAGCACGTCGAAGCCTTTCTCGACGACGTCGTCGGCATCGATCAGATCGTGGATGAGCTTTTCAACGGGGAACTTGCCGTTCGCGATCATGCCGATGATGCGCGGCCAGATCGTGACGGGGTAACACCACGTTCCTTCTATCCGAATGTCCTTCAGCGACCATTTCATAGGATCGACACTCGCTGTGCCGACATGCAGACCCGCCTGGACAACGGCGCCTGCTGAACGCACGGCATCGACGCAGGCGTTCAGCGCATGCTGGTTGCCCGCGCATTCGATCGCCACGTCGACGCCCACGCCTTCCGTCAGATCGCGAATCTTCTGCGGAAGCTCGCCATCGGATGGATCGAAGATGTCGGTCGTGACGCCGAAGCTGGCCATCTTCGCGGCGCGCGCCGCGTTGGGTTCGCTGACGAAAATCTTCGTGGCGCCCGCTGCGTGGCAGGCGAGCGCCGCGAGCACGCCGATCGGGCCCGCGCCAGTAATCAGCACCGTCGAGCCGACCGTGACGCCGCCCCGGTCCACGGCATACAGTGCAACGGCAGCGGGTTCGATCAACGCTCCCTGCTTGTCGCTGACGCTGTCGGGCAGGCGGTTCGCGTGATAGTCGTTGAGCACCGTGTATTCGGCCATGCCGCCGCCGTCCCAGCTCAGCCCGACGCAGCCCATCTTCGTGCAAAGATGGCGCATGCCGCGCGCGCAGTAATAGCACCGGCCGCACGAGGCGAGCGGCATCACCGAGATGCGGTCGCCGCGTTGCACGTTCTTCACGTCCTTGCCGACTTCGACGACCTCCGCGCTGAATTCATGGCCCAGAACCTGAGGCGCTTTCGCGCCCGTCAATGCGTGCGGCTCGGTCGGCACCACGATGGGGCCAGCCTGATACTCATGCAGATCGGTGCCGCAGATGCCGCACCACAGCGGCTTGACGATCATCTGGTTCGCGCCCATGCCCGACGGGTCCGGTACGTTTTCGACCCGGATATCGTGCGCACAATGAAAACGCACTGCTCTCATATTCGACTCCTTGGTTAGTCGGGCCATTTCGGATGGCCTCGTGTGGATCTGGAAATTCAGCGCTGCCGGCGGCTCACGTAGCACGCGGATGCACCGATGATGATCACGCCCTTGACGATGATCTGCGCCTGCACAGGCATGCCGATCAGCAGCACGATGTTGAAGACGATGACGAGAATCGCTGCACCCGCGAGTCCGCCCAGCAGCGAGCCGCGGCCGCCGGAGAGCGCGAGGCCGCCCATCACTGCGGCGACGATCGAATCGAGTTCAAAGCCGCGCCCCACCCAGTTATCGACGATGCCGACATAGCCCGACAGGATCAGTCCTGCCAGCCCTGCAAGCAGCGCGCTGATCACGTAGCACGCGATGCGCACGGTGTCGGGACTCACGCCGACCAGTCTCGCGGCGACGGCGTTGCCGCCCACCATGTACACGCGTCGCCCGAACGTAGACAGATGCAGCAACGTGCCGAATACGATCGCGCATACGGAAAGCATCATCACGTTGACAGGCACACCCGCTACGGCACCGGTTCCCATCGCGTGAAAGAGCGGCGGTACGTTGCCCGAGGGCGCACCCTGCGTGTAGGCAAAGCGCAGGCCGTCGAGTACCACGGCGGTCGCAAATGTCGCGAGAAACGGCGACACCTGACGCTTAGTGACGAGCAGACCATTGAGCAGCCCCGCGCCGATGCACAGCAGGAGCGTGACGCCGAAGATGGCAGGGGCCGAATGGTTCGTGTCGTCGAACGCGGTGGCGATCACGGCCGCAGTCGCCATCACGGAGGCAACCGACAGGTCGAGTCCGCCCACGAGAATCACGAACACCTGGCCAATCACGACGATGCCGAGCGGCGCGAACTGCACCAGCATGTTGACGACGTTGTCGGCGCGCAGGAAAGCAGGTGACCACGCACCCGACAGCGCAATCAGCGCCACGAGAAACAGGTAGATGCCATAGCGTCGCGCGACACCGAGTGACAGCGTGCGCGCCGGTGTGGCGTCGCTGCGCGGAGCAACCGAGTTCATGCGAGCCTCCGTTTCTGCTGGACGTTGACGCAGACGGCCGCGATGATCGCGATACCCTGCACGATGAGCTGATACTGCGACGGCACGCCGGCGAAGTTGATCAGGTTGTTGAGCATGCTGAGCAGATACACGCCGAGCAGCGTGCCGATGACGCCGCCACGCCCTCCGCTCAGAATCGTGCCGCCGACGACAACGGGCGTAATCGACGCAAGCGTGTAGTTCGCACCGAGATACGGTTGGCCCGAGCCGAACTGGGCAGCGAGATAGATGCCCGTCAGGCCTGCGCAGAGTGACGAGAACGTGTAGACGAACAGAATGACGCGCTTGCGCGGAATGCCCGATAGCGTCGCCGCGTTGTCGTCATCGCCGACGAGGTAAACGTATCGGCCGAGGCGCGTATTGCGCATGAAATACGACACGCAGCCATAGAGCAGCAGCACGACGGTGGCGGTGACGGGCACGTTGCCGTATCGGCCGTAGGCCAGCGCGTCGAAACCGTCCGGCACGCTGCCCGCGGGGCCGTTCGCGTAGTACAGGATGCCGCCTTGCAGCACGGCACCCATACCCAGCGTGACGATCAGCGGATGCACGCGCAGCCAGAGCACGAGCAGGCCGTTGGCCAGGCCTACGACGACGGACAGCGCAATCGCGACCGAAATCGCCACGCCCCATCCGCCTTGTGTGGCATCCGACAAACCAGAGGTGAGCGTCGCCGCGACGCTGATCAGCGAGCCGACGGACAGATCGATGCCGCCCGTTAGAACGGCGAGTGTCTGCCCGAGCGCGACGAGCGCGAGTCCCGTCGCCTGCTGATGGACGTTCAGCAGATTCGATAGCGTCGAAAAGCGGTCGTTGACGCTGGCCCCCGCGATGAACAGCACCGCAATCAGGCCCGCGACGATGCATACGGCTGCGTTCGGTGCGACATGCCGCCTAATGAGCGAATGCATGAGTGCCTCCCGTCTGCGCGAATTGCGCGCCACCCGTCGCGAGCGCCATGATGTCGTGCTCGGTCATCTGCTCGCCGCTGACTTCGCCCGCAATGCGTCCTTCGCGCATTACCAGTACGCGGTCGGACATGCCAATCACTTCCTGCAACTCGGAACTGATCATCAGGATGCCGAGTCCGCGATTCGTCAGTTCGCGCATCAGACGGTAGATTTCCGCCTTCGCGCCGATGTCGACGCCGCGTGTCGGTTCGTCGAGAATCAGTACACTGGTACACACGCGTACCCATCGGCTGATGAGCACCTTCTGCTGGTTGCCACCCGATAACGTCGCGACGCTGCCCGCAGGCCGCGCGCCCGCGATGCCGTATTCGCGGATTGCATCCGCGCCTGCTGTACGTTCTTCCCTTGCTCGCAGCAATCCAAAACGGGACACGCGCCGGAGGGTTGTCGCGGTGACGTTCTGCGCGACGTTCAGGTACATCAGCAAGCCTTCGGACTTGCGGTCTTCCGTGACGAAGCCAAGGCCAAGGCGGATCGCCGTTGCGGGCGTCATGCGCGCGTGGCGCGCGCCGCGCACTTCAATCGTGCCGCGCGCGGGCAGGGCACCGAACACGCCCGACGCGAGTTCGGTGCGGCCCGAGCCGACCATGCCGGCAAGTCCGACGATTTCGCCGGCGCGCACAGACAGCGAAGCATCGAACACGCGATTGCCGACCTGCAAACCTTCGACATTCATCAGCACCGTGCTGCCCGGTTCCAGCGCGGGCTTTGGCGGATAGATATCCTTCATTTCGCGGCCGACCATCATGCGCACGAGATCGCCGCGCGTCGTGTCCGACACGGCTTGTGTGCCGATCTTGCGGCCGTCCTTCATGACGGTTACGCGGTCGCACAGTTCGAAGATTTCATCCAACCGGTGCGAGATATAGACAATCGCGACGCCGCGCTCGCGCAGCACGCGCAGCCGTTCGAACAACAGTTGGACTTCCTTGCCGGCGATGACTGCCGTCGGTTCGTCGAGTATCAGGACGCGTATCTCGCTCGCCATCGCCTTCGCAATCTCGACCATCTGCTGGCTGGCAACGGAAAGCGCACCGACACGCTCGCGCGGATCGAGTTGCACGCCCAATTCGTGCAGCAACGTGGCGGCGCGTTCGTTCATCGCGCGGTGGTCGATCATGCCCAGCCGCGTGCGGGGCTCGATCCCGGCGAAGATGTTCTGCGCCACGCTCGATTGCGGAAACAGCACGAGTTCCTGATAGATGATGTGAACGCCGTGTACCTTTGCGTCGGCGGGAGACTTCCACGCAATGGGCTGACCGTCGAAACGCAATGCGCCTTCGTCCGGTACGTAGGCGCCCGCGAGCACTTTCATCAACGTCGATTTGCCCGCGCCGTTTTCACCGACCAGCGCGTGAATTTCACCGCCGCGCACGCCGAAGCTCACGGCATCGAGGCTCTTGACGCCAGGGAACTGCTTGGTGATGCCGCTGACTTCGATGACGTCGGGCGGCGCGGCGAGGCTATCGCGTGACGGACTGGATGCGGGCTGGTTCATTTCTCACCCGGCAGCTTGATCTTGAACGTCGACGGGTTGTAGTCCGCTCCCATGCCACCGTCGATGATCTTGTCGGGCGGGCCCTTCGCATCGACCACCTGATCGATGTACTGGTCGGGGTGCGGCACCGATGCCGTCTCGTCTCCACGCGTCAGCGCGATCTGCGGACTGATCTCGTAGATCTTCGGCAACGGTTGACCCTGCAGCACCTTGAGCGCGACATCGAGCGACGTGCCGCCCATCGAAGGCGGATAGCCGATTTCGAGCATCGGAATCTTGTACTTCAACGCGAGTTGCAACGGGCCGTTGAGGTCGGCTGTCGTGTGCGGTGGAATTTCGCCAGGCTTGAAACCGGCCGCGAGGAATGCTTCGATCGAGCCCGCGACGGGCAAGCCGTGCGCGCACCATACGGCGTTGATGGTGTGCCCGTACTTCGCGATCATGGCCTGCATCTGCTGCTTGGCCTTCACGGGGCTCCAGTCCGAGTAGACCGTGTCGAGCACCTTGATGCCGGGGTATTGCGAGAACACTTCATGCGCGGCCGCTTCACGGTCGGCGCTGACGCTGGAGCCAGCCTGGCCGGCCAGCATGATGACGTTGCCCTTGCCGTGCAGCTTCTCGACGATCCATTGCGCCCACACGCGTCCCATCATCGCATCCGAACCCGTCACGAATGAAACGAAGTTATCCGATGAAATGCGCCGGTCGACCATCACGACGGGGATGCCCTGTTTCATCGCGCGCGTGACGACGGGATCGAGCGCTTTCTGCGTGTTGGCGCTGATGATCAGCAGGTCCACGCCGCGCGAGATCAGGTCCTGAATGTCGGCGGCCTGTTTGGCGTCGTCCATGTTCCCGTTGGTGATCAGCAGTTGCTTGATAAGGTCGGGATGCTCGGACGCGGCCTTCATCAGCGAGTGCTGCATCACGACCCGCCAGCTGTCGCCGAGTCCCGCATTCGAAAAGCCGATCACGTAGGGCGGTTTCTTCTTGAACTTCGCGGTGTCCGAGAACGGAATCTGCACGGCGGGATTGAACAGAAACGTGCGCGGCGCGCCCGTGTAATCCGCGCGCGCGGCACAGGAAGCCGTCAGGATGAAAGCCGCTGCGGCGAATACGCACGCACGGTGAAAGCGGGTCGAACGACGCATGAATGTCTCCGTAAATGTTCTGATATCTGTCGGAAAACACGAGCGTTGTCTCGCTACGCTTCAACGGCTGGCTGCCACATGCACGGGTAACGGGTTCTATAATCTGGCGTTACCGATGCTGGATACAGCGTGCTTCCCGACGGCGCCAATGTGGCATGGTTGACGGAGCGCATCTAGCAATTGCCATTACTAGTAATGGCAGTAACAGGGAAGGCAGAAGGAGCCGAGACATGGAGAAGCAGCAGCGTCTGAACGAACTGGCGGACTTTCTGAGGACGCGCCGCGCCCGTCTTCGGCCTGAGGACATCGACTTTCCGAGCGGCAGCCGCCGCAAGACACCGGGCTTGCGCCGCGAAGAAGTGGCCGAGCGTGCTGGTATCAGCGTCACCTGGTATGCGTGGCTCGAACAGGGCCGGGAAGTGAATGTGTCGTTCAAGACGATCGAAAGCCTCGCCAATGCGTTGAAGCTTTCGCCGCACGAGCGCACGCATCTGTTCGAACTGGCCAATCACTACACGCCGCCTGGCCCGTATCCCATCGCGCAGAACGTGACGGATACCGTTCGGCGCATGCTCGATCAGCTTGGCAACATGCCGGCATATGTTGTCGACGGTAACTGGAACTATGTGACGTGGAACGAAGCGGCGGTGCGCGTGTTCGCCGACTTCCGCAAGATGCCTGCGGGCCGCTGCAATCTGCTGTGGTTCACGTTTCAGCAAGACGGCGCGCGTGCGCTCTTTCAGGGCTGGGACGCCTATGCAAAATGCGTGCTGGCGCAGTTTCGCGGCGACTATATTCTTCGACCGTCGGGCGAGGTGTTTTTGCGCGATCTCGTCGAAGAACTGAACGATACGGATGCCGATTTCTGCCGCTGGTGGGCCGAACACGAAGTGCTCAAGCGCAGCGACTGGCGCAAGGCCATCGAGCACCCGGTAGCAGGGGTGCTGGAACTGGATGCGCTGTCGCTGGAAGTGCCCGATGCGCCGGGGATGCGCATCATGGTCTACACACCGGCGCCATCGACGGATACTGCGCAGCGCATCGAGGCGCTGATGAAAGCCGATCGCGCGGCGACAACGCAGCTCGAGGCCGCAACGGTGCTCGACACATTTAGAAAAGCGCGGGTGTCGAAAACCGGGCAAAGCCGTTGATGACGCAGGAGTCGGTATAAACCCTGAATCGTGTGCTGCAAGCTGCCGTCACGCTGTAACGATGCTATGGCACAACTTCATGCACGAAATGCGTGCATGCTTTTCGGTGCTGGATTTCGAGAGGACGCAACTCGGACAGCCAGGACGGGTATGATGAAATACCCCGTTCGGGCTCGTCTCCGATCGACGTATGACAGTGCAGTTGAGCCTGATACTGCATATCGGCGGCGCTCACGCTCAACGCTTATCCGACCAGATGCGGCAGCGCCGGCTCGTACGACAAGGCTCGGCGTAAGCATCGATGTGCGAGAGGGCATGCCATGCTGCAGCCATTTGCGTCATCTGATCCGTTCACGATGGGCGTCGAACTCGAAGTTCAGGTCGTCAATACCCATGACTACAACCTGACGAAGGCGGCGACGGAGTTGCTGAACCGGGTGAGCGAGCAGACTTTTGCGGGCGCGATCAAGCCGGAGACGACCGAAGGGATGATCGAGCTGGCGACAGGCATATGCCAGAATTTCGACCAGGCGAGGAGCGAATTGCAGGTGCTTCGCGATACCCTGGTCCGGGCAGCCGACTTTCTCAATGTCGGGGTGTGCGGCGGCGGCACAAACTTCTTCCAGAACTGGTACGACCAGCGTTCCGACGGGCGCGAACGCTCCGAATATCTGATGGGGCTATATGGCGCGCTATACCAGCAATTCACGATCTTTGGCCAGCACGTGCATGTAGGCTGCCCGGATCCTGATTCGGCGCTCGTTCTATTGCATTCGCTTTCGCGTTACGTTCCGCACTTTATCGCGTTGGCTGCTTCCTCGCCGTATGTGCAGGGGAGCGACACGAAGTTCCAGTGCGCCCGGCTCAATTCGGTTGCGCCATTTCCCTTGTCGGGGCGAGCGCCGTTCGTGACGACGTGGTCGGAGTTTGAAGCCTATTTCGAGCGCATGGCGAACACGGGCCTCGTCAAAAGCCTGAAGGATTTCTACTGGGATATACGTCCAAGCCCGGGATACGGCACGATCGAGATACGTGTCATGGACACACCGCTACGCGTCGAATGGGCCGCCGCAATCGCCGCGTATATTCAGGCGGTTGCGCGTTATCTGCTGGTTGATAAGCCTTTGCGCCTCAGTGAGCGTGATTACGAAGTGTATCGGACGAACCGGTTCATGGCCTGCCGCTATGGGCTGGATGGTCTATGCGTGAACCCGGAGACCGGGATTCGCGGTCCGATTCGAGGCGACATTCTTGTCACGCTGGATGCGATTGCTGAGCATGCACGCGTTCTGGGTGCGGAGGAGGGCCTGGATATCATCAAGCGTACTGTGACTGAAGGTGTCAGCGATGCAATGTGGTTGCGCCGCATCTACGGCGTACATAATTCATTGCATGAGGTTGCTCGCCAGCAATGTCAGGTCTGGCGCGGCGCGCAGATGCCGAGATAGACGTTGGGTTCTGCGGACGCGTGTTTTTTCGGTTCCATGCACTCGATTGAAGAAGCAGTCGAAGGCATGTTAGCCGCGGAAGCGTACGTCCGCTGCACCCGTGGCAGATAGCGGATATCGTAGTCGGCATGCATTGGTTCGCGATCGCTTTCGAAAGAGGTGGTTTCATCGACAGTCGCGAGCCGATATCCCGTTGTACCTGCACGTTGTCGCGTACGCACGCGAATTGACGGGCTGCTTTGCGCCTGCGAGGGTGCGGAGGTAGCGCCATGGCTGTGCCGACAGATTTCCAGCTGCGAAAAATCCCACTTAAACACGGGTCTGGTTCTATGCCTGCTATTGGGTTCGGCACGCTGATCCCCGATCCAGCCACGACCAGGACGGCTGTCTACGATGCGCTGACGGAGGGGTATCGACACTTCGACTGTGCAGAGCGATATAGAAACGAGGGCGAGGTGGGAGAGGCCTTGCACAAAGGGCTCGCGGCCAACGGGATGGCTCGCGATGAGGTCTTTGTGACGACCAAGCTCTGGAACTCGAACCATCGGCCTGAGCGCGTTCCGCTGGCTTTCGAAGCAAGCTGCAAGAAGCTTGGAATCGACTATCTGGATCTGTACCTGATACATACGCCATTCGCGTTCCAGCCGGGAGACGACCAGGACCCGCGCGATAAAAATGGCGACGTCATCTATGACGACGGTGTCACGTTGCTCGACACATGGCGTGCGATGGAAGCGCTCGTCGACGGTGGGAGATGCCAGGCGATCGGACTGTCCGACATTACGTTGAATGACCTGCAACCCCTATATGAGGCGGCAAGAATCAAACCGGCGGCGGTGCAGATCGAAGCCCATCCGTATCTTCCGGAGACGGAGCTTCTCGAGTTCTGCAACGCGAACGGGATCATTTTTCTGGCCTTTGCACCGCTGGGACATGGAATAAGGCCAGGTCCGCTCGATGATCCCGTCGTCGCAGCGATCGCCGCGCGTGTGGAGAAAACACCGGCGCAGGTTCTGCTCGCCTGGGCCGTGCAACGTGGCACGGCTATGTTGACCACGCCAAAGACAGCCGCTCGTGCGCGGGAAAACTTCAATATCTCCGCGCTCCCTGCAGACGCGTTCGAAGAGATCAATCAGATTCAGACCAGGCGACGATATAACGAAGTCGTGAAGACGGGCTCGCCAGGATTCATTCCGTCACGTAAGTGAGCGCCGCATACCGCGCTTGTTGACGAAGCGCTTTACGCATCAGGGCGTTGGGCGCGTCGCGGGAATGACGCGCTCTGCCGGGAATCGTATAAAGGTGTGACTGTCATGGCACGACTGCTATCGGTGAATGTTGGCCTCCCGCGCGACATCGAATGGAATGGGCGGACCGTGCATACGGGAAGCTGGAAGCTTCCGGTGGCAGGGCGATGTGTCGCGAGGCGCCTGGGCCTTGATGGTGACGGTCAAGGGGATCTTGGCGGACATGGCGGAGAACAACGCGCCGTGCTGGCCTATCAGGTCGACTCGTATCGACACTGGCAAGTGTTTCTTAACAGGAAGGAATTCGGCTTTGGACAGTTCAGCGAGAACTTTACGATCGATGGGTTGCCGGACCGTGAGGTATGTATCGGCGATGTCTACAAGATCGGTCATGCGATTTTCGAAGTCACTCAACCTCGCGTGACCTGCTATCGCCTCGGCATTCGCATGGACGAGCCGCGCATGGCAGCCTTGTTGACTTCCAGCGGACGCCCGGGGTTCTATCTGCGCGTCCTGCAGGAAGGCGACGTGGGCGCTGGCGACGAGATCATCAAGCTGCGCGGAGCGAAGGAGCAGATGAGCGTCGAAGAGATCAATGCGCTGCTGTATTCGCCTGCCCATCCACGTGACCGATTGGAGCGTGCATTGTGTATCGATGCGCTGTCACCGGGATGGCGAACGTCGTTCAACTCGCTACTCGGCAGCATCGAGGCAGGCGCGACCAGCGGCAACGCGGGGCTTGCACCCGCCGCGGCGTCGAATGCCGTTGCGCCTGGTTTTCGACAACTTGCAGTCGTAGCAATCCAGCGAGAGTCCGCCGACGTTCTTTCGTTCGTATTCGAGGCGACGGATGGACTGCCACTTCAGCAGGCTCGTCCGGGGCAATATGTTGTGTTGCGTCTGAAACAGGGCGCTGAAGATCCGCCGTTCTTTCGGAGCTATTCGCTATCGGCTGCACCGTCGACGGGCCGATATCGCATCAGCGTAAAGGTCGAGCCGAACGGAGTGGCCGGCACCTATCTTGGCGATCGTGTTCGCGTGGGAGATACGCTCGATGTCAGTGCTCCACGCGGGGACTTCGTTCTCAAGGAAGGCGTCAATCCCGTTGTATTGCTGAGTGCCGGAATCGGCGTGACGCCTGTTCTCTCGATGCTGGATGCACTGGCGGCGGCGGGGTCCACGCGGCAGGTTCTCTGGATTCATGCGGCCCGCGATGGCAAGCATCATCCTTTCGGTGTCGAATCTCGGCGCCTGCTAAGCGTGCTCGAGCACGGACGCGGCTACGTTTGCTACAGCGCGCCGGCGGCGAGCGATCGTATCGGTGACGACTTCGACGACACGGGGCGTGTGTCGCAAGTGGCGTTGGAACAGATCGGCCTTCCCGTGGATGCCGATGTCTATCTTTGCGGGCCTGCATCGTTCATGCATGACATGAAGCGAACCCTGGAAGGCATGGGTGTTCCGAATTCCCGACTTCACATGGAGCGCTTCGGCGGTGTCGAGTCGCTGAATCCGGGTATTACGGGCAAGTCGGTACGCGCTCCGCATCTGCCGGTTTCAGAGGCCACCGAGGGGCCGCTGGTGTCGTTCGCACGCAGTGGCATCGCCGCACATTGGAATGCGCTTTCCTGCCAAAGTATTCTTGAACTGGCCGAAGCCTGCGACGTACACGTCCGATGGTCGTGCCGGACGGGGATATGTCACAACTGCGAGAGCGGGCTTGTTTCGGGAACGGTTGCCTATGCACCGGAGCCGCTCGACAAGCCTGCCGTTGGCAATGTGCTGATTTGCTGCGCCCGACCCGTCGGGGACGTCGTAGTGGATTTGTGACTTTGATCTCGCGGCGGCTCTCTTAATTAATTGATTGCATGTCGCATCTTGTGATGTGGGACCAGGAGGCCCTGCCACGCCCAATCTCGCGATACCCAGTGCTATAGTTGCTCCATCCCTCTTCTGCGATCCTGACTCCCATGTTTTGCGACGCGTGCGACGGAATGCTACAGAGCACTACCCCTGTTCCCCATCCACAGTTGCAGAAATCACCCTGTTCGACGAGGCTGCGTCCACTGGGTCGCCGCCCGCTCGAAGTGTGCAGATATCGCTGTCTTCTGTGCGGGGTGAACTGGATGCTCGAAACTGACACGTCGAACCCAGGCATGCAAGAGTGGATCTGCCTTTACCAATCGTCGAGCATTCTCGAGCCCGGCAGCGTTTCGGCTCCCACTTCGCAGTTGAAAGCTGATTCTCCAATGGTCACCCGTGTGAACGCCGCTCATGCGGTTGGCCCGGAACGGCCATATCAAATGTTGATCCGGCTAGGATCGCTTCCCTTCCTATGACGAACAAAGAAAGCAAAGCTGAGCGATAGCAGTACAGGTGAATTGACTTTACGAAACATCCGTTCGTAAGGGTTCGCCGGTCTTTGAAGACCACTACCTGTTTCGCGGCCATTTAACGACAAATGGCTCGGCGCAAATGACCGTGGATTTCCGCAAGGTCAATCTAAATCAATACTTGATTTCGCGGGCTGCCTGTCGGCCGTGTTGCTTGGTTTCGCGTTTATCCTGCCTGCATTGCGGGTTCGATTTCTGGTTGGCAGCCCGGCAATCCTGTTTTGTGTGGCGGGCGCCCTGGCGTGTTTCCTGGCGAACATCACGTCCTGCGCGACGTTGCTGCGCCTGTTCGGTTGCCAACGAATTCCCGGTAGAGGCCGCCAGCAAGATTGCAGCTAGCGCAACCGCGCACCTTCTATTCCGTAAGAACATGATGCAGTCTCCCTGGACGTGATCGCTCAGGCGCGATGTCATGCCTGTCATGCAAAGGTTGCCTTTGCTTCCGCGATCAATGGACTCCCTGTCTCGTCTTCACGATGCATATGTTTCGCCAATCTAAACGAACTGCATGTAAATGCAACGCTTCTTCTGAGCAGAACAGTGTCCACGCCGTCCAACCAGTCATTGGACCAAAGTCCAATACAAACTTTTGTTCAACATGTATAGGCTGAAATTCTCTACCTGCGGGTCAAGAGGGAGTTTGTCATGCAAATCATGAATTTGGCCTGAAGCGAACCCGGGTGCGAGCCCAGTCTACGAGCACAAGAAAGCGGAAGCCGGGAAGAAGCGTGATGCTGCGACTGAAACCGCTCATCACGGCATGAGCCAGTAAAAGTGCTTTTCATTCGCAAGGTACCACGCGTTCGCGGCAAGATATAAGAGCTTTGCAGACCAGCTTGAACAGTGGCATTACGTCAGTATCAGTGCGTGTTTCTCCCTGCCATGCCGACGGTGCCGATTTGGGCGCGCCCCGATTTGTCGCCGGTAAATGTTCAGGGTGACCTGCCGGGAGGATAGTTATGCTGATCACACCGGATACCCAACGGGTGCTGTCCCGGCAATTGCTCGATGTACTGATCCGTGCTGGACTTGTCGCCGTTCTGGCCATCTTCTGTTTTCGGATCTTTGTCCCGTTCCTCAACCTCATGGTCTGGGCATTGATTCTTGCGATCACGCTGTATCCGCTGCAGGTCAGGCTTAGGCGTTCGCTCTCCGGCAAGGATGGTCTGATCGCCACGGTGATCATCCTTTGCGCGTTTGTAGTCATTCTCGTGCCGACCTATCTGCTGGGCGTCGCGGTCGCCAGTTCGATCGAACGGGCAATGGCCATTTTCAAGAGCGGCAGCTTCCAGATTCCGCCACCGGATCAATCCGTGGCGGCCTGGCCGTTGATAGGCCGGCGGGTATATGACTTCTGGACGCAGGCGTCGACCGATCTCACTGGCCTCGCGCAGAAGTTCGCACCTCAACTCAAGGAAGCCGGGCTCGCGATCCTCGGCACGGTCACGGGGCTGGGCGCGGGATTACTGGTCTTTTTCATTGCGCTTATCGTCGCTGGCATTTTCATGGCGCATGGAGAGAAGGGCTACCAAAGTTCAGTGCAGATTGCCTCGCGCATCTCGGGTCCGGAGAACGGCCAGCAGATTGCCGATCTATGCACGTCGACCATTCGGGCCGTGGCGCAAGGTGTGGTCGGTATTGCGTTCATCCAGATGCTGCTCATCGGCATCGCGTTCATCGTCATGGGTATTCCCGGCGCGGGCCTGCTCGCGCTCGCCGTGCTGCTGATCGGCATCATGCAGCTACCCGCGACGCTGATTACCGTACCCGTCATCATTTTCGTGATTGTTACGCAGGGGGTGAGCACGGCGACCATCATATTCTCGGTCTACGTTTTCGTTGCCGGTCTGGCCGATAACGTGCTCAAACCACTGTTGCTGGGCCGTGGCGTCGCGGTGCCGATGCCCGTGGTGCTGATCGGTGCGATCGGGGGCATGGTGACGGGCGGCGTCATTGGACTCTTCATCGGTCCTGTCATGCTCGCCGTGGGCTACCAGCTGTTCTGGCGCTGGGTGAAAGACCAGCCGGCATCCGGGCAGCGCCCGACACTCGAACAACCCTGAGACTCCAGAGACCACGCCGTGTCGCCTTTAATGCTCCCCCGCGGGGTGGCGATGCCGCTTCGGACAGTGTGGCTGATCGGCAGCCTCACGGGCTTCCTGAACGGGTGCATGCGCGTGGGTCCGGACTTCCATCCGCAGCACGAGGCGTGGAGCGAGCACTGGAGTAGCGCATCGATCGGACAGGTCACGCAGCAGGCAGCGCAACCCGATGCGCGTCAGTGGTGGCAGATTTTCGGCGACGAGAACCTCGAGCGTCTGATCGCGCAAGCCGATGCAAACAACGGCGACCTGAAGATCGCCGGTCTGCGCGTGATCGAGGCCCGCGCGCAGCTCGGCATCGCGCTTGCGGGACGCTATCCCCAGCTGCAGCAGGTCAACGCCGACGTGCTTTACGCGGCGCGCAAGAACTCGGATGGATTCAACCCGCGCTCGGGTGCCTACTGGCAATACGGCGCGGGCTTCAGCATCGGCTGGGAACTCGACTTCTGGGGGCGCTTTAGCCGCGCAATCGAGTCGGCCGATGCCGCTTTCTTTGCCGCGCAAGCCAACCGGGACGCCGCGTTGGTCCTGTTACATGCGCAGGTCGCCGATACCTATTTCACGCTGCGCACGGCCGAGGCGCGCCTGCGCATCGCGCGCGACAACGCCCGCTTGCAGAAGCGCAGCTACGACATCGCGCAAAAGCTTTTCAAGAGCGGCGAGACGGATGAGCTGGACTTCCAGCAGGCCAAAACGCAGTATCTGGGCACGCTGAGCAGCATCCCCGAACTCGAGAGCCAGATCGTGCTCGCGCGTCACGCGCTATCCGTGCTGACGGGGCGACCACCCGGTCCGCTGCCGGAACTCGACGTGCAGTCCGGCAAGCAGGGCGTGATTCCGCTCGTCGATCATGCCGTGCTGCAGGACGTGCCTGCCGATCTGCTATTGCGTCGTCCCGATGTTCGCGCTGCCGAGTATCAGATGGCCGCGCAGTCGGCATTGATCGGCGTGGCGAAAGCCGATCTCTATCCGTCCGTGTCACTGCTGGGCTCGCTCGTCTGGAGCGCGAGTTCGCTCACCGGCTCACCGAACACGCTGGCCGTGGTAGCCGGCCCGAGCGTCACGTGGAACGTGTTCGACCATGGCCGGATCACCAACAACGTGCGCGTGCAGGACGTCCGGTTGCAACAGTTGACGGTCGCGTATCAGAACACCGTGCTCGAAGCCGCGCGGGAAGCCGATGATGCCGCGACCGCACTGATCGCCGCATTGCAGCGGGACACCATTCTGAACGACGCTCAAGGGGCCGCGCGGCGGTCCCTCACGCTTGCCAATACGATCTACCGCGAAGGGTATTCAGACTTCCAGCGCGTGCTCGATGCCCAGCGCGCGTTGTTCGCGCAGCAGGACGCGTACATCGTCAACCGCAGCAATGCCGTGGGCAGCCTGATCGCGCTGTACAAGGCGCTCGGCGGAGGCTGGTACGCGCAGCAGCCGATCGTCGATGCGGCGACCCGCGCGCAGATGCAGGAACGCACCGACTGGGGCGATCTGCTGAACGAGCCGCGCGCGCAGCCGGCTGCCGCCATTCCGTCCTCAGGTCCCTCCCAATGAGCGACACGCCCGAGTCCTCCCATGCCGCGCCGACGCCGGCGCCGTCGCCCGACGCCGATCCATCGGGCAGGGCGATGAAGTGGATTGTCGGCCTGATCGTCGTGAGCCTGATCTGGTATCTGCTCGCCGACCGCTTTACGCCTTACACGCAACAGGCGCGTGTGCAGGCCTATGTCGTGCCCGTTGCCGCGGAAGTATCGGGACGGGTGACGCGCGTCCTCGTGCATAACAACCAGGAGGTCAACGCGGGCGACGTGCTGTTTGAAATCGATAGCGACCAATACCGCATTGCCGCCGATCGCGCACGGGCCGACCTCGACTCCACGCGCCGTCAGGTCGGCGCCAGCACGGCCGGCATCGATTCGGCGCTCGCATCGCTGCGAGCGGCGATCGCAAACGAGATCAAGGCGCGGCAGGACAGCGAGCGCCTCGAACGGCTGTACCGCGAAGACGAGGGCACGGTCTCGCTTCGACGCCTCGAGGTCGCGCGCGCGACGCACGAGCAGGCTCAAAGCCAGGTTGCCGCGGCGCGTGCCGAAGTGGAGCGCGCACGCGAGCAGCAGGGCGGTCACGACGAAGAGAACGCGCAGTTGCGCAGCGCGGCGGCTGCCGTCCAGAAGGCTGAGCTCGATCTGGCCAACGCGCGGATCACGGCCCGCACAGGTGGCGTCATCACCGATCTGCGCGCCGAGGTCGGCCAGTTCGCGGCGGCGGGCAATCCGGTGATGACGCTGATCGCGGTCCGCAACGTGTGGGTCAGCGCCGATATGACCGAGAACAACCTGGGCCATCTCCGGCCCGGCACGCCCGTGGCTATCGCACTGGACGCACTGCCGGGCGAAGTCTTCGAAGGGCGGGTCCGCAGTATCGGTTATGGCGTGAGCGTGGGGCAGAGCACGCCACCCGGCAGTCTGCCCACCGTGCAGAACAGCCGCGACTGGCTGCGTCCCGCCCAGCGCTTTCCGGTGATCGTCGAGTTCGACCCGGGTGAGCGTACACGTCTGCACAACCTCCGCATCGGCGGGCAGGCCGAGGTGATGGCGTTTCCGAGTCAGGGCAATCCGCTCAATCCGCTGGGCCGCGTGTTTCTGCGCGTGATGAGCTGGGTCTCCTACCTTTACTGACGTCCATGGCAAGCACACTCCAGCTCCCCGGTCGCCGTGCGCTGCGCATTGCCACAGGGACGGCACTCTGCCTCGCGGTCAGTTTCGCGCTGGACCTGCCGATTCCCGTGGTCGGGCCGGTGTTCGCCGTCTTTCTGCTCGCGACGCAAAACCGGCCACTGTCGTTCAAGGCAGGCATCGCGTTCGCGCTGGTCGTCGCGTTGACCACGGGCAGTGGCTTGCTCCTTGTTCCGCTGCTTCGTCATTACGCATTCGCTGGCGTGATGATCACGGCTCTCTTGCTCTTTCTTGCCTTTCGCTACGGATTGCGCGGTGGGAACAATCTGGTCGCCACCTTTCTGGTGGCGGGACTGACGATGATCTCCGCAGCGGGTACAGCTGACTTCCAGTTAGCCGTGACGGTCGTTGGCGCACTGGTGAAGGGGCTCGTGCTTGCCGTGGTGGTGTCGGCCGTGGTTCACCGGCTGTTTCCCGAACCCGTGAGCGCGCGGCTGCAACCTGCCGCGCCCGTCATGCCGAAGGACCTGGCCGTACGCGTTGCGCTGCGCGCCGCGCTGGTGGTCATGCCCGTCTACCTGCTCGCAATGACCGATCCGGCGAGCTACATGCCCATCATCATGAAGTCCGTCAGTCTCGGCAGACAGAGCTGCACCACGACGGCCCGCAGCGCGGCGCGCGATCTCATCGGCTCCACGCTGCTAGGCGGCCTGCTCGCGGTCGCGTTCTGGTTTGCGCTCAGGCTCTTCGTGGACCTGTGGATGTTCTTCCTGTGGATGCTGCTGTTCGGTCTGCTGGTGGGACGCAAGCTTTATCGCCTCAGCCCGACGCGTTACTCGCCGGGTTTCTGGCTGAACAGCCTCGTCACGATGATCATCCTGCTCGGCCAGTCGGTGCAGGATAGCGTGGTGGGCAAGGACGTCTACAGTGCATTCGCGGTGCGCATGGGGCTCTTTCTGGCAGTGACCCTCTACGCGTGTCTGACGCTTCAGCTTTTTGACCGCTACAGCCGGGCGCACTGACACGCTGATTTCTGATTGGACCAAGGTCCAATACCGCTGGTGCAATGCAGTGAATAGACTTAATGAGGAGCGCGTGATGCCTTTTGACGATTCCGCGATCGATCATGTTCGCTGGCGGAGGCGGACGACGCTACGAGACCGGCGAGGCAGAAGCCAGACGGTTACCGCAAACCGAATCGCCCCATCAGATACGTTCCGGAGAAAGGTCTAGCCGCGATCGGGTGAAGCCAGGGCGCCGCGGTTCCGCAGTCTGTCCACAATGCGTTGCTTCGAGCTCTGTCGAAGGTCTGTTCAGGAGAACACCAGATGACAAAGTTGCTGGTCGACGTGGTCATCTTTCTTGCGTCGGCGCTGATCGCCGTGCCGGTGGCAGTCCGCCTCGGCTTTGGGGCAGTACTGGGTTATCTGGTGGCGGGCATCATGATCGGCCCGTGGGCACTGAAGCTGGTGACCGACGTCGACGCGATCCTCCATTTTTCCGAATTGGGCATCGTGTTAATGATGTTCGTGATCGGACTTGAAATGCGGGTCGACGCCCTATGGGCGATGCGCCGCACCATCTTTGGCTACGGCACGATGCAGATGACCGTCTGTGCCGCGGCGTTGTTGGGCGTTTTCATGTTGTTAGGGTTGCCATGGCGTATTGCGTTGACGGGCGGGCTTGCGCTCTCGCTGTCATCGACGGCAATGGTGATGTCCGAACTTCAGGAGCGCAAGTTAATGGAGATGCCAACGGGCCGCGCCGGATTCGGCATTCTCCTGTTCCAGGACATGGCAGCTATCCCGCTGATTGCGCTGCTGCCGCTGCTTGGACCGACGGTGCCCACCGCCGCAGCGGAACCGGGTTGGCTCGTAGCCTTGAAAGCACTGGCCATGCTGGGTGCGATCGCGCTTGTTGGCCGCTATCTGTTGCATGTCGTGTTGCGTGTGATCACCAGCATTGGCGTTCCCGAGATTTTCACGGCGTTTGCACTGCTCTGGATCGTGGGCATCTCGTTGCTCATGGAGAGCGTTCATCTGTCGATGTCTTTGGGCGCCTTTGTCGCAGGTGTGCTGCTCGCGGATTCGGACTATCGCCACCAGGTCGAAGTCGACATGGCACCCTTCAAGGGTTTGTTGCTCGGTTTGTTTTTCATTGCAGTGGGAACGTCAATTGATTTTGGTGTGTTGATGCGCGAGCCGGTCCGTGTCGCGGTACTCGTCGTGGCACTGGTCGGTATCAAGTCGATCGCGCAGTGGTTCCTCGCGAACAGATTTGGCGTGCCGCCTTCGCAACGCGGCTACTTTGCGATTCTGCTGTCACAAGGCGGCGAGTTCGCGTTTGTGGTGATGGCCGCTTCATTGGCTGCGGGTGTTATCGATCAGCGCCAGTCGTCCCTTGTCACGCTGGTCGTTGCGCTCTCGATGGTCACGACGCCTTTACTGCTGCTCGTGCATCGCCGGCTCTTGCAGCCATTCGCCAGTCGTGAGGTCGGAGAGGGGTAGTCGAGAGGATCCATTGCGCGTAGCCGGATCGCGGATTACCGGGGGGCCGTCGATTGCGACGAATCCCTTCATGCCTGATGCAATCAGGCAAGAACCACAAGGAGCGCCGCTGACATGTCAAACGAACGCGAACCTTTGCTTGACCCAATCGACAGAGTGAGCGAGATCGTCTTTGGTGTGCTGATGGCACTGTCGTTCACGGGCGCCCTCAGCGTTGCGACCGCCGGCCGCCAGGAAGTCCGGACGATGATGTTCACCGCACTCGGCTGCAACCTCGCCTGGGGGCTCGTGGATGCCGTCATGTGTCTCATACGCACAGCAACTGAGCGACGCAGGAAGGTTACATTGCTGGCGCGGCTTCGGGCGACACAAGACAAGCCCGAAGCGCACCACTTGATTAAAGATGCGCTCCCGCAACTTTTCGCATCCATCGTCCAGCCTGCGGCGCTCGACGAACTGCGCCAGGGGCTGCTTACCGTAGGCGAGCTGTCTGTCCGACTTGACGGGAGGGACTATGCCGCCGCATTCGGCGTATTCGCGCTCGTCGTCCTGGCGACTTTCCCGGTCGTGATTCCATTCATGTTTATTTCAGAAGTCATGCTGGCATTGCGCGTCTCGAATGCACTGGCGGTTGTCACGCTCTTCATCTGCGGTTTTGCGCTCGGCCGGCACACCGGCGGAAGACCCGTGGTGTCCGGTCTTGCAATGTCCGGAATTGGCGTCGCGCTGCTTGCGATCATCATCGCTTTAGGGGGTTGATCTGGATTATCTGCTACAGCAAAGTACGCAGCTCTCTGAAGCGCTTTCTGCGTCTGTGAAATTGCAACCGGGGCGCGTAACAGAACAACTGTCGGTGGAGTACATCCTTTAGACCATTGCAGCAACACGGTTTGACCGTGAACCATGATGGAGGTAACCATGCACAGAAGAAGTTTTATACGGACGGGTAGCGCCGCGCTCGCTGTTTCGGGCCTTACGCTGGCGGGCTTCACGGTGACACTGGGCGACGCCCTCGCCGGCGAGTCCAACTCGGCGAAACGGCAGGAAATCGACGCCAAGGTCCACGCGACCTTATCGCGGCTGTACGAGACAGTCAAAGGTTCGAAGGAACTCGTCGGCAAGGCGAACGGCGTTCTCGTGTTCCCATCCGTGCTGAAGGTCGGCTTCATCGCCGGCGGCGAATACGGCGAAGGCGCATTGCACGTGGGTGGGAAGTCGGTTGGTTACTACAGCACGGTGTCGGGCTCATTCGGCTTGCAGGCAGGCGCACAATCGAAGGCCGTCATCTTTCTGTTCATGACGCATGATGCGCTCAGCAAGTTTCGCAATTCCAAAGGCTGGTCGGTCGGTGGCGAAGGGTCGGTCGCGCTGCTGAAGGTCGGCGCGAACGGCGAGATCGATACGACGACGGCCACCGCGCCCGTCGAAGCGATCGTGATGACCAATGCCGGCCTGATGGGTGACGTGTCGCTCTCGGGCACTAAAGTTTCGCGCCTGAAAATCTGATAGCGGAACTTGCTGTGTTTGTTTGGCCAGGTTTCAACCGATCGACGCGATGGAGTTGTCGTCCCGCCAGATCGGCAACCGGGTGCGCGCGCCCGCTTCGGCGCTCAGCGTGCAAACTGCGCCTTCGCAAGCTGGCCCAGGCGTCGGACGCCGTCTTCGACACGTTCGCTCCAGACGTGCCCGGCGCTCAGTCGCAGGCAATTTCGAAAGCGCCGGCTCGCGGAGAAGACGTCGCCGGGCGCAAAGCAGATGCCTTGCTCGAGCGCTTCCTCGAAGAGTTCGCGTGAATCGAAGCCCCTCGGCAGTTCGAGCCAGAGCATAAAGCCGCCTGCTGGCCGACTCACCTTCGTGTCGGCGGGGACGCTTGCCTCGATTGCACGCGTCACGCGCGCGAGGTTCTGTTCAAAGATGCGGCGGATACGGCGCAAGTGCGTGTCGTAGGCGCCGCTTTCCAGGAAGTCCGCGAGCGCGATTTGTGGCAGGGCCGGGCCGCACAGCGTGAATGCGAGCTTGCGCTCCGTCAACTGCTGCGTATAGGCAGCCCGCTGCGATCCAGCCGATCCGGTATCCAGGCGCAAGACTCTTCGAGAACGAACTGCAATAGATAGTATTGGCATCGCGACAGAAGATTCACGATTATCGTTGTGGCCGTCGCGGCTCGCCAAGCGAAATTGTGATGGTCGATTCAGTCGGAATTGTGACTGTTGTGGTCGGCACGCGAGCGCTACGATGCGCGTGTTCCGATCGCATCAGTAAGAGCGCAGACGCTGCATGTAGCACAGCGGATAGCCGGAACCTTTACTTCCAGACATGTCGGGTAAAACCATGAAAGTAAAAATCGCCTATATCGATGAACCGCCGTTCTACTGGATGGGTCCCGATGGTTACGTGACGGGCTCGGATATCGAACTGGCCGATGTGGTGCTGCGCGCAATCGGTGTGACATCCATCGAACATCATTTGACGTCGTTCGAAGAATTTCTGCCTGGGGTACAAGAAGGCCGCTGGGATATGAACGTGCCGATTTTTGTAACGGCCGAACGCGCAGAGCAGGTTGCGTTCAGCGTGCCCGTCTGGGCGCTGGGGGATGGGTTCGTCGTGCATGACGGAAATCCCAAAACGCTGACGAGCTACAGGGCCGTAGCAGAGCGTAACCACGCGCGGTTGGGGATTATTACTGGTCAGGTACAGCTCAACTCCGCAAAGTCGGCGGGCGTGCGTGATGACCAAATCGTGATGTTCAAGGACCAGCCGGAGGCAATTGCTGCGCTACTCGCAGGAAAGATAGACGCATTCGCCGGAACGGCCGTCGGGAACCGCGTAGTTGCCAGTGCAAACAAGGAACTGGAAGCGGTTGCACATGCGATGAGCCAGGAAACGGGAGCGCCTGTCGGCGCCTTCTCGTTCAATAAGAACAATGCTGCTCTTTTGCAGGCTGTGAATGAACAGCTGCGCAAGTACGTCGGTTCGGCGGACCATCGCGCGCGCATGGCGAAGTACGGCATCACGGAAGCGGAAATCGACAGCGTAGCGACTGCACAAGGTTGACCAACACGCCATCCAGCCAATTGGAGACACTATGAAGAGATCATATAAGGTAGTTGACGTGTTTACTTCGCGACCACTGCTGGGCAATCCGGTTGCTGTGGTACTCGACGCGGAGGGTTTATCCACGGATGAGATGCAGGCTGTCGCACGCTGGACGAATCTTTCCGAAACCACGTTTGTCCTTCCGGCTACGACAGACGAGGCGGACTATCAGTTGCGGATCTTCACGCCGCGCAGTGAGCTTCCCTTTGCTGGCCATCCGACGCTCGGCAGTGCTCATGCCATTCTGGAAGCGGGCCGTGTAACACCTCGCGCGGGCGGGCGATTGATTCAGCAATGCGGCATTGGCCTCGTCGAGTTGACGATCGAAGAGCAACGAGGAAACCGCCAGTTGGCCTTCGATCTTCCTCCCGCAAAGATCGAGCCGCTGCACGCAGCGGATATTGCGGATATCGAACTCATTCTCGGCTGCAAAGTCGACACCAAGGCTGCGCCCGCTATCGTAAATGTCGGCCCGATTTGGGTCATCGCGCAGATGGACGGTGCGGCTACCGTGGTCAATCTTCGGCCAGATCTCGCGAGGTTGGCGGACTTCGAGCGCCGCCTCGGCGTCACGGGATTGACCGTATTCGGCACTCGCGACGGTGGAGATGCGGCGATAGAAGTGCGTAGCTTCGCACCGTCATGTGGCGTTGAGGAGGATCCTGTCTGTGGAAGCGGTAATGGCAGCGTCGCTGCATTCCAGTGGAAGCGCGGCCTGTTGCCCGCCGACGGCGGAAGCTATGTCGCGACACAGGGACGTTGTGTCGGTCGGGATGGACGAATCGAAGTACACGTGGATACGAACGGGAATGTACGTATCGGCGGTTCTTGCGTCACCTGTGTGGACGGCTCGCTGACGCTCTGAAAGCCGCACTGGGTAAGGCACTCGATGGTCCGTAGCCAACACTAAGTATGTCGAAATGAATATCCATTCACCCACGATATAAGGCGTGGGTGGTTCAATCTCACCTTTCAATGCCTGGCTGGTCATGCAGGGTCTGTGACGTTGCCGCTGCGCTTGTCGAAAGGACGAGACAATTTCTCACCGCGTGGCGCATTTCCTGCAAGATATTTGCAGCGCAAAATGTGCGCTGTCCCACCTAGGTCCCTGTCGCTGCGCCACCCGATGTTCTATCGTCGATCTGAGGCAGTGTATTCAGACAAAACAGTGACCGGCGCGTACATCATTGCTCCAATAACCAGCGTCTTTTGACAAAAGGGCGTTTTCCAATCGTTTTTTATCAGTCGAGAGAGCGACGGTTGACGAGCGGGCCATTGCAAATTTCAGCGCTTCACGGCGGAGCTGACACAACTCGAAATCGAAATGGCCTGTATGCGCAGGCTACACGCACCCGTCGAATGATCAGGGGAGTTCAAATTTCCAGGAGCGAATTTCGTGGAAGAACTCGACGAATTCTTCTGGAGTGACCTTCTCGACTACATCGATGAAGGGCGGGTCATTGCGGTGGTGGATGACGGGCTGCTGCCCGTCAGTCAAGACGGTCAGTCCATGGGATTCGATGCGCTTGTCGCCACCCGGTTGGCCGAAAAGCTCCGCATCGGCCTGGCTGAGTTCGACAACCCTCCACGACTGGATGACGTCGTCAGCCGTTACCTGTTACTGCCGCGCGCGCGCAAGGAAGACCTGTACGTCCGCACGTCTCAGGTCGTGAGAGATCTGGCGATCGAACCTCCTCAAGCGCTGCTGGACCTCGCCGCCGTATCCCCGTTCGATCTGTTCGTGACCCTTTCGTTTGACGGCTTGCTGACTCGCGCAATCGACCTTGTCCGTCACGGCGGGGACACGCGCACTTCGGTTGTGAGCTTCTCCCCAAATCGGCCTGCCGATCTACCGCTCCCGCGCGGGCGCCTGACCACGCCAACCGTGTTCCATCTGCTCGGCCGCCAATCGTCAGCACCCGATTGGGTGATCTGCGACGAGGACCGCCTGGAGTTCCTTCACGCGTTGCAGGACGACGCGCGTCAGCCGAAGCTGCTGTTCGATGCGTTGCGCGACGACCATCTGCTGCTGCTCGGTTGCCGGCTGCCGGACTGGCTCGCGCGCTTTTTCCTGCGCGCAGCCAAGAACGAGCGGCTCTCGTCGCCTCGCCAGACGGTGGAGTACCTGGTCGATCCAATGGCCGCACGCGACCCTGCGTTGAAAGCCTTTCTCGCCGACTTCAGCCCGGCGACCCGTGTCGTGTCGCTGGAGCCGACTGTCTTTTGCGCCGAGTTGCGCGCCCGCTGGAGCCAGCGTCACCCCGCGGGCGTTGCGAAGGCGCCGTCGGCACCCGTCGTGCCGCGCGCCATCGAAGGTGCGGTGTTCATCAGCTATTCGAGTCAGGATGTAGACGCCGTGCAAGGTCTCGCGCAGGAACTCGATGCTGCGGGCATCGACGTATGGTTCGACCGGAGCGAGCTTCGGGGCGGCGATGATTGGGAGCGCAGTATCCGGCGCGGCGTGGACACGAGCAGCCTGTTCATGCCCGTGATTTCGCGCGCCACGCAAGACCCGGACCGGCGGCGGGACTACTTCTGGCGCGAGTGGATGGCCGCCGACGAGCGCGCTCGCGGCATGGCGCCCGACGAACCCTTCCTGCTCCCGGTGGTGATCGACGACACGCCCAAGTACGGCGACTGGCTTCCCGACCGCTTTCGCTCCGCCCAATGGATGACGCTGCCGGGCGCGCGCACTGACGAGACGTTCGTCGCGCACGTGCGCGATCTGTACCGGCAAATCTCCAGCCGCTGCCGGCGGAGCTGATATGGCTGATGAAGCGGTTGAATCCGGGCACGCAGGACTGTCGGCAGAGGCGCTGACGCCGGCGCGCCCCTGGCCTGGCCTCGCGTCTTTCACCGAGGCGGACCAGTACTTTTTCCGCGGCCGGGAGAACGAGGCGGAAGAACTCGCGCGGCTGGTGCGTCGTGAAGTGCTGACCGTCCTGTTCGGCCGCTCGGGGCTAGGAAAGACATCGTTGCTCAATGCGGGACTTTTTCCGCGTTTGCGCGAGAACCTTCATGTGCCCGTGATGATACGTCTCGCGCACGGCGCCGCGTTGTCGCTGCGCGACCAGGTCTGGCAGGCGCTCGCCGCCGCTTGCAGTGCCGCTGGCGTCGACGCGACAGCGCCGCTGCCGGAGGCGTCATTGTGGGAGCACTTTCATCGCGCCGGCGCGGGGTTCTGGAACACCCGCAACCGGGCCGTGATACCCGTGCTGGTTTTCGACCAGTTCGAAGAGCTGTTCACGCTCGGCCAGGTCGACGAGGAGACGCGCCGTCGCGCCGCCGGCTTCGTCAGCGAGCTTTCAGACCTGATTGAAAACCGCCCGCCGGAAGCGTTGCGTCAAGCGCTCGATTCCGGCGCGGTACCCGCGCAGAGCATCGATTTTAGCCGCCGGGACTGCAAGGTCGTCCTGAGCTTCCGCGAAGACTTCCTGGCGGACGTGGAAGGCTTGCGCGTGAACATCCCGTCGCTAATGCGCAACCGATACCGCCTGTTGCCGATGGACGGCTTCCAGGCCCGAGCGGTGATCGACAGCGGTGGCGCGCTCGTGGCGCCGACGGTGGCCGAACGCATCATCGGTCTCGCGTGGCGCAATCGCGCCGAAGCGCCTTCGGCAGACGACTATAGCCGGATGGAGGTCGATCCCGCACTCCTGAGCGTGATCTGTAGCGAACTCAATTTGCGGCGTATCGCACAGGGTAGCGATCACATCGGTGCCGAGCTGGTGGCGAGCGCCGAGCGCGAGATCCTGGTCGATTTCTATGAGCGCTCACTCCGAGATGTCGACCCGCGTGTGCGCGTGTTCATCGAGGATGAGCTGATCACGGACGCCGGCCATCGGGACAGCTATGCGCTCGATGATGCGCTCGTGCTGCCCGGTATCTCACGCACCGATATCGAGCGGCTCGTGGCTGGCCGGCTGCTGCGCGTCGATGAACGCTTCGGCGTGCGCAGGCTCGAACTTACCCATGATGTGCTGACACGCGTTGTCAAGGACAGTCGCGATGCGCGGCAGGCCCGTGAGGCGGCGGCGGCCGCCGCCGCGCGCGTGCGTGAGGCGTTGGAGATACAACGGCGTAACCGTCGCAACGCGATGTGGGTTGGCGCCGCCTTCGCGTTTGCAATGGCTTTGCTAATCGGTGCGGGATATGCCGCATACGAAGCGACGGTGCAACGAAACCGTGCGCGTGTCGCGCAGAATGACGCCGTAGCCGCCAAGCAGCAGCTGGTCAAGGAGACCGAGAAATCGATCCAGGCGAAGGTCGAAATCGGGGAAGCCCAGCAACAGTTGCAGCGGGCGGCGGTGGAGTTTCAAAAGATGCGTGACTCCGCAGCGGAGGCCAATAGTCGTGCGAAAGAGGCGCAGGCGATCGCAGTGAAGGATGCCGAATTGGCAGCGATTCAGCAGAAGCGGGCAGACGAAGCCACCGCGCATGCCGGGCAACTGACTCGCGATGCGATTATCTCCGGCGTGATTGCCAACGCCAGTGCCGAGGACGCGGAGCATCCCGATCGCGCGCTGCTGCTGGGCGCCGAAGCGAGCCACGCCGCCCCAATGCGGCTGGATGCGCAGCTTGCGCAACTGGCGCGGCTGATTGCCGACGACGGCGTACACAAGATGATGCGGATCGGCGACAAGGTGACCGCGTCAGCAACCAGCCCTGACGGCAAACGGATGGCCATGGGCACCAACGGCGGCGACGTCATCGATCTGGACCTGACGACCTGGACCGTGCTGCGGCGCTGGAAAGGCCACGAAGGTGCCGTGCTGGCGCTGGCGTACGACCAGGCCGCGTCACGTCTCGTATCCGCCGATGCAAAACATACAGTCGTCGCCTGGCAAGCGAGCGATGCGAAGGAACTCGGGCGTGTCTCTGTCGGCGATGCCTCTGACATCAAAAAGATTGTCGTCAGTCACCACGGCCAGTTCGTCGCGGTTGCAGGCCATTCATCTGTGTACGTGTCGACGATGCCCGGGCAACCGGGTGTCCCAGTGCTCAAGCGCCTTGGCACTGGCGACGGTCAATGCCTTGGATTCGACCGCGACGACGCCACGCTGCTCTACGGTTCGGGGGATAGCGTTGTCGTTGCACCGCTCCCCGGCACCGGTACCGGGACCGGTACTGAACCGTCGCCCAGGGCGACACGCCCTTTGCTCGCGCGCACACCCGACTGCCGCTTCGATGCGTTGCTCCACGCCAACCCCGACGGAAAGCGCGTCGTCGAGCTTCGCGATGAATCAACGGACTCGGTCATCGGAACTTTGGACGGAGGCGAAGGCGAACTACAGGCGGTCTTCGAGCCCGGAGGCGGCTTTTTTGCGCTTCGAAATGGCCGAACGACTAGCGTGTGGAAGGTACAACCTCTGCAAAAGATCGGCACGGTTGCTGATGAAAACGGCAGGGCCGTTCGCATGTCATTGAGCCCGGACGGCCGCTGGCTGGCCACCGCCCTGGCCAGCGGCGAGGAGCTGGTTCAGCCGACCAACGGCGGCCGGGCGCGAGTCAAGACCCGGCAAGGACAGCGCGTTGCCGCCTTCCAGTTTTCGCCGAATGGGGACACCGTCGCGTATCAGATCGATCAACAGGAGACGCTGTACACCGTATGGTCGCTCGCGCCGGGGTCGGTGTTGCGGTCCGGTAAATCCCTGTACCACGCGGAGGAAGTGGAGTTCAACCGCAATGGCAAGGTTCTGGCGACCGTCCCCTCGGGCACGGATATCGCCGACTTCTGGAATCCCGACGATGCCGTGCAATTGCGCAGCGAACGCGGCATGCTGCGCGCCGAGTTTAGTCCTGACGGTTCGCTCCTCGCTATTCAGCGCGCCAACGGCACGGTCGATGTACTGGATATGACGGGCCATGTCCTTCTGCCGCTTCAGAAGCCGGTGGATGCCGATGTAGAGCGCTTTGCGATAAGTTGGGACAACCGGCGCCTTGCGATCACGCTGTCCGACGGTTCGATTCATGTGTACGAGATCACTCCGGCCGGACACGAAACCGTGCTGTCCGGGAAGCGCGGGTCGGAAGTCGTCGCGTTTAGCCCCGACGGCCGGGTGCTGGCGGTGGCGGGCGGCGATGGCGTCGTGCGCCTGTATCGCTTCGGGTCGCAAAAGGCCATGACAGAGTTGCCTGATCCGCATAAGGATCGCGTGCGTCAGCTGGCATTCAGCCCTGACGGCAAGCGGCTCGTATCGGGCGGCGACGATGAAATGGCGATTCTGCATGACGTCGAAAGCGGACAAACCGTGGCGAAGTTCGGCCCTCATGACGGCCCGGTTGACCGGCTGGTATTTATCGGCAACGGCGAGGCGCTCGTCAGCGGTGACGCGAAGGGGGAACGACAGGTGTGGGATCTCCGAAAGGGGAGCCAACTGGCCCGGCTGCGTGCCGCGGGCGGCACTGTATCAAGCGTGGACATCAGTCCAGGCGGACGTCGCGTGGCCGTGCTGCATGAGGATCAGACCGTGTCGTTGCGCAACTGGGACAGCGAGTCGATGCTGACAGATGCTTGCGCGATTGCGAATCGCAATCTTGACTGTGCGGAGTGGCGACAGTTTATGTCGGGGGTGCCTTATCGGAAGACGTGTGCGGCGCTGCCTGCGCCGAAGCCGGTTTGTCGGTGAGGGGAATATCGACGGCTGATGATGGCGACCTCGATCAACGCGATTTTTTGCGGGGAAGGGCGTTATTCAGGTGTGAGCGGTCTTCGCGGTGTCTAGATCCGTGAAGTTCAAAAGGCTGCTGGACGAATGTAGTTGCTAATTTCACGCGCCCCGCATCGACCGACGATTTCGTCTTATCTTAATCGACTTCCTCTTCGTGAACGCCTAGCATTAAAGCTGCCGCTTCGCGAGGAGATAGCCATGTTGTGTGTCGTCTGCGCAAAAGAGGTCCCCGTCAGCAAGGACCAGAACCCGTGGTGCTCGGAACTGTGTCGCGGCAAGTGGCAACGCCGCCAGCCTTTCCTGTTTGCAGACCTGAAGCCCAAGAATCGCGACCTGCGCAAAGAGAAGCCGATCCCGCAGCCTGCGAACACGGGAGAAAATCTGCTTGCCGCCGTCTTGCAGAGCAACACATTCGACGACGACACACTCGCCAGGCTGCGCGGCGTAACAACGGCCACGCGGCCCCTTGCGATCGAAAAAGAGGTCGGGTCCGGCTTTCACAAGAATGCTACGCACTACCAGCAGAGAAGCGGCAAAGTCGAAACAACGCCGATCAGCGCCGACCGCATGCTTGAAATCGCGATCATGGCGTACAACACGGCAATCCTGCTGCATCAGGCAAAAAAGCCGGTGATCCTGTATCGAATCGCGGGCAAACGCACGCTGACCGAAGAAGAGCAGAAGCAGACGTTGTCGAGTTCCGTGCGCGCGAAAGTCGATGTCGGAGCCACGGAGCGCAAGGAAGTGTGGCCGATTGAAAAGACGGCGGCGTGGATTCAGGGCGCCATGCGTGCGCGCGTGAGCTTCGTGTTGCTCAATGATCCGCGTGAGGATCTGGTCGGCGGCGTTGACAAAAAATCCGACGCGATTTATGTGCGCGAGATATTCCAGATCATTTCGACGCACTATGTCATCGGTAAGGCAACCGATGACATAACGCCAAAGGCACAGCTTACCTGCGCAAAAGGCAAGATCCTGCCGTTCGTGCTGAACCCGCCGGACAAGACTCTCGGCCCGCTGCCGCTGATTCCGCGCATGAATCAGATGATCGACTGGAGCCACACATGGGATGGCTCGAAGTCGTCGCTGACAATTGGCGATCCCGCTGAATTGATCCGTGATCAACTGACTCAGACATTCAAGGAAGCGGGAACCTCGCTTGGTATTCCGGAGTATCCGGCGAAGAATTGGAAAGTGGACTAGGTTGGAAAAGGGTTGAAGGGGGGCGTGGAGAGGTTTTGGTGGGACAGCAGCCGACGCGATCCGGCCGCTCAACTTCTCTGAGAGCGGCCGTTCGAAGCACGCACTTACTCATCCTGGTCCGACGGGAGCCGCGAGAATCGGAAATTGCAATGGCTCGCGCCGCCGGCCAATGTTTGTGTCCTTTCCAGGTGGATGCCTCGCGTTGCATAGGCGTCGAAATCAAGTCCGCAAATGTTCGGCAGGATCTCTTTATCTCCATGACGAGCCGCGAATTTGCAAAAGCCGCAAGCTGTGTAGTTGATGCCGAACTCAAAGCTGTCACCCGGGCCCGGCTCGACGAAATCGTAGACGAAATCTTCCGGAAACTCTTTCTGATGACTTTTTGCAGCCTGCTCGCGCAGCAAAGCCTGATTCTCTGACGACAGGAATTGACGCCCCGAGGCAAGACGTTCCGCTTCGGGCACGGTGAGCAACTGCGCCTTGTAGGTTTCTCGCTCGATTTCGCCGATCACGGACAGCGACACGCCGTGTCGCCGGAGCACTCGGCCGATGGCCATAAAACCTATCAGACGTATGAAGAAATCGCTCATACGACTCGCTGCGCCGCCGACATAGGGCATTTGCGTGAGCACGATTTCGAATTCGTCCATCACCTCCTGCCTGATCCCATCAATATCGGACAGATGCGCACGCTCGCACATCATCGATTCGGCAAGGTCGAGGCGATGCTGCATGGCAGCCTCCATGGCACCGCGATGCGACTCGTAAAACGGATGAATGATCCCGGCCATTGGACACCTCTCTAACACCATTGGCCCATTGTAGGCTTTCCCGACAATCCACCACTACAGGTCATTCACCGCTATGTTCGCTGGCCCCGCAGCCGGCACGCCCGGGCGTCTCTTGCCTGGTGGCCGGTGGGCACCGCAAAGCGCGAGCGGCACAGAAAAGACAGCCCTACGCGTCCGGTGGGCTATCATGCCAGTCCTCTCCGAAGTAGCTCCTTATGATCTCCGTCCGTAATCTCACGCTGCGCCGCGGCGTGAATGTCGTACTCGACAGTGCGTCCGTCACCTTCACTCCCGGCGAAAAGATTGGTCTTGTCGGCCGCAATGGCGCCGGCAAGTCGTCGTTCTTCGCCCTTCTCAACGGCACGCTGCACGAAGATAGCGGCGAATTCTCGATTCCCGCTGCATGGAAGATGGGCCAGGTCGCACAGGAGATGCCGGAGACCAGCCAGGGCGCGACCGACTTCGTGGTCGAGGGGGACACCGTGCTGCTGGCTGCGCAGGCCGAGGTAGCCGCCGCCGAGGCCAGCGACGATGGCATGCGCATGGCGCACGCCTACATGGCCCTGCACGACGCCGGTGCGCACGATGCCCCCGCACGTGCCCAGGCGCTGATCCTGGGCCTTGGCTTCAGTGCTGCGCAGCTTAACCAGCCGGTCAACAGTTTCTCCGGCGGCTGGCGCATGCGACTGCAGTTGGCGCGCGCGCTCATGTGCCCGTCGGACCTGCTGCTGCTCGACGAACCGACCAATCACCTCGACCTCGACGCGCTGGTCTGGCTGGAAGCCTGGCTCAAGCGTTATCAAGGAACCTTGGTAGTGATCAGCCACGACCGCGAATTCCTCGACGCCGTGACGCAGGTGACGGTACACGTCGACAACGCCAAGCTCGTGCGTTACGGCGGCAACTACAGCAAGTTCGAAGACATGCGTGCTGAGCAGCTCGTGCTGCAGCAGGCCGCGATGGCCAGGCAGGTGGAAAAGATCGCCCACCTGCAGAAATTCATCGACCGTTTCAAGGCCAAGGCCTCGAAGGCGAAGCAGGCGCAGAGCCGGGTCAAGGCGCTCGAACGCATGGAGAAGATCGCACCAGTGCTTGCCGACGCAGAGTTCAACTTCGAGTTCAAGGAGCCGCTCAACGTCCCGAACCCGCTGCTGTCGATGCTGGACACGAGCTTCGGCTACCCGGCGCCGACCGGCGCACTGCCGGGCACGCCGCCCACGGTCATCGTGCGGGGCATCAACCGTTCCGTGCTGGCCGGGCAACGCATCGGCATCCTCGGTGCCAACGGCCAGGGCAAGTCCACGCTGGTGAAGACGGTGGCGCACGCACTGGCACCGATTGCTGGCGAAATCAGCGAAGGCAAAGGCCTGAACATCGGCTACTTCGCACAGCAGGAACTCGACGTGCTGCGTCCGCTCGACACGCCGATGGAACACATGATCCGCCTTGCCAGGGACACGCCGCCGCACATGCGCGCGCCCGGCCAGAGTGGCACCGAACAATCGCTTCGCACCTTCCTCGGCACCTTCAACTTCAGTGGCGACATGGTCCATCAGGCAGTCAACACGATGAGCGGCGGCGAAAAGGCGCGGCTCGTGTTGTGCATGATCGTGTGGCAGCGCCCCAATCTGCTGCTGCTCGACGAGCCTACCAACCACCTCGACCTGGCCACACGCGAAGCGCTAGCGATGGCGCTCAACGAATTCGAAGGCACGGTGATGCTGGTCAGTCACGACCGGGCCCTGCTGCGCGCCGTATGTGATGAGTTCTGGCTGGTCACCAAGGGCGGCGTCGAGCCGTTCGACGGCGATCTGGACGATTACCAGCAATTCCTGCGCGACGAAGCCCGTCGCATGCGCGAGGAGGCTGCCGCAGAGCAGAAGGTCATCGCTTGAGAGACCCCCAGGCGGGCGGCGGGTGTGGCATGGGAGGCGAAGCGCGGACGGCATACTGAAGAAGCTGACCGCCCAGGCATCACGCGACGCTCGATCAGGAATGCGAGGAAGCGGAACTTCGATCCGCGGGGGATTGATTTCAGGCGTGTCGCGTAACCTGCCGGCTCACTACCTGCCTGCCCGCGTGGTTCACACGCGCCATCGAACGAGTTCGATGGCGCGGCGACTTTGCTCCAGGCGTGATCATCGTGACGACCAGACGGCTGCGCATTGGGCATCTGACCGGTCCCGGCGGGTACGGCCGGCTGCATGCCACTACGTCGAGATGTATAGGGTTTATACCTATCTCAACAACATTCAATTGTTCTGCGAGGGCTTAATTACGAACCGCCTCCGGCCTAGACTTGCATCACTGAAACGCAAACGGGTGTTTGCGAAGCAATCAAAGCCTGGAGGTAAGTATCATGAAACTCGTTCAATCGCTCGTTGTTGCTGCTGCCCTCGCAATTCCCGCTGTCTCGTCGTTCGCCCAATCCAACCAGGCGGCCGCACCAGTCAATACGCAGGCCACGCAGACGGTTGCAGGTGCTGCAGATTCTGGCGGCGTCGCCGATGGCACGTCAGCGTCGGGCAGCCATCACGAACTGCGTTCGTTCCGCAGCGCTGTTTCCCGCGTGGGCCACAAAATCGAAGGCTCGATCCGCCCGGATGCAAACGATGGGATGAAGCCGGTGTATTTCGGTTCGTAAATCGCGGATTGATTGCAGGGGTGACTGTCGACGAACCGGTGTCTGACAGTGGTGACCTGTAGAGGTATTCGCTTCGAGACGCGCAGGCATGCCTGCGCGTGTCTGTTTTCCTTCCTCTGCTGTTTCGCTGCACCCTGCAGGGTTGTTCAATAAACGCGGGACAGAAAACCCTGGATCTGCGCCACCACACCCGCGCCTTCACCGACTGCCGAAGCGACTCGCTTGGTCGACCCTGAGCGGACATCGCCAATGGCGAAAACACCTTCGACGCTCGTCTGCAACGATATCGAGAGCACGTTCGCATCGGGAAGATCGATGCCCGTCCGCACGAAACCGTTGTTGTCGAGCGAGATGCCGCATGTGTTGAGCCAACTCGTGTTGGGATCCGCGCCGATGAACACGAACAGGTGATGGATCGTCATGTTCCCCTCGATCCCCCCGGCGCCGCGATAGTACACACGTTCGAGACGCTCGGTTCCTTCGAGCGCGGTCAGTTCGACCCGCGTATGAACCGTCACGTTCGGCAGCGCCAGGACGCGCTCGATCAGGTAGTGCGACATGCTGTCCTCGAGCTTCGCGCCTCGAATGAACACGTGTACATGCTCGGCGTGCGATGAGAGAAACACGACAGCCTGGCCCGCCGAATTACCCCCTCCGATCAGCAACACCGGTTCCTTGCGACATAGCTTTGCTTCGATCGGCGTAGCCCAATAATAGACGCCACGGCCCTCGAAACGTTCGAGATCCTCGACGACGGGTCGCCGGTACTCTGCGCCCGTTGCGATGACCACAGTGCGCGCGGTGATTCGATGGCCATTGGTCAGCTCCACGACGGGCGGTTGCTTGTCGCAATACAACGCCTTGACCTCGCACGGAATGCCGATATGTGCGCCGAACTTCTGCGCCTGAACGAAAGCGCGGTCCGCAAGCGCATGACCCGTGATGCCCGTAGGGAAACCGAAAAAATTTTCGATGCGCGCGCTCGCGCCGGCCTGGCCACCGGGTGCGCGACAGTCGAGCACCGCGACCGACAATCCCTCTGATGCTGCGTAGACGGCTGCCGCAAGTCCAGCGGGACCCGCGCCGACGATTGCCACGTCATAGACATGGGCGGGGTCGAAGTCGGGAATCAGTCCAAGACACGACGCAAGCTGCCCCTCGTCAGGATTGCGCAACACCGTGCCGTTTGGACAGACAACGAGCGGAAAATCATCCTGCTGAGGTGTCAGTCCTTCGAGTAGCGCGACGGAATCGGCGTCCTGTTCCGCATCGAGTGTGACGTTGGGATACGTGTTTCGGCGCAGGAAGTTCTGCAACGCGAGCAGCCGGGGATTCCCGGGCGCGCCGACCAGAACGGCGCCGTTCACGCGTTCCATTGCAACGAAGCGCCTGAGAATCAGCGCGCGCATGATCTTTTCGCCAAGCTCCGCTTCACCGATCAGAAGTGGACTGAGGTCGTCGGGCCGGACCAGCACAGCTTCGACATCTTCGATGACGCACGAATCCACGAAGGAAGGCTTGTTCGAAAACTGGTTCACGTCAGAAGTGAATTCGCCGCGCTGGGTGAAAGTGTGAATGATCTGCTCGCGGCCGAGACCATCGCGGGCGACAGCCCGGATCTTGCCGGACAGCAGAACGAACATGCCCGGGGTGCGCTCTCCAACGCGATAGATCATCGTGCCTTTGGGGTAGCGCGACACTCTGCCAAAGCGCCGAACCCTGCTGATTTCAGCTTCGCTGAGGATGGGAAACAGTTGCTGGAGGCGTGGATGACTGCGCACGAACGGGGCGTCGGTCATCGAGTCGTCGTCGCTGCGGGGCTCGCCTTCTGCGGGCTGAGGGAAGGGCGTAGCGCTGCCCGGTACGGACTCGTTGCTCATCACGCATCCTCCAGCGGCTAGCGAGCGGAACTGCGACCGACACGGTCAAGCGCGTCGCTATCTGAACGAACCAGTGGCTGACGACCTTCGACTGTCGATAACGGCCTGAACGAAGCATCTCAAGCTAGAGGGCGTCGCTGAGTGAAATTTTCGGCTTGAAACTCGCTTCGGAAGGTGGCGCGCAACTCAGCTTTGACGCGGTCCCGCAGGTCTGCGTTGCCTCGGGGCCAATTTTGCAATCGCGTCGAAGCGGGCGTCATGACGTCGCTTGACGCTTGCAGGAACAATCGACGAAAAAATGCGTCACGCGCACGTCGTTCAGCAGGATTGGGATCGTCTCCACGCGTAATGTTATCGACATGACGAGTGCCGCGCATCCAAGGTGTCATCGAATCTGCTCGCGATTCGAAGTCTCCAGAATAGTGAAGCAAGGGAATCGAGATATCTGCTCGATTGCATTGCGGAATTTTTCGGGTCTGATTCGCACGGACACCGATCGGACCGGCTCCGCGAGGATTTTCCCTTGAATTATTGAACGCATAGTCATAAACTCCGGTGCATGACCGATAACACTGCACCCCCGCGCACGCGCGCCGGCAAACCGGAGGCGGCGTGCCCGCGCGGCCGTCCGCGCGAATTCGATACGGCCGCCGTGCTCGCTGAAGCCGGCAAGGTGTTCTGGCGCAACGGTTTTCACGCGACATCCGTCGACGATCTCTGCAACGCGACGGGCGTGCTGCGCGGCAGCCTGTACGGCGTGTTCGGCGACAAGCACGGCATCATGATGGCCGCGCTCGACCATTACGCGGAAGGGGCGATTGCCGGCCTCGTCGAGCGCCTGAACGCGAATGTCCCGCCCGATGTCGCGCTACGCAATGCGCTGCTGCACCACACGCGCACTGCGTCGACGCTGACGGGCTGCTTCATCACCAATAGCACACTCGAACTACAACCCGACGACGAAGCGCTGCACGCGAAAATCCGCGCGATCCAGCGGCGCGTCGTCACGCTGCTCGCGGCGGCTGTGATCCGCGGGCAGGCCGCGGGCGTGTTCAACGGCGACCTCGATGAAAAGGCGGCCGCGGATTTTCTGCTGTGCATGACACAAGGCCTGCGTGTGCTCAACAAATGCAAGCGCAAGGAAGACGAACTGAAAGCAGTCGTCGATGTGGCGATGCGCGCGCTCACCTGAAATTTTTTTCTCGAATTTTTGAACGTTCAGTCATGAATGATAGATGCATGAAAGCGTCGGGCGTGAGTTTGCCGTCCGCATCCCGTCCAGGCGTCGACAAGCCGGAGCCGCGCGCCGAAGCGCAAGGCCAGCAGCGCTTCGAGCGGCAAGGGCTCGCGCTGACCGTGCTGTTCGTCGGCGCATTTCTCGCGCCGCTCGACTATTTCATCGTCAATCTGGCGCTGCCTGCGATCCACACGGGCCTGAACGCCAGCGACGCGCAATTGCAGCTGATCGTCTCCGCCTACGCGTCAGCGTATGCGGTGTTGCTGATCACGGGCGGGCGGCTCGGCGACCTGTTTGGCCGGCGGCGCATGTTCATGACGGGGATGGCGGGCTTCGTCGTCGCGTCGGCGCTGTGCGGCTTTGCGCCGAATGGCCACGTGCTCGTGATCGCGCGCATCGTGCAGGGCATGGCGGCCTCGGTGATGGCGCCGCAGGTACTCGCGACCGTGCGCGCCGTCGTGCCGCTGCATCAGCAGACTCGCGTGATGGGCTTTTACGGCTTCGTGTTTGGACTCGCGTCGATCGTCGGGCAACTGGGCGGCGGCGCGCTGATCACATACCAGCCGTTTGGCCTCGACTGGCGTGCCATCTTTCTGATCAACATTCCCGTCGGCGTGCTGGCGTTTATCGGCGCGTGGAAATATGTGCCGGAGAATCAGTCGGCGACGCGCGAGGGCGTCGATCTGAAAGGCGTCGCGCTGCTGTCGCTGGTACTGATCCTGCTGATCTATCCGATGACACACGGCCGCGAAGCCGGCTGGCCGTGGTGGACCTTCGCGATGTTCGCGCTCGCCGTGCCTGCGCTTGCTGCGTTCATCGCTGTCGAGCGTCGCGTCGAGCGTAGTGGGGGCAGCCCGCTCGTCGATCTGCAATTGTTCCGCAATCCGGCCTTTTCGACGGGGCTCGTGCTGGCCTTTCTGTTCTATTGCAACAGTGCGTTCTTCCTCACGTACGGCATCTATCTGCAGACAGGCTTGCACTGGACGCCGCTGCAATCCGGCATCGCGATCATGCCGTTCGCGCTCGGCTTCGTCGCCGGGCCGTTGACGTCGCCCGCTGTCGTGCGTCGCATTGGCGGTCATGTGCTGACGCTCGGCTTTTCGATGATGGCGGTTGGTTTTTCGGTGACAGGCTGGGCTGCGACGCACGCGGCGCTCGGTCCATTGTTTTATGCGGGGCTCGTCCTTGCCGGCGTCGGGCAAGGGCTCGTGTTGCCGTCCATCATGCGCATCGTGCTCGGCGAAGTAGAACCGGCGAAGGCCGGGCTTGCGTCGGGCGTGGTGACGTCGACGCTACAGATCGGCTCGGCGTTCGGCACGGCTGCCATCAGCGGCGCGTTCTTTGGCGCGTTGTCGGCGAATGCATCGGCGGCGGGCTATGCGTATGCGTTCCAGCGTAGCCTCGCGATCAATGCAGTATTGATGGTCATCTGCATTGCGCTCAGCGTGACGCTGGTCCGGCATCAGCAGCGCGCTTCTCTGCGCGCGATCAAAATGGCTTAGGGAAAATCCCGAGCGGCTGCATATTTGTATTTCGACAGAACAAAAATACACCTGAAAATGGTCGGATAACGTTTTCGCTGTTTAGAGTCATACGATTGCAGTCTCGGTGTATTGCGCATTGCAACTAATCTTGCCTGTTCAGCAGTGATGCGCTTATTCACAGATGACAGCGATTAATCGCGCAGCTTGGTTTTTAAACCCGTGATAACGCGCAGAATGTCAGCATCATGACAGCGGGTGGTCCGGCGTATTTACGTATACCCTGAAGATGCCGCCTAAACTTTGGTGGGAGTCGTGCTGCGCGACAACATGCCGCCTTTCCCGGCAGGCGATTGCCGAACTAAACAATAACGAACGAACGTTCGCGATATCTGGCCGTCTATTTCGTTTTTGCTGCAAACGCTTCCAATAAAAATTACTTGCTGCCGAAATATTCAATTGTTAATCTTCCCCCACTCTTAATAATTCGTTGGACCGCGGTGCGTTTATGGCAGTGAATTTTCAGCCAGCCTAATGCTTATAACGGGGACATCCATGCTGACTGCTACTTTCGACGCATTTGACACGACGCAAACGGTGCAAGTCATGGTCGGGGACGTGGTGACGCTCAAAACGGGCGGGCCGCGGATGACGGTGACTTATGTCGGGGCGATTGCCCGGAAAACGGGTGAATGCCTCGTTTGCCAATGGTTTGATGACCATGGCGAATTGCGGCAGGAAACTTTCGCGCAGGATGAGGTGTGGCGGCAGCCGCGGTCGATTCCGGCCGGGTTGGTGCATAAGTTTGTTCGTGGTGCGGCGGTTTGAATTTGGCGCCTTTGCGGCGCGTGCAGTACCTGATTCGTCTGCGACGGCTGGTTGGTTTGCCTGGGTTTGTGCTGGCATCCGCGTTTTGTCTTTGCGCTGGCATCCGCAGTCTTTGCGCTGGCATCCGCGCTTTGCCTTCGCGCTTCAAGCGTTGCCCCTGTGCGGGGCGGCACCTACTTTTCTTTGCCGCCGCAAAGAAAAGTAGGCAAAAGAAAGCGGCTCACACCGCCAACATTTCTTCCTGCCTGAGGGCCCCCACAGGGTCTTACGCTTCACACGGCAATCACGTGACCCATGCTCGTTGCCAGCGCTCTTGCTGTGCGCATCACCTGCTTCACGCACCCGCGCTGCACCATGCCTTGCCAGATAGTCCACGGCCGCCCAGGTGGCAAACTGTGTGTAGGCCGTAGTGCCACACACGCCACACTTCGGACCGATTGCGCACGCGTTCCACCCTGTAAGAGCGCCGAGCTATACGCCGCGACAACCTACACACAGTTTGCCACCTGGGCGGCACATACCATTCGCTGCCGCTAGTTCTTGTGTGGGTGTCTGAAGTGGGTGAGGCGTTCATTCGAAGCGTTGGCAACGCACGCAAACAGAAAGGCTGCCGTGTGAAGCGTAAGACCCTTTGGGGGCCCTCAGGCAGGAAGAAATGTTGGCGGTGTTAGCCGCTTTCTTTTGCCTACTTTTCTTTGCGGCGGCAAAGAAAAGTAGGTGCCGCCCCGCACAGGGGCGACGCTTGAAGCGCGAAGGCAAAACGCGGATGCCAGCGAAAAGACCGCGGATGCCAGCGAAGAGACAAAACGCGGATGCCAGCGCAAATCAAAGCAGGCCAACCAGCCGTCGCAGACAAAGCCGCTGCCGCCCCGCACAGGGGCGACGCATGAAGCGCGAAGGCAAAGCGCGGATGCCAGCGAAAACCCAAGCAAACCAACCAGCCGTCGCAGACAAAGCACGCGTTGCCCGCAAATGGGCGACACTTGAAGCGCAAAGGCAAAGCGCAGATGCCAGGCGAAAACCCAAGCAAACCAACCAGCCGTCGCAGACAAATCAACAGCACTACCGCCGCGCTTCCGTGACCATCCTGACAGCGAGCCCAGCCAGTACAGTCCCCATCATCCACCGCTGCACGACGAGCCACGTCGGCTTCCTCGCAAGAAACACAGCAATCGACCCAGCCGTCATAGCGACCGTCGAATTGACGGAAATGCTCAACACGATCTGAACCACGCCAAACATCAACGATTGCCCAAGCACACTGCCATGCTGCGGATCAATAAACTGCGGCAGCAGCGAAAGATAAAGCACAGCAATCTTCGGATTCAGCAGATTCGTAATGAAGCCCATCGTGAACAGCTTGCGCGGACTATCGACGGGCAAATCGCGCACCTGGAACGGCGAGCGTCCGCCCGGCTTCACGGCCTGCCACGCGAGATACAGCAGATAGAGCGCGCCACCAAACCGCAGCGTGTCATACGCGAACGGCACAGCAAGCAGCAACGCCGTAATGCCGAACGCGGCGCAGAACATATAGACCACAAAACCAAGCGCCACGCCCCCGAGCGAAATCAGCCCGGCCACGCGGCCCTGGCAGATCGACCGCGAGATCAGATAGATCATATTGGGCCCGGGCGTGAGCGCCATCCCAAGCGCGACAAAAGCAAATGCAACGAGATGCGAGGTTTGAGGCATTGCGTGAGCTCCGTAGAAGGAAGACCGATCGAAGGATCAAGGCAAGGCCCAGGCGCGCGGCGTGACGGAATCTGCATCCCGGTTCGCGTTCCCCGGTGGTGATCCACCTCGATTGAGCGCCAGTCGCGCGAACTGGTCGATTGTTCCGCGGGCTGCCGGCGCACGCCAGATACAGAAACGGCACTACCCATCGATACACTTGAGCGCCGCCGCCGCGCCAACGATCATCACCATGCACGCGATGCGCGGCGCCGACACGGGATCGCCGAACAGCACGATGCCGAGCAGCGTGATGCCCATCGACCCGATGCCCGTCCACACGACATACGCGGTGCCTGCGGGCAGGTGCTTCATCGCGAGCGTCAGCAGGAAGACGCTCGCAAGCGCGGCCGCCACGCCGCCGACGCTCGGCCAGAAACGCGTCCAGCCATTCGCATACTTGAGCGCGAGGCCCATCAGGATTTCAACGACGCTTGCCGCGAGCAGGATTAACCACGCCATCACTACCTCCATTTAAAGAATGGACGCAGCGTAGAGGTATAGTGATTCGCTGACCATTACGCACCTTCTGGTAACCATGGCAATGCCCGCGCCGGACCATTCCGTCGACGCCGCGAACGAGGCGCAGCACCCAGGCAACGTATTCGACGAGGCCTGTTCGTCGCGGCTCGCGCTCGAACTGATCGCGAGTAAATGGACGCTGCTGATCCTGCCCGCGCTGCAGGACGGGCCGATGCGCAACAACGCGCTGCTGCGCAAGATTGGCGGCATTTCGCAGAAGGTGCTGTCGCAGACGCTGCGCGAACTGGAGCGCAACGGGCTCGTGATCCGCGACGTGTGCGGCACGAAACCCTTGCACGTCGAATATCGGTTGAGCGCGCTCGGGCTGTCGTTGAGCGATGCGCTCGTCACGCTCGACCGCTGGGCCGAAACGCATGGCGGCGCGCTCGACGCCGCGCGCGAGCGCTTCGATACGCTTGCGCAGTCGCGTCGATAGCGCCCGGTTAAACGCTCAGCCGCGCAGCGGCCGGAAGAAGCGCCGTATCTCTTCGGCAAGCAGTGCAGGCTGTTCCATCGCAGCGAAGTGCCCGCCGCGCGGCATATCCGCGAACTGCGTAACGTTGAACACACGTTCGATCCACGATCGCGGCGGCTGGCTGATTTCCTTCGGAAAACGCGCAAAGCCAAGCGGCGGCGTGACGCGCTGGCCGGGCTCGAAGCGCAATGGCCGCGCGCGCGTTTCCGCGTAGAGCCGCATCGACGAGCCGATCGTCTGCGTATGCCAGTACAACGACAGATCGGTCAGCAACTGGTCCTTCGAAAACACCCGCTCGATGTCGCCGTCGCAATCGCTCCACGCGCGGAATTTCTCGACGATCCACGCAGCCAGTCCCGCAGGCGAATCGTTCAACGCGAACGCCGCCGTGTTCGGCTTCGTCGCGTGCATGTGTGCATAGGCGCCTTCGGCATCGGCAAACACCGCCTTGGACGCGAGGAAATCCCGCTCTTCCTGCGTGATGGACGGATCATCGGGCGCGACGCCGGGCGCGTACGAACTCGGCAGGAAGTTGAGATGAATGCCGTCGACATGCTGCGCATGGTTGGCCGCCAACGCGATCGACACCGCCGCGCCCAGGTCGCCGCCTTGCGCGCCAAAGCGCGTGTAGCCGAGCCCGCGCATCAACTCGACCCACAGGCCGGCGATCGCGAACACCGACATGCCCGGCTTAGAAGGCCGCTCCGAAAAGCCATAGCCGGGCATCGACGGGACGACGACATCGAATGCATCGGCGGGGTCCGCGCCGAACGACGCCGGGTCGCACAACTGCGGCACCAGTTCGGCGAACTCGATGAACGAGCCGGGCCAGCCGTGCGTGATGACGAGCGGGTAGGGCTTCGGACCCGTGCCGCGCCGATGCACGAAATGCACGGCAAGATCGCCGACCTGCGCGACGAATTGTGGCTCCTGATTGAGCCGCGCTTCCGTCGCGCGCCAGTCGTACGCGCCCGCCCAGTGATCGATGAGATCGCGCAAATAGTTCATGTCGGTGCCGAGCGACCACGGCGCGCTATCGAACGTGTCGGGCCAGCGTGTTTGCGCGAGGCGCGTCTTGAGCGCGGCAAGCTCGAAGTCGGGAATCGAAATCTGGAACGGGGTGATCTGCATCATGTGGTCCTGGTCGTTGTGCGGCAGGCGGCGCGCTATTTGGTCGTGCGGTCGCGCGATTCGCGCCACCGCACGCGCTCGCCGAGTCCCTTCGTGAAGGTTCGCATGCTGAGGGTGCGGCGCGAACGCACCACTTCGCCTTCCAGATTGACGGGCGGATTCGGCTGCCACGCCCAGTACAGCGCGACCAGCCAGCCGAACACCGTCCAGCCCATGCATGCATTGAACAGGGCGAGGGTCAGAATGTCGTAGCGCTTGCGGCGATCGGCGATGATCGACGGCAGAAAGTACAGTCCCAGCGCGGCGACGGTCGCGACGCCTTGTATCATCATCTCGTTCATCGAACCTCCCCAGGCGCGGAATCTATCTGTCCATTGTCGCGCGATCGGGCATCGTCCGCTTGCCGTTTGAAGGCTGATTGCAAGGCAGGCGCCTGATGGTTCACGGGAGGTTCACACGAATTCGGCAAGCCGCGCCGTAAGGTCTATCATGTGCGTTTTGACTGCACCGGATATGGCCATCATGATCTCCGACGACACTCAACAAGCTCAAAAGCTGAATCACGACACACTGCGCGAATTCGTCGATCGCAAATGGAACGATGAGATCGTGCCGGCGCTCACCGACTACATCGCCGTGCCCGCGAAGAGCCCGGCTTTCGATGCCGATTGGGAAAAGCACGGCTTTATCGAGCGCGTGACTACGGAGGCCGCGAAGTGGGCGGAGCAGCAGCCCGTGCGCGGACTGAAGCTGGAAATCGTGCGCCTGCCGGGCCGCACGCCCGTGATCTTCTTCGAATCGCCCGCCACGCGCTCGGGCAGCACGGACACTATCGTGCTGTACGGTCACCTCGACAAGCAGCCGGAATTCGACGGCTGGCGCAACGACCTCGGCCCGTGGACGCCGAAGCTCGAAGACGGCAAGCTCTACGGCCGCGGCGGCGCAGACGACGGCTACGCGATCTACGCCAGCCTCACCGCGCTGGCAGCGCTCGACGCGCAAGGCATCGAGCGGCCGCGCTGCGTCGGTCTGATCGAAACCTGCGAAGAGTCAGGCAGCTACGATCTGCTGCCGTACGTCGACGCGTTGCGCGAGCGGCTCGGCAAGGTCGGACTCGTCGTGTGCCTCGACTCGGGCGCGGGCAACTACGATCAGCTGTGGCTCACCACGTCGCTGCGCGGCCTCGTGTCCGGCGACCTGGAAGTGCAGGTGCTCGACGAAGGCATTCACTCGGGCGGCTACGGCGGCATCGCGCCGTCGAGCTTCCGCATCATGCGGCAAATGTTCGAGCGTCTCGAAGACGCTGCCGACGGCACGCTGCTGCCGAAGGGCTTCCATTGCCCGGTTCCGCTCGACCGTCTCGATGAAGCCGAAGCGACTGCGAAGATTCTCGGCGACGACGTGTGGAAAAAGCTGCCGTGGGCCTGCGGCCAGGACGGCGGCCCCGTGCTGCCGACCACCACCGACCCGAAAGAAGCGCTGCTCAATTCCACCTGGCGTCCGTCGCTGTCGGTGACGGGCGCGTCGGGCCTGCCGTCGCTCGCGGATGCGGGCAACGTGCTGCGTCCGCGCACGGCGTTCAAGCTGTCGCTGCGTCTGCCTCCGCTCGTCGATGCGGAAAACGCCGTGCAACAGATGAAGTCGCTGCTGGAGTTCGATCCGCCGTACAACGCGAAGGTCACGTTCAAGCCGGACGCGGGCGCGGCGACGGGCTGGAACGCGCCGGAACTGGCGCCGTGGCTCGGCACTGCGCTGAACGACGCGTCGCGCCAGCACTTCGGCGCGGATGTCGCGTTCATCGGGCAGGGCGGCACGATCCCGCTGATGAACGTGCTGAAGGCGGGCTTCCCGACCTCGCAGTTCATGGTGTGCGGCGTGCTCGGGCCGAAGTCGAACGCGCACGGTCCGAACGAGTTCCTGCATGTGCCGTACGGCAAGAAGCTGACGGCGGCTGTCGCCGAGGTGATCGCCGCCGCGCCTTGATGTCTGTCCCGAACGTTCGACGCTGAAGCGTTTTCCCCCAGTGAGAGAAGCCGGCCGGCTTCTCTCACTGTCCATCCGTTTTCCTTGACGAACCGATCATCGAATGAACGACACGCGCGCTCCCCGTATTCCCGTCGATCAACTGCACGCCTACGTGCGCGCGATATGGGAGCAGGCAGGCAGTTCGCCGCGTGAAGCCCAGCTCGTCGCCGATCATCTCGTTGCAGCCAATCTCACGGGACACGATTCGCATGGCGTCGGCATGATTCCGCGCTATGTCGATTCGCTGCGCGATCGCGAGTTGAAGCTGAACGCGCACGCGAGCGTCGTGAAGGACGTCGGCGCAGTGCTGACCGTCGACGGCGGCAAGGGCTTTGGCCAGGTCGTCGCGCACGAAGCGATGGAGCAGGGCATCGAGCGCGCGAAAAAGCTCGGCGTGTGCGCCGTCGCGCTGCGCAACGCGCACCACATCGGGCGGATCGGGCATTGGGCCGAGCAGTGCGCGAAGGCGGGGCTCGCGTCGTTCCACTTCGTCAACGTGGCGGGTGATCCGCTCGTCGCGCCGTTCGGCGGCGCGGACCGCCGCATCGGCACCAATCCGTTTTGCGCGGCGTTTCCGCGCGAGGGCAAGGCGCCGCTCGTGCTCGACTTCGCGACCAGCGCCGTCGCTTACGGCAAGACGCGCGTCGCGTACAACCAGGGCAAGCAGGTGCCGCCCGGCTCGCTGATCGACCACGAAGGCAAGCCGACCGTCGAGCCGAAAGTGATGATGGAAGCGCCGTTTGGCGCGCTGATGCCCGTTGGCGGGCAGGCGGGCGGCCACAAGGGCTTCGGCCTCGCGGCAATGTGCGAGATTTTCGGCGGCGCGCTGTCGGGCGGCTACACGACGCACGAGGACACGCTGCAAAAGACCAACGCGATCATCAACTGCATGCTGTCGGTGATAGTCGATCCCGCCGCCTTCGATGCGCCCAACGCGGAGGCCGAGGCGGATGCGTTCGTCGAATGGGTGAAGGCGTCGCCGCTCGCCGGCGGTGCGGAGCGCATCTATGCGCCGGGCGAGCCGGAGCGCGCGACGCGCGCCGAGCGCGAGGCCAACGGCATTCCCGTCGATCCGCAGACATGGCGGCAGATCCGCGAGGCGGCGCTCGCGGCGGGACTGTCGCAGGAAGATGCCGATAGCTGGTCCGCGCGCTTGCAGTAACGCGCGGCGTCACAGCGGATGTCGTTGCACGCGCATCGATCGACCGACGCGCGTCAAACACCGACCAAAAGCGCGGCCTCGCCGCTTTGCCGCTTTTTGCCTCTCCTCGCCACGAATTCGCAAAACAATGCAATCAGAATAACTTCGGATTGCATTAAAACGTTTGCCTCCACAATTCACCCCAAATTAAAACAGATATTCTAATTACCGCTTTGCGCCCTTATTAAAGCGGCAGCGAGAACGTTTGTTTGAAGTTTTATTCTGAACGGCAATCGTTTGCGACAGCCGCGCCTGGCAAGAAGCCCGTCCAGCGGGCGTCGCCATACTTATGAAGAACTGCATTCTTCTGTTGGTTAGGCCGCCCCACCAGATTCTGGTCTGTTTTAGGCTCGCAATGCTTCACCCGAGTTTTTAACTTCAAAAAGGACCATTCAAAATGAATCTGCAAAACCATCACGCCTGCCGTCCGTTCCTCGAAGCTGGCAAGCTGTCGCAAATCTCCGCGTATTACGAAGAAGAGCGCAACGTCATGTGGATGATGTTGCGCGCGCAACCGCGGCCATGCTTCAACCTCGAACTGGTGCACGACATCCTTGAACTCGCGCGGGCCGCGCGCGATTCCAATGTGCGCATCGATTTTTGGGTGACAGGCTCCGTAATTCCGACCATGTTCAACGTCGGCGGCGATCTCAGCTTTTTTGCCGACGCGATTCGCGCTGGCCGCCGCCAGGAGTTGATGGCGTATGCGCGCGCCTGTGTCGATTGCGTGCATGCGGCGGCGCGCGGCTTCGATACCGGCGCGATTTCGATTGCGATGATCGAGGGCAGCGCGCTCGGCGGCGGCTTTGAAGCGGCGCTCGCGCACCATTTCGTGCTCGCGCAGAACGACGCGCGGATGGGCTTCCCGGAGATCGCCTTCAACCTGTTCCCGGGCATGGGCGGCTATTCGCTCGTCGCGCGCAAGGCGGGCATGCGTCTCGCGGAAGAACTGATCGGTGGCGGCGAATCGCACACGGCTGAGTGGCACGAAAGCCGCGGCCTCGTCGACCATCTGTTCGAGCCGGGCGAGGCGTATATCGCGACGCGCACCTTCATCGACACGTTGCGCCCCAAACTCAACGGCATCCGCGCGATGGTGCGGGCGCGTCAGCGCGTGCTGCAACTGTCGCGCGCCGAACTGATGGAAATTACCGAGGATTGGGTGGAGTCTGCGTTCACGATCGAGGAGAAGGACCTCGCCTTCATGGAACGGCTCGTGATGCTGCAAAACCGCCGCGCGAGCAATCTGCGCCCGGCTGCGATGAACGTTGCGTAAGCAGGAAGGACAGTAGTCTGATTGGCAGAACGCCCCCGCGCCTAGCGTTACGCGCTCCGTCTGCACCCGTGACGCAACTATCAACGTAGCAAAGGCATCAAGCAGCATGCAACACGCAGTAGCCAGCCGCATGAGCGGCCGACAGGCGGGAGATTCCAAAGGTCGAGCGAACTTTTCGGGGGTTCAGGCGATCAAGCGGATCTTCTGCCTGTCATGCAGCCAGCGCTCGAATTCGGCTGCGGGCATCGGCCTGCCGTACAGAAAGCCCTGCACGTATTCGACGCCTAGTCCCTTCATGAACAGCTCTTCCGATTCCGTCTCGATTCCCTCCGCCACCACCTTCAGTTGCAGCGCTTGCGCGACGGCCACCATCGAGCGCACCAGCGCCTGAGATTTCCTGTCGGCGTTGATCGAACTCACGAAGCTGCGGTCCAGCTTGATCACGTCGAGCGGAATGCGCCCAAGCTGCGACAGCGACGAATAGCCCGTGCCGAAATCATCCAGATGGACCTGCGCGCCAAGATCGCGGAATTGCGTAATCAGGTCGATCGCGGCCGCTTCGTCTTCGATCAGGCAGCTCTCCGTCAGCTCGATGTCGAGCAGACAAGGATCGAGTTGCGCGCGCTGCAAGGCCTCCGTGAAATGCGACACCACGGCCGTATCCACCAGTTGCCGCGCCGACACGTTGATCGCCACGCGCAGCGACAGCCCGCGCGCCTTCCATTGCGAGGCCTGTTCGGCCGCTGTCTGCATGACCCAGCGGCCAAGCGGCCCGATCAACCCCGACTCTTCCGCGTAGCGGATGAACGCGGCGGGCATGATCTGCCCGCGCTCCGGCGAATTCCAGCGCACCAGCGCCTCGACGCCGTACACGGTGCCCGTGGCCAGCGACAGCTTCGGCTGATAGTGCAGCGTCAACTGGCCTTCTTCGAGCCCCCGCCGCAGGTTCGTATCGAGCCACATGTACTCGGCGACCTTGCGGTTCATCTCCGGCGAGAACACGCGATAGGTGCGCTTGCCGTCGTCTTTGGCGACGTACATGGCGGTATCGGCGGCGCGGATCAGCGCTTCGAGGCTGTCGCCATGCTCGGGGAACATCGCGATGCCGATCGAGCAGCCCGTGTAGACCTCGACGAGCCCAAGGCTGAACGGCACGCGCAGCCGCTCCAGAATGCGCTGCGCCATCGCTTCCATCGACCCGACGGAAGCAACGGGCGACAGCACGATGAACTCGTCGCCGCCCAGCCGCGCGAGCGTGTCCTCGTCGGCGAGACACTCGCGCACGGCCGACGACACGTCCTGGATCAGCCGGTCGCCGAACACGTGGCCGTAGTGGTCGTTGACCTTCTTGAAGTTGTCGAGATCGAGAAACAGGATGCCGACGGATTCGCCCGCCGCCGCGCTGGCAATGGCCGCGCGCGTCTTGTCGTGAATCGCGTTGCGGTTGGGCAGGCCCGTCAGCGAATCGGTATTCGCCAGTTCCGACAGACGCTCCTGCGCGCGGCGTTCCTCCGTGATGTCGGTGCCCGAGCAGATCAGAAACTGTTCGTCGACGCCGCTGCCGCTCATCACGAACTTGTTGCGAAACAGGAAAAGGCGCTCGCCATGCACGGTGCGCACGCGCCGCTCGACTTCATACGCGACGCCCTGGTTGAAAAACCCCGAGATGTTCTGGCTCGACGCCGCGCCCGCTTCCGACGACATGAACAGCGCCCACACGCTGCGCCCGACCACGTCTTCTTCCTTCATGCCCGTGAGTTCTTCGGCGAGCCGGTTGAAGCGCTGGATACGGCCGTTCTTGTCGACGATCACGACGACGGAATTGACTTCCGACACGACCTGCTCGGCGAACGACAGCCCATGCACCAGATCGCGCGCGACGGATTCGGTGTCTTCGTAGGCCGAAGCCGTGCCTGCCCAGGTGCTGCTGTTGAGCTTCTTGCCGACCAGATGGAGACGCAGCGCTTCGCCGAACAGGCGTACGTCCATGGTCAGGTGCGCGGTGACGCCCGTGAGCCTGCGGATCTGCGCGGCCTGCGCACCCGATAGGGCAATGGCGACCGTGGCCGTGTCGTCATCCGTTTCGGGCGTCAGTTCGAGCGCATTGCTGTCGCTCGACAGCCGCCAGCAGGGGCTGCTCGTTCCGAATCGGGCGAAAAGCACCTGATCGTGTTGATCGTCGTTCATGAAGGGTCCCCGGGCAAAAAAGTTGCCTCCAGTCGAGCTCCGAATACGAGTCCAGCACGCGGTGGCGAAGAGTCTTATCGATGACTGACTTGCTTCATTGTAACGAAGCGGCCGGACGTCCGGCTCCGAATTGATTAACGACCTTTGAATCACCTTTCTTTAATCAGAAAGCATAGAAAAAAAGATGCTTTTCAGGGATCGGTTCCGCAAACGTTCACGCGCGATTGCGCACGCGCGTACACCTATGCGATGCTCGCGTGGCAATCAAAAAGCGCGACGGCAGACCAGACCGGTTGTCCACCTTTCCGAGGAGGGAGACATGAGTACGCTGTCGTCTGTTCGTGGCAGGACCGTCAGTACATATCGATCAACCGCAGTTCTTCTTGAACCGATGCAATGCGCGGCGCCTTCATCCGCGCCACCTCTGCGCAGGAGAACCGCCGCGCGCGCTGTTGCGTTCTCAAGCTTTGTGTTGCTGGCAGGGTTCGCGCGCATCGCGAGCGCCGATACGCAGGTGGGCGGCACATTGCCGCCGCCGCCCGACAAGTTGTATGGCGACCTGTTCGTCGCCGTGCAGACCCAGCAGATCTATCCCGACCAGAAGACCTTCGTCGACGCGCTGCCGAAAGCGGACCCCGCAACGATCCTGCAGGCCTACGAAACGCAGAAGAGCCAGCCGAACTTCTCGCTGAAAAGCTTCGTCGACCAGTATTTCACGCCGCCTTCCGAGCCGGTGATCACGCCGCCGCCGAACCAGTCGCTGCGCGATCACATCAACTGGCTGTGGCCCGAACTCACGCGCACGACGACGACGGCACCGCCGTACAGCTCGCTGATTCCGATGCCCAAGCCGTATGTCGTGCCCGGCGGGCGTTTTCGCGAGGGCTATTACTGGGACACGTATTTCACGATGCTCGGCCTGCAGGAGTCGGGACATGAAGATCTCGTCGACAACATGCTCGACAACTTCGCGTACATGATCGACACGTATGGCCACATTCCGAACGGCAACCGGACTTACTATCTGAGCCGCTCGCAGCCGCCGTTCTTCTCATACATGGTCGAGCTTGCGGCAAAGGTCGAAGGCGGGCGCGTCTATCAGAAGTATTTGCCGGCGATGCGCAAGGAGTACGCGTACTGGATGCAGGGCGCGTCGACGACGAAGCCGGGCGATGCGACGCGCAATGTCGTCGTGTTGCCGGACAAGACGGTGCTGAACCGCTATTGGGACGAACTCGACACGCCGCGCGACGAGTCGTATCTCGAAGACGTGCAGACGGCGCAGAAGGCAACCGGCCGCGCGCCGAACGAGGTCTACCGCGATCTGCGCGCGACGGCGGAAAGCGGCTGGGACTTCAGTTCGCGCTGGTTCGGCGACAACATGAATCTAACGACCGTTCGCACTACTTCGATCATTCCCGTCGATCTGAACAGCCTGATGTTCCATCTGGAGACGAGCATCGCGCGTGGTTGTTCGGAGACGCGGGATTTCAGTTGCGTCGTGCAGTTTATCGGCAAGGCGGCGAAGCGCGCCGAGGGCATCAACCGGTATCTGTGGAATAGCAAGGGTTACTACGGTGATTACGACTGGAAGCTCGCGAAGGCACGCGATAACCAGACGCCCGCGATGTTGTATCCGCTGTTCGCGGGGGCTGCGTGGCCCGATCGTGCGCAGAAGACGGCAAACGTCGTCGCGGGCGTGTTGCTTAAGCCGGGCGGTCTGACGACCTCGACCTACGACACGACCCAGCAATGGGATGCGCCGAATGGCTGGGCGCCACTGCACTGGATTGCGATTGAAGGGTTGCGGCGGTATGGGCGCAGTGATCTCGCGCAGCAGATTGGCACGCGATTTCTTGCGGATGTGAAGAACGTTTATGCGAAGGAGCAGAAGCTGGTTGAGAAGTATGTCGTTGAAGGGTCGGGGACGGGCGGCGGCGGAGGCGGCGAGTATCCGCTGCAGGATGGGTTTGGGTGGACCAATGGTGTGACGCTGAAGTTGCTCGATCTGTACGCGCCAGGCGAGTGATGCGCTAGTCCGCGAGCGCGGCGCGGTCGAGGCGGGCAAGCCGCTGGTTTGGTTTTTCCTGGGTTTGCGGCGGCATTCGGGTTGGTGTTTTTGCGTTTGCGCTGGCATCTGGTTTGGTTTTTTGGGCCTTTGCGCTGGCATCCGCGATTTGTTAGCGTGCTTCACGCGTCGCCCCTGTGCGGGGCGGCACCTACTTTTCTTTGCCGCCGCAAAGAAAAGTAGGCAAAAGAAAGCGGCTAACACCGCTAACATTTCTTCCTGCCTGAGGGCCCCCAGAGGTTCTTACGCTTCACACGGCAACGCACGTGCTCACGTGCGTTGCCAACGCTCTTGCGGTGCGCATCACCCACTTCACGCACCCGCGCTCCACCATGCCATGCCAGATATTCCACGGCCGCCCAGGTGGCAAACTGTGTGTAGGCCGTGGACACACACATGCCTCACTCCGGACCGATAGCGCACGCGTTCCGCCCTGTAAGAGCGCCAACCTGTACGACGCGACAGCCTACACACAGTTTGCCACCTGGGCGGCACATAACATTCGCTGCCGCTTGGCCGAGTACGGGTATTCGAAGTGGGTGAGGCGTTCGTTCGAAGCGTTGGCAACGCACGCAAACAGAAAGGCTGCCGTGTGAAGCGTAAGACCCTGTAGGGGCCCTCAGGCGAAAACTAGCACTGGCGGTGTTAGCCGCTTTCTTTTGCCTACTTTTCTTTGCGGCGGCAAAGAAAAGTAGGTGCCGCCCCGCACAGGGGCGACGCTTGAAGCACGAAGGCATAGCGCGGATGCCAGCGCAAAGGCCCAAAAAACCAAACCGGATGCCAGCGAAAGCAAAACCAAAACACCAACCATTCAGTATCGCCGTGCGAGCCTCATGCGCATTAACTGCTTCGTCTCGCCATCAGCATCAAGGGGCAGATCAAACTCGCCAGCCACCAGCGACGCAACAGCCACACCATCACGATACAACACGCGATTACCCGCAACAGCAGGCACCTTGTCCCCCGGCAGCAACGTCCCGACCAGATTCAGCGGATCAGTACCCGCAACACACACAAAACCACCATCATTCGCATGCCGGCGCACCTCACGCAACAGCGGAATCGCTTCCGGCAGCGCGAACTGCTCACCCGCGAGACCATTGACGAAGCGCCCGCCGCGCACCTGGCCGCGCGCTTCGAGCCGCTGATACACGCGCAGCAGATCGCGCCACGGCGGCAGCCATTCAGCTTCGCGCTCCAGCAGCCGCCAGAACACGACACCATAGCGCCGCAACAACGCCATCGCGACATGCTCGATCACTTCCGGCGCGAAGGAAGGCGAAGAACGTCGGGAAGGAGAGGGCGCGGGTTCTTCGGACACAGCGGCGGCAGGCCGACGCCGCAACAGCGCCCAACGCCCCGCATCGTCCATCCCGCCAATCAACGCGCCTGCGCCGCGCGGACGCCGGCTCGGAAAGTGCGACGCGTTGCGCTTCGCGACGGGTTTCAACAGCGCACGCAAACCCGCGAAACTATCCGAATTGACGAGACCCGCCGCGACCAGTTCGCCGAGCGCGTTTTCGAGTTCGACGCGCAGCAGCCGAACGTCGCCCGATAGCTCGTCGAAGAACATCGCACCATGCTGCGTCAGCGTATCGAACACCAGTTGCGCCTTCGGCGACAGTTCCGGCTGTTTCGACGTATCGAGCAGCGCAGTCCACACGGGCAGCGCGCGGCGCGGCAACAGCACGATGGGCGTGCTGCGCACCGGGCCGCTCGCGCCGCGCGCGCGATCCGTGAGCCGCGTCCAGACGATCTTGCCGGAACGGCACAACTCGTCGAGCGATGTGATCGAGTAGTCCTTCAGCCGCGCGGGCAAGATATCTTCTTCCCATGCGCTCGCGGCCGCCTGAAAGCCTTCGAGTTGATCCAGCACGGCGGCGAGCGCGTCGCGCCCTTCGCCGCGCGTATCGGGTGTGAGACGCTGCCACGCGAACAGGAAGCGCATGAAGTCGTGCCGCTCGACGGGCTCGATCTCGCGCCGTAAGCGCCGCACCGTGTAGCGATGGATGCGTGCAAGCAGATGCCGCTCGCACCATTCTTCATCGGTGGTGCCCGGCGTGAAGCGGCCGCGCATCACATAACCTTCCGCTTCGAGCCGCGTCAGCGCCTGCGCGACCGTCGAAGCGGGCAGCGCCAGCGCACGTGCGATCGACGCAAGCGGCAGCGGCCCGAATCCCGTCAGCCGCGCGCGCACCACATCGACGAGCGCGTCGTCTTCTGTCCAGGCATCGTCGAAACCCTTCGGCGCACGCAGCGCCGGTTCGACTTCAGCCTGCGGATAAATCGCGCGCAGGCACGTCAGGCGCTCCGCGGGCAGCCACAGCGCGTCATGCTGCGCGATCTGCATGCGCGCGGCGTGGCCTGTTTTAGCGAGTTCCGCGAGCCACGCGGGCCAGCCTTCGTTGCGCTGCGCCTCGGCCTCCGTGATGCACGCAAGGCCTGTCAGCGCTTCGTGCATCTCGTCGGTGTTGCGCGCTTGCGGCCACGCTTCTTCGCCGACACTCGCAATCGCGTCGGCATCGAGCGCGCCGAGATCGTCGGCGGATTCGGGGCCGCTCGTGTAGCGGCGATTCAGCACCGCCTGCGTACGGCGCTCTTCGATCGGTGCATCGTCGAGAAACGCGTACGGTTTCGCGGTGAGGATTTCCGCGGCGAGCGGCGAAGGCGCGGGCAAATCGCGCGAGACGAGCGCGATCTTGCCGCTTTCGATCCGACGCAGCAACGCGAGCCACGCATCCGTATCCATCGCTTCGTGCAGACAATCGTCGACCGTCTGATCGACGAGCGGATGACTCGGCAACTCGCGCTCGCCGGCGATGTTTTCGAGGCACGCGGCTTGATCGGGAAACACGGTCGCGAGTAGATCGTCGCTGCGCATGCGCTGCAACGGCGGCGGCGTCTTGCGTCCGCCCGTGTAGCGCGGCAACGCAAGCGCCGTCGTCGCGTTCCAGCGCCAGCGCACGCCGAACAGCGGCGCGTCGAGCAGCGCCTGGATCAGCACATGTTCGGCTGTCGCGGAGCGCAGATAGCGCCACACTTCATCGAGCGCGAAGCTGTGCGCGCCCGTCAGCGACAGCACGATCGCGTCTTCCGTCGCGGCCGCCTGCAACTCGAAATTGAACGTGCGGCAAAAGCGCTTGCGCAACGCGAGGCCCCACGCGCGATTGACGCGACTGCCGAACGGCGTATGAATCACAAGCTGCGTGCCGCCCGATTCGTCGAAAAAACGCTCCATGACGAGCGTGTCTTGTGTCGGCAGCGCGCCGAGCGCCTGGCGGGCGCGCGCCAGATATTCGACGATCTGCCGTGCCGCCGCTTCGGGCAGATCAGTCTGTTCAACGAGCCACGCGATGGCGGGTTCGAGATCGAGCGCGACCGTGGCCGGTTGCTCGGCGAGGGTTGCGATGCCGCCGCCGTGCGAATCGGCAAATGTATCGGTATCCGAAGTAATTGACGAAATGGTCTTCGCGACGGCGAGCCGCCGCTCGATCTCCGAGCGCAGCCGCGCGACGCCCGCCGACAACTCATCGCTGCGCCCGGGCGCCTCGCCGAGCCAGAACGGAATGTTCGGCGGCTGGCCTTGCGCGTCCTCGACGCGCACGCGGCCGCTTTCGACCCGCATGATCCGGTATGACGCATTGCCGAGCTGGAACACGTCGCCTGCGAGGCTTTCGACGGCGAAGTCTTCGTTGACCGTGCCGATATTGAGCCCTTGCGGTTCGAGTACCACTGTGTAATCCGCGTTCTCCGGAATCGTGCCGCCCGACGTCACCGCGTAGAGCTGCGCGCCGCGCCGCCCGCGCAATGTGCCGTTGACGGCGTCGCGATGCACGTACGCAGCGCGCGGACCGTGACGGCTCGTGTAGCCCTCGGCGAGCATGCGCAACACGGCGTCGTATTGCTCGCGTTCGAGCGCAGCATACGGCGCGGCGTGGCGGAAGCGTTCGAACAGCGCGTCCTCGCTCCATTCGGCGTTGCAGACTTCGGCGACGATCTGCTGCGCGAGCACGTCGAGCGGCGCGCGCGGAATGTGCAGCAGGTCGAGTTCACCGCGCCGCACGCAATCGAGCAGCGCTGCGCATTCGATCAGATCGTCACGCGACGACGGGAACAGCCTTCCCTTCGGCATGCCGCCCACATGGTGGCCCGAACGTCCGACGCGTTGCAGAAACGGCGCGATCGCGCGCGGCGAGCCCATCTGGCAGACCAGATCGACGTCGCCGATATCGATGCCCAGTTCCAGCGAAGCCGTTGCGATCAGCACGCGCAGTTCGCCGCGCTTCAAACGCTGCTCCGCGTCGAGGCGATGTTCCTTCGCGAGGCTGCCGTGATGCGCGGCGACAGCGTCCTTGCCGAGACGCTCGGTCAGATGCCGCGCGGCGCGCTCGGCCATGCGCCGCGTATTGACGAACACGAGCGTGGTGCGGTGTAGCGCGACCAGTTCGGCGAGCCGGTTGTAGACGAGCTCCCACGCTTCGTTGGACATCACCGCTTCGAGCGGCACGGGCGGGATTTCCAGCGCGAGATCGCGCTCTCGCACATGGCCGACATCGACGATCGCGCAGTCGGCGGGTTCGTGGCTGTCGACACTCGCGCCGCCGACCAGAAAGCGCGCGACGGCTTCGATCGGTTTTTGCGTCGCCGACAAGCCGATGCGCGGCAGGCGCCGGCCGCACAGCGCATCGAGCCGTTCGAGCGACAGCGCGAGATGGCTGCCGCGCTTGCCGCCCGCCATCGCGTGGATTTCATCGACGATCACCGTGCGGACCGTCGCGAGCATCTTGCGGCCCGACGCCGAGCCGAGCAGCACGTACAGCGATTCGGGCGTCGTGACGAGAATGTGCGGCGCGCGCTTCTTCAGCGCGGCGCGTTCCTGCTGCGTCGTGTCGCCCGTGCGCACGGCGGTGCGGATCTCTGGCACGGGCAGGCCGCGTGCGGCGAGTTCGTGCGCGATGCCTTCGAGCGGCATCTGCAGATTGACGCGGATATCGTTCGACAGCGCCTTGAGCGGCGACACGTAGACCACCAGCGTCTCGTCCGGCAATGCGCCGCCGTGCGCGAGCCCGTCGCGCACGAGTTCGTCGAGCGCGGCGAGAAACGCGGTCAGCGTCTTGCCCGAGCCTGTCGGCGCCGCGACAAGCGTGTGCCGGCCGCCGCGGATCAACGGCCATGCGGCGACCTGCGCGTCCGTGGGCGCGGCAAAGGTCTTCTGGAACCAGCCCGCGACGGCCGGATGGAAATCGGCCAGCGAGTCGGCCGGCCCGAGGGCGGCGGAAGAGGCGGAAGTCATGACGTCGAAGATGGGGGCGGGGCGCTGCATATCCAGTGGGCGGTGCGCCATGCCCGTAAAAACCGTTAGACCCATTCAGTCTCGCAGGTTTCGCGAGGGCGTGCCGAGGCTGGCGATTGTGCGTGCCGATAACGCAACTACCGGTCGACAACTTCAAACACACACCGGCATCTGCGATGACGATATGTTCACGCGCGCGCTTCTCATCAGCCTGTAGAACACGACGCCGATGCTACATGAGCCAAAGAGCGGCAAGACGGAAAAAATGCGCGCGTGTGCTGAATGAAATGGTGATGAAAGCGTGCTCGAAAAGCGGTCCATGCTGCATCGCACGAGGCAACATCGAAAGCCATGTCAACCCACCAGCAGCATTGCCACGCATTGAGTATTCTGATCGACCCAGCACCGCATCATCACCCACGTGGAGTCTCGAACCATGCGATACAACCAGCTTGGCCGCACTGGCGTTTTCGTGTCGGAACTGTGCCTCGGCACGATGACCTTCGGCGGCTCGGGCGGCATCTGGCAGCACATCGGCGATCTGCAGCAGAGTGACGCCGAACGTCTGATCGGCCGCGCGATCGACGCGGGCATCAATTTCATCGACACAGCCGACGTCTACTCGTCCGGCGTCTCCGAGCAGATCACGGGTCAGGCGCTGAAGAACCTGAAAGTGCCGCGCGACAGCGTCGTTGTCGCGACGAAAGTATTCGGCCAAACGGGCGACTTCGCGAACGCGCGCGGCGCATCGCGCTATCACATCATGGACGGCATCAAGGCGAGCTTGCAGCGCATGCAGCTCGATCACGTCGATCTGTATCAGATCCACGGCTTCGATCCCGCCACGCCGATCGAGGAAACGCTGCGCGCGCTCGATACGCTCGTGCAGCACGGCCACGTGCGCTATATCGGCGTATCGAACTGGGCCGCGTGGCAGATCGCGAAGGCGCTAGGTATTTCGGAGCGCCTGGGCCTCGCGCGCTTCGACACGTTGCAGGCGTATTACACGATCGCGGGCCGCGATCTCGAACGCGAACTGGTGCCGATGCTGCAAAGCGAGGGCCTCGGCCTGATGGTATGGAGTCCGCTCGCGGGCGGTTTGCTCAGCGGCAAATATAAACGCGACGAGCAAGGCGAAGCCGGCAGCCGCCGCACGACATTCGATTTCCCGCCCGTGAATCGCGAGCGCGCATTCGATTGCGTCGACGTGATGCGCACGATTGCCGAAGCGAAGGGCGTATCGGTCGCGCAGATTGCGCTGGCGTGGCTATTGCATCAACGGTCGGTGATGAGCGTGATCGTCGGCGCGAAGCGAGTCGAGCAACTGGACGACAACATCGCCGCGACGAAGGTTGAACTGAGCGCGGAAGAACTCAAGATGCTCGATGAAGTGAGCCGCCTGCCGTCCGAATATCCGGGCTGGATGCTGGAGCGGCAGGGCGACCAGCGCCGTCAGCAGATCGCGGAAACGCGCTTTGGCGACGTGGTTTGAGCGCAGGGTGAAGCGCGCGGCGTGGCAGTCCGCGCCGCGCTTTCACTGCAACATGAAGGTCTCATACTCGAGCGAATCGAGCTTGCGGTCCAGCAGATAAAGACTCGCGAGCACGACGAGCAGCAGCGAGCCTGCAAATCCGTAGCCGTAGTAACCAGGGTTCAACGACAGCGTGATCGCCGTCAACACCACATTCGAAGCGACGAACGTACCCACCAGCAACAGCACGATCTTGCGTTTGTCGAGATAGAAGAACACGTTGATCGTGCCCATGAACACGACCTGCATGCTGGCGGCGATCACGTCGATATACAGCAGCGGCAGATACAGCGTCGATATTTGCAGCCATTGCAGCAGGATCGTGCCCGCCGCGAACAGCATCATCGCGGCGATCGCCTGCACTTTCATGATCTCCCAGATGCCGTTGCGCAACGCCTCGACCATTGCATTGCGCATGCGCTCGATATGCTGCAACGACGCGCCTTCGCGCACGGCATCGTAGAACGCGTCGTAGTATTCGACGAAGTCCGTTTCGATGCGCATCAGAAATACGGCCATGCCCGGAATGATCGCGAGATACGCGAGAAACACGGGAATGTCGTAAATGATCGATGCGCGGAGCGGACCGATCACCGGCTGTCCCGTGCCGGGTGAATACCAGAACATGAACTTGTCTGCCCAGATGCCGAGGTTATACAGAAAGCCCGTCAGCATCAGCGAAGGGTAACGGTACTGCTTGCGGAACATTTCGAACGAGATGAAATGGTCGCTGCGATAGTCGCGATAGATCAGCGCGAGCAGGCCTACCAGAAGCACCGTCTGTCCGATCACGAAGCCCGACAGCAGGCCCGTCAGACCGAACCGGTTCAGCGAGAGCGCCGCGCCCGTCGTCACCGCATAGCCGATGAAGAACACGACGATGATCGACATGTACTGCTTCATGCCCGACAGGAAGATCGTCGCGATCCAGATGTTGCCCATCACGACGAAACCCGCGAGCATCAGCAGGCGATACGCGGCCGTCTGCTGCGGAAAGAGAAAGACCACGGCGAGCCCGCCGAGCACAGTCGAAGCCACCGTGACGATGAACATCACCGCATGAAAATTCGGCAGCACGAGATCACGGCGCTTTTCGAACAAGCGGTCGGATGTGAAACGCGTGTACGCAAGCTGCAACGGCCCCGTCAACACGAGCGACAGCGAAATCAGATACGTGACCGACACCTGGAACTGCGTGATCAATCCCGTGGGCAACACGAACGGAATACTGAGCACGCCGATCAGCAGAATGCCGACGATCGACAGCACCCACGGCCCCGCGCCGATCAGGCCCGCGTACGTGTAAGCCTGCATCAGCCCCAGCAGCGTGTTGCGCCGGAGCATCTTGCGCAGTTCGAAACCAATGCCTGCCATGGTCGCGTGTTCCCGTTCAGTGAGGCATCTGCATCAGAAGGCCGGCTTCCGATGCGGGTGGATCGGCGAGATCGGCCTGCGCGGTGAGCCGCGCGTACAGATCGCGATAAGAGCCGACCATCTGGTCCTGCGTGTAATAGCGCTCGACGCGCGCAATGCCCGCCTGCTGCGCGGCATGCCAGTTGTCTTCGTCGAGCAGATCGAGCGCGGCTTCGGCCAGCGCGCGCGGATCGGCGATCTGCACGACGCGGCCCGCCGCGCCGAGCGCCGCGTCGTCGCCCTCCAGCCCGTAGATCAACTGGCGGCACGAACCCACGTCCGTCGTGACGGACGGCACGCCCGCCGCGAAGCCTTCGAGCACGACGAGCGGCAGCGCCTCCGAAATCGAGCTGAGCACGAGCACGCCGCATTTCGGCAGCAATTCGTCGATCTTCTGGAAGCCGAGAAACTTCACCTTGTCGTTCAGGCCGAGGCTCTCGACGAGCGCATGGCATTCCGCCGCATACGACGGGTCCTCGTTTTCCGGGCCGGCAATCCACGCTTCGGCATCGGGCATGCGGCGCACCACGGTCAGCATCGCGCGGATGAAGGTCTTGATGTCCTTGATCGGCACCACGCGGCCGATCAGGCACAACGTCTTCGGCACACCGGCGGCGCGCTGTGCGCGTAAAGGCGCGAGCTTCGGCAGATTCACGCCGTTCGGAATGTTGGCCGTTTTCGCTTCGGGCGCGCCGTCCATGATCTGCCGACGTCGATTGCCTTCATACAGCGCGATGATGTCTTCAGCCGCGTCGTAGCACACATGGCCGAGCGTTTCGAAGAAGCGCACCCACAGGTCGCGGAAATAGCCGATCTGCGACACGTCGCGTTCGAAGATACTGCGGTTGTCGCGTATCCATTCGCTCTGGAACAGATCGATCTTGCGTTCTTTCGTATAGATGCCGTGCTCCGACACGAGCAAGGGCCGCGCATGGCGATAGCGCGCGAGCGCGCCGAGAAAGCCCGCATATCCCGTCGATACCGTATGGAACATCTTCGCGCGCGGCAAACCCTCGGCAATCTTCGCGAGTTGCCACAGCGGCTTGTGCATGATGCGCACGGTCCAGAAGTAATCGACGAACGACGGGTCCGTGCAGAACTGCCGGTACTGGTCGGTCAGATAGTGCCAGGCTTCCTTCGAATAGAGAAACGCGTCTTCGCCCAATGCGCCGCCGGGGCGCAGGTCGTTCAGCATGTCCTTGAGCATGCGGCCTGCCGCGTGGCGCATCGCCGGGTTGCGCAATGCGTCGTGCAGATGCGCGGAGCGCATGAACGCGGACGCGTCGCCGCGCTGTTTGTGTACCAGCGGCGGCGGCGCGAAGTTGTACAGATAGTGGTTCTCCAGATGCACGACGTTGTCGGGCAGCGCGTACTGCATCTTCGGATAGTCCTGCGGACGGCTGCCGAGAAAGCACAGCGCGAACGAATACTCAGGAAACGCGCGGATCACCTGATTGACCCAGCTCGACACGCCGCCGCTCACATAAGGGAACGTGCCTTCGAGCAGCAGGGCAATATCGGCGGAATCCGCGTGCGGCAGTGACGGCGTTTTAGATGAGAACATGAGGGTGGCCTCAGATGGAGCGGGGCTGCGCGGCGCCCGGGCCGCGTGGCTTCCAGAAATCGAGAACGGCGGCCAGCGTCGGCGTCGCGGCGCGGTTGTCCATCTCGGCCAGCAGCTTGCGCACGCGCGCGAAATCGCGGCGCAGGTAAGCCGTTTCGGCGAGCCAGGGCAACATGCGCTCGCGCGGAAAGCCGCAATCAATCGCACGTTGCAGCATCGTGTCCGCGCCGTCGAGATCGCGTCGCGCGATGGCAAGACGGCCGCGCAGACGCCACAGTGCCGCGTCGTTCGGATCGTGTTCGAGCGCGGAGGCCGCAAAGCCGTCGGCCTGATCGGCGGCATTGCGGTACACGTCGCCCGTCACGAGATTTTCGTAAATCAGCTCGCTATACAGTTGCGCGAGCGTCCGGTTCGCGTGGGCGCGCTCCGCATCGCTCAATTCGGGATGCAGCTTCACATCGAGCTTCGGACGTTCGACGAGTATTTGCTGCGTGAGCGTTTTCTCGCGGTTGTCGAGAATGCCGTACGCGAGCAGGCGGATATCGTCGAGCGGATCGGCGAGCATGCCTTGCAGCAGCGGCGAGACGGTGCGCGCGGGCATCGTCTGCATCGCGAGCAGGGCGGTCATGCGAAACGACGTGCCCGCGTCCGCGTTCTGCAATTCCGCCTTCAGGCGCGCGCCGCGCCCATACGAGACCGTGCCGATCAGATTCGTGGCGAACTCGGGTTCCTCGACGAGTACGACGGGCAACTGCGCGCGTGGCCGTGGCAACGCGGCGGCAATCGCGAGCGCGCCGATCGAGCAAAGCATCCCGCCGACAGGTACCGCGAAGTTCAGAAACCACAGCGACGCGAGCAGTCCCAGGCGCGGCAGCCGATAGCGCGCGGGCATCATCTCCGCGAGGCCGAGCGACGTCGCGAGCGCGGCGCAGGCCTGCACGAGCAGGCATAGCAACAGCGTCTGCGTGTTCAGATGCGCGGCGGCCTGCAGCGTCGAAACGTCTGTGTTGACGAGACCGCCGAGCCATTCGGCGGACGTGTCGGACGTGCTGCGTGTCGCGATCATGAAGACGGCGATCTGCAACGCAAGCCCGAGCGCGACGAGCAGCACGCCAGCGAACGTGACGCGCGCGCCCGCAGGGCGGCTTCGATCGGTCGTGACGCCGTCAGAAGCGGACATCGCAGCGCTCCAGCAGGCGCCGCAGGGCGGCGATGGGTTCGTCGGCGGACACGGCCATCGAATGCACGGCGACGCGCGCCGCTTCGAAGTCGACGCCATATTGCGCGCGCAGATTCTCTTCGATCCGCAGCAGGTAGCCGTCGACGGCACTGTCGCCGGAAAGCGGCATCAGCGTGAGCACCACGCGATGCCGTTCGTCGCGCAACGGCCACTGCACATCGAGCGCGCGGCGGGTGCGCAGCACATGTTCGTACAGCGTCGTGCTGCGTTCGTCGTTATGAAACACGAGCGCGACGATCGACGACTGCACCTGCGTGTCGCGCTTCAGATGCACGAGCCGCGCATAATCGAGCGCGAAGGTGTGCGGGCACGTGGGGAAGGCCGTGAGCGTGTCGCGCGTGATGACGGCGTGCTGCACGCCGTCCGCGTAAAAGTTGCAGAGAACAAGCAGGAACTGCAGGTTGTCGCGCGTGAGCGCGAGAAACGGCAAGCGCTCGACGGCAAGCACGCCGACAGGATTCTTCTGTGCATCGATCAGCGGCACGACGGCGACGTAGCGGCTCAGCGACATGTCCTGATTCGCTTTCGATTCGACATGTACCAGCGTGCGCGTTTCGAGCGCTTCTCGCACGAGGGGATCGTCGGGATCGAACGCCGATGGCGCGCCAATCGATGCCCCCGCAGCTGTCGCCGGCTTGCCGCCGCGCCACGCATGCACGCTCGCGCTTTCGATCTGGCACGCTTGCGCAGCCGCTTCGAGAAACGGTTGCGCGCCGCGCAGATCGACGACGCCTTGCTGCGCTTCAGTCGGCTCCTGATTGAGGATCACGGTGCGCAGCCGCGCAAGCGAATCGCGCAGCGTCGCTGGACGTCCGAGCAGATCCTGTTCGAGCCGTTCATGCGAGATGCGCAGCATGAACTGGTTGCGCGTCAGAATGGACAGGCGTTCGGCGAGATAGTCGTTGGCGATGCGGCCTTGCCGCAGACGCGTGATCCAGATGTCGCCGAATTGCCCGCACAGCATCGTGACGACGAAGCCGCCGAGAAAGAAGCTCACGGGAAAGAGCCGCGTGTGCGGCGTCTCGATCAACGCACGCGCGAGCGAAACGGGCGCGGACGCGCCGCTGTAGCCGGGGTACAGCACGTACCACGAAGCCAGCAGAATCAGCCCGGAAAACACGCCCGCAATCGATCCATAACGCAGCGCGATCACGAGCGGCACGATCCAGATCCAGCCGAAGCCGCTTTGGACCAGCAGCGGATCGGCGTGATCGAAGGCCCAGCAGATGGCAATCGCGATCAGCGTCGCGACGATCGTTTCGAGCGTGGCGATCGTGCGCCGACGCGCGGAGCCGCGCGGCGGCGCGATCACGCGCGCCCACCAGGAACCCGCGCCGACGCTTTGCGCCTCGCGGCGTCGGCGCCGCCCGGGCGGCGCGGAGTGTTCGTTAGCCTGCGTGTTCATGGCGTTCGCCTTAAATCGAAGCCCGCTTCGATGATAGTCGTGGGGAGCAGGGCATGCCTCACCGCGCGAGCGGCGACAGCAGATCGCGCTCCAGCTTCTGCGCAACGCCCGATACGGCATCGCGGCTCCAGCCGGTGCGGCTGCCCGTGCCCGTCCACACGACCTTGCCCGTCTGCACGTCGATTACATCGAAGGTGAGGCCCACGGCCGGCTCGCCGTCCACGCCGACCTTATAGCGCCATTCGTTGACGGCACCCGTCAGCGCATAGCGCGCATTCTGCTGGCGCGCCCAGTTCAGCGCGTTCTGCTGCGCGTCCGGCTTCGCGGCGTCGAACAGCGTTTCGTCGTCGGCGCTCGCCGGGTAGCGCGACAGATTCGTGAAGCCGTAGGACGCGAGCAGGCTCTGGGCAATCGACGCCGCACGCTGCCCCGCCTGCGGCGTCTCGGTGTTGTTCGCGATAGGCAGAATCGCGAGGCTGTCGGTCTTCGCGATCGCGGGCGGCGCGCTGCGATCAACGACGGCGCAGCCCGCGAGCGTGAGCGCCATCAACGCCAACGCTGATGCAAACAACGTCGACGCGCGTGCGCGAAGGTTCTTGCTGTGGTCCATGTCATTCTCCTCAAAGGCTCTTCAATACAGATACCGATAGCGCACGCCGACTTCCTTCACGGAAGTCGAATGATTCGACGAGACGCCCTGATACGCGCCGTACAGCAGCATCTGATCGTTGCCGAAGACGCTGCCCGCCAGGCCGAGTTCCGCCTGACCCGACCAGCCCGCGCGCGAATCGCGGATCGGGCCGCCCGCGAATATTGGCCGCCATGCTTTCGAATACTGCTCGGGCAGATCGTCGCCGAACGAAAACAGCAGGCCGCCTTGCGTGAAGGTCTGCGGCATGAAGGACGCGGCCGTGAACGGCGTGTTCTGCGGCAGCAGCACGCGCAGCGGCTCGCCCGGCGTGCCCGTCGCGTTGTACTGACCGTGTGCGAAGACGGCGCGGATCGTGTAGTCGGGGTAATCGGCCTTGATCTTGTAGCCGAAGTTCGCTTCGACGAGACTGCCGTTGCCCAGATACGAACGGTCCTGGCCGTGAAAGCGCGCGTACTCGTAGCGCGCGCCGCCGAACCAGTGCGGATCGAGCCGGTAATTGAAGCCGAGCGTGGCAAGGTCTTTAGTGCCGCCCACCGTCAGTTGCGTCGATTCCGTCGCGGCCTGGTTGTAGCCGAGCGCATAGGTCAGCGTGAGGCGCTGCGAGACGTTGTACGTGCCTTCGACGCGCGCCGTCGTGAAGTCTTCGAGCGCATTGCGGCGGCCCAACGTGACGTGCTCTTCGTCGTATTGGCCCTTGTGGCCATAGATCGCCTCCGCGAGGCGGTCGTGTTTCGGCGCGTAGGCGAGTTGCGAGCCGTCCACGGTCTGGTCGCGCTGCTGGTAGCGAAACTGCAGGTTCTGCGAGGGCGTGAGGCGCACGCTGCCCGTCGCGGATTCCTCGGTGAAGCGCAGCGAGCCCTGATCGACATAGCGGAATGCGCCCGCCAGCGCCTGCGCATTGCTGAGCAGTTGCTCGCGCGCCATCGCCTGCATCACTTCGTCATTGGGCTCGCGCGTGAGCGAGTCGACTGCGCTGGTTTGCGCGGCGGACGTGCGGCCCGTGAGTGCCTGCGCATCGGCGCGGGCCTGCCTCGGAATCAGATCGGGCAACGTGTCGAGCAGGCGCGACAGTTCGTTGACGTCGCCGTCGTTGATCGCGAGTTGCGCTTCGGCGTAGATGGGACGCTGGCTGTCGTCGATATATTGCTTTTCGAGCCAGGCGCGCTCCATGTCCGACGCCTCTTCGTTCTGCGCCCAGGAAATGGCCGCCTCGCGCGCGATGGCCGAATAGAGGCGCTGGCTCTTGCGGATCTCGTCCTGCTTCGCGGGCGGCAACTGGCCGATGTCGCCAAGCTCGGACGCAGCCGCCTGGTTGTCGCCCGCGCCGTTGCGATCGGCGCGCAGCAGGTCGATCAACACCGCGCGCGAGCGGTCGCCGCCCGCGTACAACTGCGTGAGCGCGACATAGCGGCCGCGCAGATCGTCCTGCTCGGCGGCGGGCAACGGCGCTGCTTTCGACGGATCGCGCCGGCGGCGAGCCAGTTCGAGCCAGACCTGCTTGCGCACTCGCCACGCTTCATCGACGCGGCCGGTCAGTTCCAGTGCGTCCGCGAACGTGAGACGCCACAACGGGCTTTGCTGCGCTTGCGCGGCCTGCTTGTGGAGATAATGCAGCGCCTTGCGCCCGTCGCCGAGCCGCAACCATGCCGCGCCGTACGCGGGCCATAGCTGCGGATCGCTCTCCGCGTCGCCCGCATGACGGCGCAGCGCGGCGAGCAGGGCGGCATCCGTGCCGCGCTCGTTCAGCACCCAGATGTAGGCCGCGCGCGCTTCCGAGTTATTCGGATCGAGCGCGGCGGCGCGCTCGATGTCGCGCAGCGCGGCATCGTTGGCGCCCGTCTGCCGTTCGTATTCGGCGCGTGCGAGCAGGAACGTGGCCGACTGCTCGGCGGCCTTGAGTTGTTCGGGCGTGAGGGAGGCGAGCAAGATCCTGATGCGGCCCCACGCGTGCGCGCGCTGATAGCCGTACAACGCTTCCGACAGCATCCGCGGCGGCCCGCCATGACGATACGCGTATTCCGCTAGGCGGCCCGCGTCGAGCGGCGAGTCGTTGAAGAAGTTCGTCATCACCTCGTAGTCTTGCGCATCGGCCTTGCCGCCCACGATCAACTGGCGATAGCCAAGTCTCGCATCGCGCGTGTTCTGGTTCGAGTCGGCGAGCAGCGAGTAGAAGCGCCAGAATTCATCGTTCGACGCGGGCGCGCCGCGCTTCGCTTCATTCATCGCCGCGAGCGCCGCGTCGAACTGCGTGCGCGTATACAGCATCGTGCCGATCTTCAACCCGTAGGCTGCGTTCGGCCCGTATTCGCGTTCGAGATCGCGCCATGTGCGTAGCGCGAGATCGTCGTCGCCCTTGCGTTCGGCGACTTGCGCATAACGTTCCATGGCCTGGCGGCGCAACGGGCCATTGAAGCGCGTGCGCAGAAAGCTCAACGCGGAATCGGGATCGGCGATGCGTTCGTACGAGAAGACGACGGCATCGAGCAGCTTCAGATTGCCCGGCTGCTGGTCAGCCTGATGCAGCGTGACGGCGAGCATCGCGGTGTTGTCGTTGAGTCCGGGCGCGAGACGCGCGACCTTCTTCCAGTCGTCGTCGGTGCCGCGCATCTTCGCGATGACGGCGTAGTTGGCGAGCGCGATGTCCTGACGCCGGTTCCATTCCGCGACTTGCGCGAGACGCTCGCGCCATGGGATCGACTGCGGATCGCGGTCGACGGCTGTTTGCGCGATGCGCTGCGCGTTCGCGACGTCGCCGTTCGCGAGGAACACGCGATACGCGAGTTCGTAATCGGACTCGGCTGCGTCGCTCGTGGGCGTCGGTGTCAGTGGGACAGCAGCGGGTGCTGTCGTTGCAATGCGTACGACGCGGGCTGTGGTTCGAGTGTTGGAAGCATTGTTTAGCGCGTGACGTAGCGCCGCGCCGCGCGAAGGGTGCGGCCGATACCACACCGCGCGCAGCCACACGCCACGCGTCGTGCGATGCTCGACGGTGCCTGGGTCCGCCGCGCGCTTCGGCACGAACGACGCACGCCGCGCAAGCGCCTGCTCATGATCCAGCGCGGACATCTTCATCAATCGCTTCACGTACTTCGACGCCAGATCGGGACGCCCCGCAGCCAGCGCGAGATTGGCGAGAAAGCGCAGTGTTTCAGGATCATCGGCAAGATCGCCGATATGCTGATCGGCCGCCTGCATCGTCGCCGGCATGTCGTTGCCCGATTGCAGCGCGCGCAATCCGGCGATGAACGCGGCACGCTTCTCGTCAAGCGTGGTGGCTTGCGCTTGCACCGCGAACCACGCATCGGCGGCGGCGCGATGCTGCTGGTTGCCCAGCTGCGTTTGCGCGAGCTCGGCCAGCCACTCGCGCGCATGCGCCCGATCGGACTGCGCGAGCAGCGTGTAGTAGCGCGCGGCGAGATCGTTGTCGCTCAGCCCGCGTGCCTGCTGCGCGAGCATCTTCAATTGCTCGATGTCCCACTTGTAGCCGAGCGCTTCGTGCAGCAGCGCATCGAGTTCGCGCATGCGCTTGGGCCGCGCTGGATCGTTCGGTTTCAGTGAATACAGACGTTGCTGCGCGAGCGACACGCGAATGGCCAGCGCGCTTTGTCGCGCGTTCGGATCGTTGGAGCGCGATAGACGGTCGAGGATGCGCGTCGCATCCGAGATGCGCTGCCCCTTCAGGTATTCACGCGTAAGTTCGGAGAGCACTTCCGCGTTGTTCGGATCGACGCGCAGCCATGCTTCGAGATAGGCGATCGTGAGACTGTCGACCTTGGCGCCTTCGAGCAGCCGCGATTCAATTCTCTCGCGCGGAAAGGCGAGCGCCAGCATCACGCCGACCAGCAGGCCGAGCACGAGAATCACGGCGGGCGAAAAGAGCCGCTGCCGCTCAGGTGTCGCAGGCGACGTCGACATGCAGTTGACGATAGTCGTTGGTGGTACCGATCACGGGGCGCTTCGTCACGCGGCATGCGCCGGCGTTGGCGATGCGGAACATCGGCGCGACGTGCGAGCGCAGATCGAACGAAAAGCCGTTGCGCGTGCGCACGAAGTGGTCGAGCATGCCGTTGGCTTCGGCGAGATAGGGCACAGCGTGTGCCGCCGACTGGTCGATTACGGCGAAGCGCGCGGTGCCGTCGCCCGTCAGATGCACATAGGTGCCGCCCGGTCCCGGCAGATAGCCCGCGACACCCGTCGCGTTCGACATGTCGGGCACCTTGCCGGCGGGAAGCCGCACGGTGCGCAGATTCGCTTCGTTACGCACGACCCAGACGTTGCTGCCCGGCTCCTGAGAGATGCTGGTGTCGAGCCAGTCGAGCACCTTGCGCGCGTATTCAGAGGTGAAGACGGGCGTGACGGGTTGCCTGAGCACGGTATCGAAGATCTGCTGCAGCGCTTTCATCGACGCGTACTTCGTGCCCGTGAACATGTGGTAGTAGATGTCCATCGGCTTGAAGCGAATCGGCTTGTCCGTCATCGCGAAAGTTTCGAGCACGCGCGAGAAGCCATAGAACGGGCCATGCCACAGGTCCGTATACAGCTCTTCGTTCTGGTTGGGCGCGAATATCTGGTAGTAGCCGTTCTTCATCACGCCGAGCGGCGCAATCGCCGTCCAGCTTGGAAAGCGCTTCGTGATCAGCGTGTCGCCGCCGTTCAGGTTAAGCACACCCGCTTCGTACGCCGCCTTAAGAACGGGCGAGGGCACCTGGCAATCGCCGCTCCACAACACCATGCGCACGGGCTTCGACGTTGGCGCGACGTTGCGGTCGATATAGTCGATCGAGCCTTTGATCTCGCGGTCGATATTGAACCGGTAGCCGGGAATGTCGATGGACAGGCCGCTGCTGTTCGTCTGGCTGCTGCCTTCCGTCGGCGTGTCGCGCGTGTCGGAGACGCCCAGGCCCGTGACGCGCATCCATTGCAGCGGGTGCGTGTAGGTATGGGTTGCGACTTCGACATTCGGCAACTCGAAGATCTGTCTGCCGATCGTGCGCAGGTGCGGCGCGAAGCTTTTGAACGGGCCTTCGTCGCTTACCTCGCCCTCGATCAGCGAGACGGTGGTGGGCATGCCGGAGTCGCGCAACAGCGCATACAGCATGTCGCCCGAGTATTGCGGCGTGATGTCGGAGTTGGGCGGCGTGTAGTTGGTGTACTCGGCGCGCGAGGCAAACCCGTCGCCGTCGATATGCGACATCAGCAGGCGCCGGCCGTTTTCTGTCGTCGTGTCCGGCACGGGCATGTCATGGTTCAGGCGCAACGCAGCGCCCAGAAATTCGATGGGTTGCGCAACCCAGCGCGCCTGATTAACGGCATCCAGCTCGTACACGCCGAACGGGCGCATCGCATAGCCGCCCCACGGCGTGATGCCCGCGCCGTCGATCACGAAGTCGCCCGAGCGCAGCCGCAGCAGCGAACGGCTATGGGGACCGACGCGGATCGGCGTGAAATCCCGCGCCAGCGGATGCGGCTTCATTTCGAAGCCCATCATCTTCGGGTCGTACGATTCGACGTCGAGCTTGCCGTTAGACGGCGCGCCGGCCACCGTTTCGAGATCGAGTTTCTTCGCGAGATCGGCGTCCATCTGCGTGCCGAATGTCGTGAACACGGCAACGGGAATCTTCGCGTCGATCTGCGCGGTGAGCCAGTCGCGATACGCCTTGCTGTTCGGCACCTGGCCCTCGAGCCATAGCACGATGGCCGCATAGCGGTCGCGAAGATCGCCTTCGGGCATCGGGTCGCGCGCATCGCGATAGTCGATCCGGTAGCCAAGGTAGTTGAGCGGCATCGCCAGAAAACGCACGCCCGGCGACACGTTCAGGTCCGTGCGCCGCGGTGGGTCCTGGATCACGAGAATACGACGTTTGGCGGGCTCGACGGCGCCGACGCCCATCGTCGCCAGCGCGCCGTCTGTGACGTAAGGCACGATGCCTTGCGCCCTGATCTTCGCGACGGTGTCCTGCTGGCAAGCGCGATCGGCGGGCGCGCAATAGTCGATCGAGATGACGGGGAGGTGATATTGCTCGCGTATCGTCCTCGCCTGTCCGAGCAGCCATGCGCGGTCCTGTTCGGAGACTTCCGTATAGCGCTGCTTCGATTGATCCCAGCTGCGATACAGCGATTCGAACGCAACCGCATACACGAGGTCGTGTACCTGCGGAAGAATCTCGAAGCCGCGATTGAAGATCAGCTTTGCATCGGGATAGCGCGTTTTGATCGCGCGAATCACATTGGCCAGTCCTTGTATCTGCCCAGCGCGTGCTTCGTCCGTCTTCGCAACGAGTTGCCACGAATCCATCGTGTCGAGAAAGAAGCCCCGATAACCTTTGTCCCAAAGCGGCTTGATGACATGCTCGACAAAGAACGCGGGCCATTCGGGCTGGCTTTGATCGATCACGCGCGATGCCCATGCTTCGTTGTGTCCCGCCAGCCAGCTCTTCGGCAGATCGGCGTAATAGCTGCGCGAGGGCAGCACTTCGCCGACGCTCGCATAAGCGAACCACGTGGTATGCGGCAAGCGATGCGCAAGCGGATCGAAACCGCTATCGGGTTCGACGACGGCTGCGTCGAATGCAGAAAGCATTTCTACGGGCGGGGACTTGCCGTAATAGAGCGCAAATGAAGGTTGCGTGACGGACGGGGTGATGTCGTCGGCAAAGGCAGAATGAAAGGGCAATACCAGTGCAATGACAAGAAAACCTGGCCTGCCAATTCGCTGCAAACGCGCGGTGCAAACCGCCAGGCACACTCGCATGAATGCGAAAATGATTTCCCTCAAATAACGATGCAATTCGCTTGGCGTCATTGACAGAAAAAGTGTTCTGCTGATCTGAACGGGCAGATTGATGTTGTGACGTCTTGTTATGCTCAATTGCGTCAGCGCCTATCATAGACAACATTCAGGTGTGCGCCTAGCCTCATTCTTGCTTGAGAACACACTCTGTTGCGAATGAAGCGTGTGTTTTAAAAGTGATGCGCTTTTAGATTCGCGAAGCATAAGGGTTTGTGCTAAAGCGAATAAAACGCTTAAAGCTATTTTGAGTGAGATTACCGATCCGGTTTTCGGATGCGGTGATACCAGTTCATCAATGGCGTTGCGCTTATGCCATGCACGATGACAGAAGAAGTGATGACGGCGAGCGTCAACGGCACGAGGGGAAGCAGGTCTTGCATGTGACGTTGCTGCATCGACTCCAGTGCGAGCGCAAGGTAATAGAAAGACCCGATGCCGCGAATGCCGAACCAGCTCATCAAGCGGCGCTGCGCATGCGCGGCATTCGACCCGAGCAATGATGCCTCGACGGCGAGTGGTCTCACCACGATAAAGAGCGCCGCGATCAGTACCGCGCTTTGCCACGTGAAAAGCGATGCGCCGGAAGTCGCGAGCACGTTGCCGACGATCATCATTACGACGACTTCGGCGATGCGTTCCAGTTCGATGGTGAAGCCGAGCACCGATTCGGCCATGAAGGCGTGGGCCTTGCGCGGATCGGAGGCCGTCGCGACGACGTCTTCCGAATCGACGGTGCCGATCGCTTCGCGCGCCGACCGGCTGCCGCTTGCACGATGCTCGACGCCGCGCATCGCAACGCCCGCTGCAAAGACGGCAACGAAGCCGTTGCAGTGTACAAGCAGGGCGGCGCCGTAAGCGAGGCCAATCAGTCCTAGCGCAAAAAAGCCTTCGAGGCCGAGTGCCTGTGCGTGCCGCGTGCGTAACCATGCGACGGACTTGGTGGTCATCCAGCCGAGCAGGCCGCCTATCACGAGGCCGCCGGGAATCCCCGCGATCGCTTCGAATGCGATGCGCCAGCCGCTCGCCTCGTTTCCGTGCGGCGCGCCGGACGTGCATAGGGCGAGTCCCAATAGCACGAACGGCAACGCGATGCCGTCGTTCAGTCCGCCTTCGCCCGATAGCGAAAAGCGCAGCAGGTCGAGATCGTCGGAATCCTGGACGCCCACATCATGCGCGAGCACGGGGTCGGTCGGTGCAAGGATGGCCGCGAGCAGTAACGACGGACCCCAGTCGAGATCGAGCAGCAATACGCCGACGAGGGTGAGCAGCGGTATCGTCAACACCATCGCGACGAAGCCGAGCCGCAGCGGCAAGGTCCACATGGGCGCGAAGAGCGGCAGCCGCAGACGCAGCCCGATCGCGAACAGCGAGACGAGCAATGCGACTTCCGTGACGGGGCGCAGTATGTGCGCGTCGCGGGCGAGGTCGAGTTGCAGCAGCCCGAGACCGGACGGCCCGAGCGCATAGCCGATGGCGAGGTAGAACATCGCCGCGGACAACGGCAGTCGCTTGAACGTCGTGGCGGCGACGCCCATGAAAATCAGCACGCCGCCAACGATCAGATACCACCAGACAGTCTCTTCGTCCATCAGCAGGTGACGCGCGGCGCGTTCATGGCGCGCGGCTGAACGCTTCGCGCAGCTTGCGTTTGGCCTGCTCCAGCGTGCTCTTTCGCGATTTCGGCAGGTTGCGGCCTGCGCGGTTGATATAGAAGTTGAGCATCGACATCGCCGACTGATATGGCGTGCCTTTGCGCCGTTTGCTGCGCGTCGACGAGCGCTTCAGCGATTGCGCGACTTCGTCGGCGGTTCCTGTTCTGAAGATGTCCTTCTCGATGTCCATCGCGTCACTGGTCTCCATCACGTGATGCGACCAGTACTTCGAGTTCTTCCCCGGGCGGCTCGATGCCGCTTTTCGCGCGCGGTGCGCGGCGCTCGCCTGGGAATGACGCTGGCGCGGTGGACGGCCGCCTCGGGCGCGCGTCGATGGATGCGCCACTGTGGTTTTCTTCGCGCGCGATGTTCCGCTGCGCTTGCTAGTGCTGGCCATCATGTTCCCCATCAACCCAAATCCGCCCGCTATGCCGGCGTTGCGTAGCGAGCGAACGGGTACTGCGTCGATTATGTCGGAGAAGCGCGGCTTGCTCTACAGCTTCACGCCGCCCGCTTCGGGCGCATTCGACGATCCGGGCGCGATGTCGCCGACGCCGAGCTCATCCTCCCGGCCCCAGTATGGCTCGCGTCCATAGTATTGATGGATCGACGTGGCCCACGTGGAATCGGCCATCGACGGCCAATGATCCTTGTCGAAGCCCGGCGCGTTCTTCACGCTTTCCGTCGGCATGTCGAGCAGGAAACACTCGCGGTCCACGTCGAGCGTGAGCGCGCTCCATGGAATCGCGAGCAGCTTGTCACCGATGCCGAGAAAGCCGCCGCTTGACAACACCGCATACGCGATGCGGCCCGAGCGCACGTCGAGCATGATGTCCTTGATCTTGCCGATGTCGTCGCCGTCGGCGCTCAATACCTTGTCGCCGTCCAGCGTATCGGCCGCCATCACTTCCGGGCCCGGTCCGCGATGCCGGCCGCGGCTCGTGCCGACGATATCCGCTCCACCGCGTGTCTGGTTCTGTAACGTCATGATGGTTCTCCCTGGGTTGGTCCGTACGGATCATGCGTATAGCAGTGCTCAGGCAACCTTCAAGCAACCACTATTCCTGTCAACCGGCTTCGCCTACTTCGACCGGATCGGGCAATTCGGGCAGATCTTTCGATGTGTCGGGCGGTTCCGGCTCGCCGCGCGGCGCGTTGTCCGGGCGGGCGGTCGAGTTGTCGTGGGAGGTTGGGTCGCGGGTCATGTTGGCGCTCCTGTCTGTGTGCGGAAATGGTCGTGACAGGAGCGCTGCACGTGGCGTGCCACGCGGCACGCCTTGCAGTGTCGGACGAATACGAAGGGTGTCGAGGATTCAGGGACGCGCGGCGATCTCGTCGAGATGTTCGAGCAGATCGGAGGGGTCTTCGTAGACGCGCAGCGCGCCCGCACGTTCGAGTTCTTCCTGGCCGTAGCCACCCGACAGCAGGCCCACACCGAGCGCACGGCAGCGACGGGCAGCCAGCATGTCCCAGATGCTGTCGCCGACCACGACGGCATGCTCGATCTGCACCTTCAGCCGATGCGCTGCGGCGACGAACAGGTCGGGATCGGGCTTCGCGTACTTGACGTCGTCGCGCGTGACGACGACTGTCTTCGACGGATCGACGCCGAGCGCTTCCAGATTGACGGCCGCCGTTTCCATGCGGCCGCTGGTCGCGATTGCCCAAGGCGTACCGCTTTCCGTTAACGCGGCCAGCAACGCCTGCGCACCGGGCAGCGGACGCACCTGGGCGTGCAACTGCTTGTAAGCGCGAGCATGCGCGCGCCGCAAGCGCTCGACGCGTTCGGCGCTCATGTCGCCGCCTGTCTCGCGCAACAGCTGATTCGTGAACAGCCCGCCGCTCATGCCGATCTTGCGATGGATGCGCCACACCGATAACTCGATGCCTTCTTCGTCGAGCGCTTCCTTCCATGCGAGCACATGCTGATACACGCTGTCGACGAGCGTGCCGTCGAGGTCGAACAGAAAAGATGTCGAAATACGCATGAAGTGTTCTCCTTGGTCTGAATGGCATGCCGCGCAACTTTATATTGCGCCCTTTATCGCACGAAAGATTTACGTCCTCTTTGTAATTATCAAACGCCGCAGCGTGTGTGTGCAGCGCTGCGGCATCTGACCGCGTACGAAACCCGCCGGGAAAACAGCGTTTTCGGGCCGCAAAGCGAGAGTGGGCGCGGCTTCGCAGGGCACGCCGCTTGCTCGATTCGGCGATGACAGCAACAGGATTTTCGCGGTCGTCAGCCGCTTTCATTTCATTCAAAAGGGTACGCAGATGAAGAACAGAACGACATGGATCGTCGCGGCATTGCTCGCGCTGTCGGGAAGCGCTTTTGCGCAGGGCGGCGGCAATGGCAACGGTGGCGGTGCAGCGGGCGGCGGCGGGAACGGCGCCGGTATGAGCTCATCCGATCAGACGATGGCCGCGTCGGGCACGCATGCGTCGTCGAAGGCGCAGCACAAGAAGTCGACTTCGCACAAGAAGCCGGCCACGGATACGACCAACATGCCGGGTGCGGACGCCAGCAGCGATACGAAGGGGCAGTAATCTGACAGACATGTCCGGCGCGAAGGTGGCACCGGACCTGCAACGTAGACGGGAGAAACCATGACGAAGGCAGCTTTGAAGCATCTGATACTCGCGCTCGCCGTCGTGTCGATATCGCTCGGCGCGGGCTGCAAGAAGGCGGACAACAGCACCACCGACACGGCCACGGGCGCCAGTGCGCCTGCCGCAACGGACAGCGCCATGGGCGCGAGCGGCGCCGCGGCGGCATCGGGCGCGAGCCAGTGACGCGTGGAGTAATTGATTTGGTACCGTGCTGCTTCATCGAGGACTTGAAGCAGACGGTACGACAGCGGCACGTGGCGATCCGCGCAGCGGACGGAGCATGCAACTGCGTTCTGTTCGACCGGCGATCCACCGTTGCGCGGCACTACGATCGGCCGCGGCAACACGCACGGCGCCGCATGTGGAGGTGATGCGATGCGATCGAAGATTCACTATCAGAGCAACATCTGTGGCGGCGATTTTCAGCACGTGAAAGACTGCTTTCATGTGTGGAAGCAGCAGCCGCTCGTGTACCGGATGAGTCAGCACATGTTCGAAGGCAAGCGCGAAGTTCGGCCACTGGCGGACGACTGCGTATTCGAAGATGCGGAAGTCGCGCAGCGCACGCTTGCGAGTACGTGCGGGCCAAACGATAGCTACGCGCTGGCCGCACAGATTCACAGCAGCGAACGCGACATGTGGCTGGTCATGGCGGCGTACGAAGAGTAAGGCGGCGACACAGGTTCACGCGGGACGGGCGGCGCGCTTTCGCGTGTTCGCCTGCTTGCGCAGCGCGCTCGACCTTGTGAGCAGCGTTGCGAGCCGCGCGCGCTTTTCCACTTGAACGAGCAGCGCGGCGAATGCCGCTTCGTCGACCTTCATGTGGCGCTTCGTGCGCTGCGGCAGCAGGCTTTGCAACTCGCCGGCTTCAAAGGCCGCAATCACTTCAGGGTGGATATAGCAGCGCTTGCATACAGCAGGCGTGTTGCGCAATAGCGTGGCCACTTCTTTCACGGTCGCGACGACATGACGGCGCGTATCAGCGGCGCTTTCGCACACCAGCTGGCGCAGCACCGCCATCGCATAGACGCTGCCCGCCCACGTGCGATAGTCCTTCGCCGAGAAGTCCGCGCTGCTGATGTCGCGTAAGTACTCGTTGATATCGGCGGAGCCGATCGTATGGCGCGCGCCGTCTTCGTCGATGTACTGGAACAGGTCGTGGCCCGGCAACTCCGCGCACCTGCGCACAATACGCTTGACGCGCGCATTGTCGACGGTCACGTCGTGCTCGATGCCGCTCTTTCCCGCGAACCGGAAACGCACTTCGCCCGCGCGAATCTTCACGTGCTTCTTGCGCAGCGTGGTAAGGCCATAGGACTGGTTGTCGCGCGCATATTCGACGCTGCCGATCCGGATCAGTGTTGTATCGAGCAGATGCACGACGGCCGCAATCACCTTCTCGCGTGGCATGCCTTCGCGCGCCAGATCGCGTGCGACTCGCGCTCGTATCTTCGGCAGCGCATGCCCGAACGCGGCCATGCGGCCGAACTTGTCGGCGTCGCGCGTTTCGCGCCATTGAGGGTGGTAACGGTACTGCTTGCGGCCCCGCGCATCGCGGCCCGTCGCCTGAATGTGGCCGCGCGGGTCGGGGCAGATCCAGACATCGGTGTAGGCGGGCGGTATCGCGAGTGCGTTGATGCGCGCAATCTGCGTTTCGTCGTCGATGCGTTTGCCGTCGAGATCGAAATAAACGAATACGCCTCTGAGCTTTCTGCGCGTGAAGCCTGGCCGTGTGTCGTCGGCATGCCGCAGTCCCGCCGGCATCGCGGTGGACAGTCCCTTGGCGATCGCATCGATCGCGTTGCGTGTCATCGTTTTCATTTCTCGCTTTCCGGTCTTGTGTAGCGGACATGCAGTGACGCGCTAACTTTGTGCAATAGCAATGCCTGAACCTTCGTCACTGTTGCAGTCGAACGCGCTGCACGCGTTGGGCATCGAACTTGCTCGCTCAATGAGCAAACGTGAACAAACGCTGCTTACTCAAAGACACAAGATTGCGAAGGGAGGACACGCACATGGCTAGCACTCTGGCTGGATGCAAGGTTGCGGTATTGGCTTTGGACGGATTTGAACAGGCCGAGCTGATCGAGCCGCGTCGCGCGCTCACGGAAGCGGGTGCGACCGTCCACGTAATTTCTGCCAGGGCCGGGAAGATCCAGGGCTTCAGGCATGTGGACAAGGGCGATAGCGTCGACGTCGATGCGACGTTCGATAAGGCCGCGCCGAACGATTACGACGCAGTCATCTTGCCGGGCGGCGTCGTGAATGGCGATGCGATCCGTCTGTTGCCGCAGGCACAGGCATTCGTCAAGGCGGCCGATCAGGCAAAGAAGCCAATCGCGGTGATCTGCCACGGTACGTGGCTGCCTGTGTCGGCGGGCTGATCAAGGGCCGCACGGTCACGAGCTGGCCGAGCCTGCAGGACGATATCCGCAATGCAGGCGGCACATGGGTCGACAAGGAAGTGGTCGAGGACGGCAACTTCATCACGAGCCGCAAGCCCGACGATCTTCCCGCGTTCAACAAAACGCTGATCGCGCAACTGTCGAAGAAGAGAGTGGCCTGAGTTCCATCGGGCGCGCCGCATCAATCGGAGAGAAGCATGACTATTCGCCCATTCCGCTCATTCGTTCGAGCCCTCGCCATGCCTGCCGTGCTCGCGCTTGGCGTTGCGACAGGCTTGCCTGCCAGTGCGGACACGAAGCTCTCGCCGGGCGACACGCAGTTCGTGCAGGACGCGTCGCAGGCGGGCGCAACGGAGATTGCCGCAAGCAAGCTCGCGCTGACGAACTCGTCCAATCCGCAGGTCAAGAAGTTCGCGCAGCAGATGATCGCGGATCACACGAAGCTCGCCCGCAGTCTCGATGTGGTCGCGACGCAGAAGGGCCTGGGCTCATCGCCGGGCGCGGACTCGGCGCTGGTCGGCAAGCTGCAAGGGTTGAAGGGCGACGACTTCGACAAGGCTTATATCGATGAAGTCGCGGTGGGCGGCCATCGGAAAGCGGTTGAACTGTTTCAGAAGGAAAGTGAAAGCGGCATGGACCCGCAACTGAAGGGAGCGGCGACCCGCGCGCTCCCGACCATTCGTCACCATCTCGCGATGGCACAGCAACTCGCCAATGCGCGCAAGGCTTCGTCATGAACGGGATTGTCAAGGTGTTCATGCCGCGCGCGGCGTACGAGGACTCTCTTATGCACATCACATTCACCGATGATGCTCCCGTGTTCGATGGGTCGAGCCTGACTGTGCGCTTCAACGCGTGCGTCGACGGTGAGCCTGTCGCGTGCGCGATTTCGGCGGAGGCGCTCGAAGATCATTTCGGCGCTGATTCGCCACTCGAAGACGCACTGGTCGGCGCGTACGAGCGTGGCCGCGCGCGTATCCGATCCGTGTGCGCGGAAGCGCTCGATCAGAACAGCGGCGAAAGCGTCATTCTGCACAGCGGCCTGTTCCGCGTAGAAGGGATGGAGTCGGACCGGCGGCTGAAGACATAACCAGGCGCGCAAAAAAGGCGGCTGCCGCAATGTACCCGGCAGCCGCGCGCCTAATCTTCGCCAAACCCAACGATCAAACCCAGAGCTTGCCTGCGTGTGGTGTCGCGACGCCGTTGGTCGGGCGATCGTCTCCGTCGATGGGACGACGCTCGTTCTGCATTTCGCACGCCGCCCGCAGTATCCCGTTGTGCGCTTCATCGCAAGCTTGCAAGCGAGCGGTGTGTGGGGCTGTCGGCGCCGGCACGTTGGTCTGGCTCGATGACAGCGTATTTGCGCGTATCTCTGCAACGATGGCTGACGTGGCAATGGCCACGAACAGCAGGCATTCCGCGCTCCTGATCCTCATGGTGAAGTTCTCCCTTGTCGATGGCTGGCCCGCGTTATGTATCGACCGCGCTTTGCTAAAAGCCTTTGCGCAGTGCGTGAGGGTCCAGCAGCGTTATGCAGCAACATCCATGCCTTCTTGCCGTGTACGCATGGGGCTTGCGTTCGCGGTCGCGAGGGCGTAGCGCCGGAATCCGACTGGAAGCAATTACTCGCCACAATGGCAAAGACGACACGCATGTCTGGATACCGGGCATGACGAGTGCGTAACAGCTCGCATCCCACGGATAACGGAAAAGGAGCAACGTATGACGACGAATGTCATTGCCGTGCTGAACGATCTGATCGAGACGTCGAAGGACGCCGAGCGCGCCTTCATGAAAACCGCCGAGGACGCGAATCACGCAAGCGTCAAGGAGGCGTTGCTCGAAAGCGCGGACCGTTGCACGCAAGGCGCGCGCGAACTGCAGGATCTCGTGTTGAAACTGGGCGGCAAGCCGGAGGGCGGTGGCAGCGTCGCTGGCGCATTGCATCGCGGATGGCTCGATGTGAAGTCGGCCGTGGGCAGCCGCGCGGATCACGCGATTCTCGCCGATTGCGAAAAGGGCGAGGACGCCGCGAAGCAGCGCTTTCACGAAGCGCTCGAAAAAGACCTGCCAGCAGATGTGCGCGCAGTGGTCGAGCGGTTATATCACGGCGTGCTGCAAAACCATGACCGCATTCGCGCGATGCGCGATCAGTACGCGGCGATGAAAGCCTGAGCCCGGCAGCACATAAAAAGAGGCCGCCCAATCAAGGGCGGCCTCTGACGCTTTAACGCATTGACGCGTGCGTGTTAAACACGCGCATGCGTCAAACGCTTAATCGGCTGCGATCTTCAGATGGTTCTTCACACCCTTCACGCCGGACACGTTTTGCACGACGTCCTGCGCGGCAGTCTTGTCGTCAGCCGATGGCACCGAGCCCGACAACCAGACGATGCCCTTGCGGGTCTTCACGTGAATGTGCGTGGACTTCACGTTCTTCGCGCCGAGCAGCTCGGCCTTGACCTTGGTGGTCACAGTGCCGTCGTCGATATGCTGGCCAACGCTCTCGGAAGTGGCGGGCGGCGCGGAGGCCGTCGTTTGCGCCGTAGCGTTCAGTGCGAATGCAACACATGCGATGCTGCCTGCGGCCTTGAGGAACTGGATGGTTTTCATGGTTTCTCCTTCTCGGTTGATGATCAGGGTTGCGGTCCTGTTGTCCGTGCGATCGATCGCGGCGCGATGCCGCCGATGACCCGACCAAAGAACACTGCCGCCGCGGTTCCGTCTGGTCCGTCGCCGACACAGGACGCGCCGCGTTTCAATCCTGCTCAATGGCGCGTCCCTGTGAGACGGTCAGCAAGCGTCGTGCCCATCGGTGCTGGAATGTCGTCGCGTGTCGCGTGATCTGGCCGCTCGTAGCGATGCCGCATGATTCGGTTCGAATTTCAGAGCGTTTGTAAAATGCGCGCGGGGAACGGGCACGCGGCGTGCGCTCCGGCAACACAAAGGCGAATCAAAACAGACAGTTGCGAAAACTGGTACGACAGTTGCGTAGGTAGGGCGCGAAGCTGTTTGAACAATCACAGGAAGAGTCTGTATGCCGCCTACAATCGAACTACGCGCGAAGCAAACTTTCGCGCTCACACCGCGTCTGCAGCAGTCCGTGCGCCTGCTTCAACTGTCGTCGCTGGAATTCCAGCAGGAACTGCGCAACGCGCTCGACACCAATCCCTTCCTCGAATACGACCCGTCTGTTTCGGAAGATCTGTCGGCAGGCAAGACGGCCGAGAGCAACGGCGCCGACGGCGAAACACTGCCTGCCAACGAACGTGACAACGCGATGGAAGGCTCGTCGGCGGAGCCGGCCACAGAAAGCGTTGCGTCCTCGTCGGATGATGGCGGCGATTATTCAAGCAGCGACTATTCAAGCGGCGACTATTCAGGCGATGCCTACGGCCGCGGTCCGTCGCGCTACAACGGCGATTCCGATGCGGCCGACCCGACTGAATGGGCGCGCGTGCAACCGACGCTGCACGAGCAATTGCACGATGCGTTGCGTCTCTATCGGCTCGACGATCGCGACCGCGAAGTCGCGCGCCTCATCATCGAAGCACTCGATGACGACGGCTATCTGCGCCAGGACCTCGCCGATCTCACGGACGTCTTCGACATCGAACCCGCGTTGACGGAAGAAGATTTGCTGGTCGCGCTGCGGCTCGTGCAGACGCTCGACCGCCCGGGACTCGCGGCGCGATCGCTGTCTGAGTGTCTCGCGCTGCAGATCGATGCGCTGCCCGCCGATACGCCGGGCCGCGACGTGGCGAAGCAGGTCGTCGAACATCATCTGGACCGTCTCGCGCGCCGCGAACATGCCGAGTTGCAGAAGCAGATCGGCTGCGATGCCGAGGAATTGCGCGTGGCGTGTACGCTCGTGCGCAAGCTCGATCCGAAGCCGGGCAATTCATATGGCCGCGCCGATGACAATTACATCGTGCCGGATGTGATCGTGCGCAGCGTGCGCAACAAGTGGGTCGTGACCGTCAATCCCGCTGTGCTACCGCGCGCGCGGATTCACCGTATGTATGCGGAACTGTTCGCGCAGTCGGCAGGCGCGAGCCGCTCGCCGCTCGCGCAGCAGTTGCAGGAAGCGCGCTGGCTGATACGCAACGCGCAGCAGCGCTTCGAAACGATCCAGCGCGTGGCCGAGTGCATCGTGGCGCATCAGAAGCCGTTCTTCCAGTACGGTGAGATCGCATTGAAGCCGCTCGTGTTGCGCGACGTGGCGGAGGAACTCGGCCTGCACGAATCGACGATTTCGCGCGCGACGGGCAACAAGTACATGGCGACGCCGCGCGGCATTTTCGAGTTCAAGCATTTCTTCCCACGCGAACTGGGCACGGAAAGCGGCGGCACCTGTTCGGCAGCGGCCGTGCGCGCGCTGCTCAAGGAAATGATCGCTGCGGAAAACACGCGCGATCCGCTGTCCGACGTCGCGCTCGCGAAGATGCTCGCGGATCAGGGCGTGCTCGTCGCGCGACGTACGGTGGCGAAGTATCGACATCTGATGAAGGTGCCGCCTGCGGAGTTGCGTCGACAGGTTTGATGCCCGCTGGCTTGCGCGTGAAGCGCGAGATACGTGAGATACACAACGGCCGTTCCTTGAAGGAGCGGCCGTTGTGTTTTGCGTGAAGAAAGAAAGGGCAGAGTGCTACATACCGACGCCCACGCCGCCACTCGAACTCGACCCCGTGCCGGAGCCGGAACTGGTGCCCGTGCCCGAACTGGAAGCCGGATTCAGATCGATTCTTCCATACACGCCGTCCGCTTCGTCATTTGGCCCCGCTGCAAAGAACAGCGTGTTTGAGGGCTGGTTGCTCAGGTTGTTGCCGAACGCAATGCCCCACAAGCCAGGTTCGACGATCGTGCTGCCATTCGACGACTTCAGCGGTCCCATCGATTTGCCGCTCGACGAATCGAACGCGTTGATCGTGCCATCGCCGAAATTGCCGATCAGGATCGCGCCGCTGAACGTGCCGAAATTGCTCGGTGCCTGCGCGATACCCCATGGCGCGTTCAACGGTGCGCCCGTCGCGAAGTGCTGCTTGAGATTGCCGGCAGTGTCGAATACATCGACCATGCCTTGGCCCGCGCCCGCCACGTCGTCATGTTTGGCCGCGTCCTGCATCGCGTAGGTAACGAACAGGTTCGAGCCGATCAGCTGGATGCCGAACGGCGCAAAACCGGCTGGGATGGCGCTGTCCTTGAAGCCACCGGGCATCGTCACCTTCGTGAAGTTCGTATCGAACACGTCGATCTTGTTGTTATGAAAGTCCGTCGCATAGAGGAAGTTGCTGCCGTTGTTCGCCGCGAGCGCGAGCCCTTTGTACACGGCGCCGCCTGCGGCATCGTCGTACATCGTGAAGGCGTTGGTCGGGCCGACAGCGGGCGCCCACGCCGTGATCGTGCCGCCTTCACCCGCGAAGATGAAGGCCGCGACGCCTGATTTGCCGTTCTGCGTGACGGTGAAGCTCGGCGTGCCGTTGAACACGATGCCCGTGGGTGCTGCGTCGCCGTTGGTGCCGGCCGGTATCGTGACGACGAGCGATTGCGGCACGCCGTTGCCGTCGTAGAGCGTTGCGAGATTGGTGCCGTTGTCGGCGACCCAGACGAAGCCTTTCGGATTGAATGCAACGCCCCAGGCGTTCTTCAGGTTTGGATCGGTGTGAGGCGCGGACACGGCGCCATCGGAGACGAGAGCCGCCGCGGTGAACGACGACACCGCAGGCGTGCTCATATTGTTCGACCCGGAACCGCCACCGCATGAAACGAGCGTCGCTAAAGCCGCGCCACAGGCTGCGATGCCGAATACCTCGAATAGAGACTTCATGACCGCACTCCTTGCTTTGTCGAAAGGTCGTGACGGTCATTGAACGGGGTGGGGGTGGGGTTTATTCCTTCGTCGATGGGAGATATTCGGCGTTGCTATAAAGCGGGTAACGCGCAACGAATAAGAATCCGGAATATTCCGTTGTTCTGATTAAAAATATACGGGCGCTTTTCCTCGGCTCAATGCAGCCTCATTTCTCCCTCAACCTCAACGGAAAAATAACCATCGCCGCCAGCAACCCCAGCACCCCACCAATCAACGTCTCCCACGCCCGCGCCGTGAGAAATGGAATCGAGTGAATGCCGTTCACCGCGAGCGTGACGATCAGCGTAAACGCAAACGCGCCGCACGCGATGTCGTATCGCTCGGGCAGCGCCATCGAATAAACGATCATCGCCAATGCCGCAGCGAGCCAGATCAGCAGCGGCGCATGCTCCGCGATCGGCAAACAGATGAGCCCGAGCGGCACGCCAACGAGCGTGCCGATGATCCGCCTCCGCACGCGCTGCACGGTGCCTGTCGCGGACCCTGCGACCACGTACGTGCAGGCCGTGATCGCCCACACCGATTCCGCGAGGTTCAGCCACGCGTTCAACGCGACTATGACGAGCGCGCCGCTCGCGGCCTGCAGTCCCATCACGAACTCGGGTGAAGGCCGTCCGGCCACAGGCTCGGGTCCGGGCGACAGCGCGGCGACGACGGCCGGCCGTTCAGCGGGCCCGCTCAGCAGGCGGGGCACGATCGACGCCAGCATCGCGATCAACCCGGCAATCGCAATGGCGGGCAGATCGGCGGGAACGAGGTTCGCGCCGTAGGCCAGCAGTTGCCCGATGTAGATCTGCGAGCCGAGTCCGCCGCCCGTCACGCCGAATCGCTTCAGATAGCCGACGAGGAACGCACCCGTGACCAGTACGAGCTCGGGACCCGCATGCCCGAAGAAGAGCAATGGCTGTGCAACGCACACGTACATGGCCGCGCCGAGCGCGGCCGCCGCGCATAGCAGCGCGAGATCGCGGCTCGATTCGTGCCGTGTCGTGCGCGCCTCCGACACGCTCGCCCACAGCGCGAAGTTGGCCGCGAGCAGGCCGACCGACGCATCGCGTGGCAATCCATGCGTGACGTCCTGCAATGTGCCGAGCGCCGAGGCGAGGCCGTAGGCCGTCACGAGGCGCAGCCCCTTGATGCGTCGGTGCGTGCCGGGATCGACACGCGCGAGCCAGTTGCCGAGCGCGGCAAATGGATGCCTCGCGGGTATCTCGCGGCGCGCCGTGTCGGCGGAAGGTTCGCGATCGGCGGGATCAGTGGACGGTTCCATGGTGCGACTGGTCACAATTGGGCAAAGGTTCGCATGAGGGAAAACGGCGTTTCGTCGAGTGTGCGCACGGCGAGAAGCGATCGGCGGATCGCGGCCCGGCGCGGTAATCGCGCAATGCCCGTTTCACTGGCTTGCCGCAGAGGCCGGGTTCGCGCTGCTGGCTGGCGAACCGCCCACATTGGCGGCCGCACCTGCAGCGGACGCGGCTTCGGACGACGCCACTGCCTCCGACGACGCCGCCGTTCCCGACCCGCCCGAATCGGTCGCCGCCTGTGCCGCAGGCGGTACAGATGCTTCGGACACGGGCGCCGGCGTGGACAACGTGCCCGATGCCATGCTGCTGGTGACCTGCGGACTCCCTTCGTCCGTGCCCGTTCGCTGCTGGTAGCCGTACATGATGATGCCGATCAGCAGCACGATGACGCCGAGTATGCCCCAAGCCCAGACGGGAACGCGGCGCGGGCGGGGCGCGGCGGGTTCGACTGTCGTCAGCAACTGCGTGGGCACACCGGGTGCCGCTCGCGCGGCAGCAGAAGCAGATGCAGACGCAGACGCAGACGCGCCCGCAGCGCCACCCGCCAGTCCGTAGGAATCGCCGCCAGAGTATGCACCGGACCGCGCTGCATCCGCGGATGGCGGCGCCCCATTCGTCGCCCAGCCGGTCGCCCCGTTCCCCGCCGTGGCGCTCGCGCGCGGCATCACCGCCGCGAGTTCGACGAGCCGTTGCGGGACACTATCCGCGAACGCAGCGGAACTCTCGAATCCGAGCGCCTTCGAATACCCTTCGGCGAGCCACGGCGCAGCGATCGGCCATTGATAGGCGAGCAAGCCCGGCAGGTCGGCGACGCTGCCCTGTTCGAGCAGCATATGGTGCTTGGCGGCGCCGAACACCACGGCCGACGCGACATCCGTCAGCGCATGCGCGGCTTGCGGCGGCACGCCCGTCAGGGCGGCAATGTGGTCGCTGATCAACGCGATCTCGCGGCTCTCGGCGATGCGTATCGCCAGCTCATGGCCCGAACGCTCGACGGCCTTCAGTCCGTGCGAACTCGCTGTCAGTCCGGCGAGCTGCGCCGCGATACGTGCATTGGATTCGGTGGACATGATCACGAGGAAGAGGCGTTGCGCGCTTTCGGCGCTGCTTGCACTCGCCATCATCGTCAGCACGATGCCGGGCGCCGCGCGTTCCACGACCAGCCTGATTGCGTCGGGCGGCAAACCAATGCGGCTGCTCAACTGCTCGAGAACATAAGGATTGAAGGCGGCGTGGGCCGCGGCGACCAGATCGGCGTCGTTCACCAGAGGTTTCCTTCGTTCGTGTTAGCAAACGGATGAGAGAGTCACCTGTTGCGCGGCGGCTGGCCGCTTACCTTTGTCCGAAACGGCCAGGTAAGTATAGGCAGGAATTCGCGCCCGGGCTGCAGCGGATGCCGGCGCGAAGGCGGGCAGCAAAGCCGGGCAGCAAAGCCGGCAGCAATGACGGGCGTCCGCCAGGGAAATGCCCTTGCTATTTTTAAACGCGCGTATCACTCTCGATAGAGACGCATGCCCGGGCAAAGGCCCGGCAGCCTGTCCGCTGCGCACGCGGACGTCTTTACGGTGGAGCACACCATGAGGTCCGCCAGTGCCGTTCACGATCCCAGCCGTCAACTGCTGCCGTTTCGCGAGTCGCTGCTCGCGATGCTCGGCATCGCCTTCGTCACCATGCTGGTCGCGCTCGACCAGACTATCGTCGGCACCGCGTTGCCGCGCATCGTCGCCGACCTGAAGGGCTTCGACTTCTACGCGTGGGTCGCGACCTCGTACATGCTCGCGTCCGTCATCACCATTCCGATCTTCGGGCGGCTTGGCGATCTATACGGCCGCAAGCCGTTCCTGATCGCGGCGATCCTGCTGTTCACGCTGGCGTCGGTGCTGTGCGGGCTTGCCAGCAGCATGCTGTTCCTGGTCGCCGCGCGCGGCCTGCAGGGCATCGGCGGCGGCATTCTGATCGGCACCGTGTTCGCCACCGTCGCCGATCTGTTCCCCGATCCCAAACTCAGGCTGCGCTGGCTCGTGTTCGTCACGTCGTCGTTCGGCATCGCGAACATCGTCGGGCCGACGCTCGGCGGCATGCTCACGCAGATGCAGGGCTGGCGGCTGGTGTTCTTCGTCAACGTGCCCATCGGTATCGTGTCGCTGATCTTTGTTCAGATGTTTGTGCCGAAGTTGCGACACCTGAAGACGAGCGGACCGATCCAGCTCGACTGGCTCGGCGCCTTCGTCGTCGCCGTGACGTTTGGCGCGCTGCAACTGCTGATCGAATTACTGCCGCGCGAGGGCATCAGCGGCACGACGGCGCTGCTGTTCGCGATCACGACCGTGTGCGGCCTGACGCTGTACTTCTGGGAAAAGCGCATGGGCTATCCCGTCGTCCCCGTCGACGTGCTGCTCGACCGCAAGCTCGCACCGCTCTTCGCGATGTCGGTGCTTGGCGGCTTTGCGCTGTTTTCGATGGTGTTCTACGTGCCGCTACTGTTCCAGGGCGGCTACGCGATGTCGCCGCACGATTCCGGCATGCTGATCACGCCGCTGCTGCTCGGCACGACCGTCGGCAGCGTGCTGAACAATCGTATCGTCACGCGTATCCGGCGCGCGAACGGGCTGATGTATGCCGGCTTCGCGTTCTTCGTGATCGGCTGCGTTGCGCTCGTCTCGTTCAAGGGCCACGAGCCGCATATCGTGTGGATGGCGTGCATGGGCGTGAGCGGACTGGGGCTTGGCCTCGTCGCGACCAACCTGACGATCTGCTCGCAGCAGATCGTCGCACGCGATCACCTCGGCGCGGTGACGGCGCTGATGCAATCGCTGCGGATTTTTGGCGGCATGCTCGGCACCGCGATCACGGGTGCGCTGCTCGGCCATATGTACACGCAGGGCGTGACCCGCTCGCTCGATTCATATCAGGCGACGCAATGGCTCAAGTCGTTCGCGAGTCCCGATCTGCTTGTCGATCGCAACGAGCAGTCCGCGCTGATCGAGCATCTGGTGGCGGCGGGGCATTCCAGCGATCCAATGATGCACATGGCGCGCGAAGCGCTCATTGCGTCGATTCACATCGGCTTGTCCGTCGCCGCGCTTGCCGCGTTGATCGGGCTGTGCCTCGCGTGGTTCGTGCCCGCCGTGCAGGTGACTTATGCCGAAACGGAAGTGCGCGGCGCTTGAGGAGCATGACGGGCGTGCGCGCTTTCTGGCTCGGCAGGGCGCCGCGTTTGCTATCATGGCTGTATAAATATACAGCCTTCCGTGTCCGATAGCCGTGCCGACCGACGCTCCCGATCCGTTCTATTACCTGTCGAATTTCGAGCGCGCGCTCGCGTGGATCGCCAGCCGTTACGACGATCTGCTCGACGACAGCGAGCGCGCCTTTCTGGACGCATTCCTGCGCGACGACGCGCGCCTGCCGAAAGCATCGCGCGCGCTGCTCGTGCGCATGCTGATGCGCAAAGGCACGCTGTTTCGCACGGGGCGGCTCGCGTATGCGGAAATCGGTTGTCCCGCGCAGGCGGCCGCGCCGCTGGCCGCACTCGGCTGGGTCGATGCGGACGCAGGCGTGTCACTCGACGAACTGTTCGCGTGCGCCACGCGCCCCGAGCTTCAACGCATATTCGCCGCGTTGCCCGCGCTCAAGGGTCTGCGCAAGGCCGAATGGCTCGAAGCGCTGCGCGTCGCGGACCCCTCGCACGCGTTGCCACGGCGTTATCGCGAGTGGGATGCAGCCGCTGACGAAGCCGCGCTGCGCGTGCTCGTCGCGCCGCTATGCGAGCGCTTCCGGTTGATGTTCTTCGGCAATCTGCATCAGGACTGGTCCGAGTTCGTGCTCGCCGATCTCGGCGTGTATCAGTACGAGCGCGTCGCGTTCGCGCCGTCGTCGCGGGCGTTCCAGCAGCGAAGCGACGTCGACTGCTATCTGGCGCTGCAAGCGTGCCGCGAAGCGCTGGAACTCACGGAAGACACAGCGTTTGACCCGCTGCTCGAAGCCGTCGATGCAATCGATACACAGCACAACCCCTGGCTCGCGTTGCGTCGCGCGAAGCTGCTGTATGCGATCGGCTATCAGGCCGAACGCCGGCGCGACTGGGATGCTGCGTTGCGCATCTACGAGCGCTGCGCCTGGCCGGGCGCGCGGCACAGGCGCATGCGCGTGCTGGAGCGCGATGGCCACGATGAAGCGGCGCTCGCGTTGGCGCTGCAGGCGGCTGCCGTTCCCGAGAGCGAAGAGGAGCAGCAGCGCGTCGCGCGCATGCTGCCGCGCCTGCATCGGCGGCTCGGCGTCGCCGCGCAGAAACCCGCTGGCGTGCGCGCGGCGCAGCGCGGCATGCTCGAATTGCCGCGTCCATCGGAGCCCGTCGCCGTCGAATACGCCGTGCGCGATCATCTGTCGACGGAAGATGCGCCTGTGCATTACGTCGAGAACGCGCTAATCAATTCGCTGTTCGGTCTGCTGTGCTGGGAGCCCGTTTTCGAGGCCGTGCCGGGCGCGTTCTTTCACCCGTTCCAGCGCGGCCCCGCCGATCTGCACGCGCCCGACTTCCGCGCGCGCCGTAGCGCGCAGTTCGACGCCTGCTTCGCGCAATTCGAAAGCGGCGCGTATCGCGAGACGATCCTGCGTCACTTCGAAACCAAAGCCGGGTTGCAATCGCCGTTCGTGTTCTGGGGCATGCTCACGCCCGAGTTGCTGACGCTCGCGCTCGATTGCCTGCCCGCCGCGCATCTGAAGCTGTGGTTCGAGCGGCTGCTGCTGGATATCCGCGCGAACCGGTCGGGCCTGCCCGACCTGATCCGCTTCTGGCCTCGCGAGCGGCGCTATGAACTGATCGAAGTGAAAGGGCCGGGCGATCGTCTGCAGGACAACCAGATCCGCTGGCTCGCGTACTGCGTGCAGCACGACATGCCCGTGCGCGTGCTCGACATCCGCTGGACCGAAAGCGCCGACGACGCGCTCGCCGGTGCAACCGACGCGGAGGCGGCATGACCTACACAGTCGCCGCGCGCACGCTCTGCGAATTCACCGCGCGGCGCGGCGATCTCGATCTGCGCTTCACGCCCGCGCCATCGGCGCTCGAAGGCATCGCCGGACATCAGGCCGTGACGGCGCGCCGCGCGTCCGGCTATGAAGCGGAAATCACGCTGACGGGTACGCATGGCAGTCTCACGGTGCGTGGACGCGCCGATGGCTACGATTCCGCGCTGAACCGGCTCGAAGAGATCAAGACGCATCGCGGCGATCTCGAACGGATGCCCGCGAACCATCGCACGTTGCATTGGGCGCAGGCACTCGTGTATGGGCACCTGCTGTGCGAGGCACGCGCGCTCGAAGAACTGACGGTCGCGCTCGTGTACTTCGACATCGGCGACCAGAAGGAAACCGTGCTGACGGAACAGCACACGGCTGCGTCGCTGCGCGCGTTCTTCGAGGATCAGTGCGAGCGTTTCGTCGCGTGGGCCGCGCGTGAAGAAGCGCATCGCGAGGCGCGCAACGCCGCGTTGAACGCGCTGCGATTTCCGTATGGCGAGTTTCGCAGCGGACAGCGCGAACTGTCCGTTGCCGTGTTTCGCGCGGCGCGCGACGGACGCTGTCTGATGGCGCAGGCGCCGACGGGCATCGGCAAGACGCTCGGCACGATTTTTCCACTGTTGAAAGCGTGCGGCGCGGATCATCTCGACCGCGTGTTTTTCCTGACCGCAAAGACGCCGGGCCGTGCGCTCGCGCTCGAAGCCGTCGAATCCCTGCATCGCAGCGAAGCCGCGCTGCCGTTACGCACGCTCGAACTCGTCGCGCGCGACAAGGCCTGCGAGCATCCCGACAAATCGTGCGACGGGGAATCCTGTCCGCTCGCGCGCGGCTTCTACGACCGGCTACCCGACGCGCGGGACACGGCGTTGCAGGCGCGCACGCTCGATCGCGCAGCCGTGCGCGAAGCGGCGCTCGCGCATGGCATCTGTCCGTACTATCTCGCGCAGGAAATGGCGCGCTGGTGCGACGTCGTGATTGGCGACTACAACTACTACTTCGACAGCAGCGCGATGCTGTACGCGCTCACGCAGCTGAACGGCTGGCGCGTCGCCGTGCTCGCCGACGAAGCGCACAATCTGCCCGACCGCGCGCGCCGCATGTATAGCGCGACGCTCGATCAACACGCGTTTCGCGGCGCGCGCCATGCCGCGCCTTTAGCGCTGAAAAGACCGTTCGATCGATTGAACCGCGAATGGAATGCGTTGAACCGCGAGCGCAATGCAGCGTACGAGGTACTGCCCGACGTGCCGCCAAAGCTGCAATCGGCGCTGCAAAACCTGATCGCATCGATTGGCGATCAGCTTGCCGAAACCCCGCAATCCGTCGATGAAAACGCGCTGCGTTTCTATTTCGACGCGCTGCATTTCATGTCGCTCGTCGAACAGTTCGGCGATCATTCGATCGTCGATGTAACGCTCGATGCGCATCGCGGCCAGGCCCACGCGAAGTCCTCGACAGAGATTTGCGTGCGCAACGTGATTCCCGCGCCGTTCCTCAAGCTGCGCTACGCCGCCGCGCGCGCAACGATTGTGTTTTCCGGCACGCTCAGCCCCCAGCATTTCTATCGCGACATGCTCGGTTTGCCCGACGACACCGGTTGGCTCGACGTCGAAGGGCCGTTCCGGGCCGAGCAACTGGATGTGCATGTCGCGCATCATGTGTCGACGCGCTGGCGCGACCGCGAGCGCTCGCTCGAACCGATCGTCGATCTGATCGCGCAGCAGTACGCCGCGCGTCCAGGCAACTATCTGGGCTTTCTGAGCAGCTTCGATTACTTGCAGCGCGTCGCGGGATCGATGCGTGAGCGGCATCCGCAGGTGCCCATCTGGACGCAGGAGCCGCGCATGGACGAGACCGCGCGCGACGCGTTCCTCGCGCGCTTCACGACGAGCGGCGCGGGCGTCGGTTTCGCGGTGCTGGGCGGCGCGTTTTCGGAGGGGATCGATCTGGTCGGCGAGCGGCTCATCGGCGCGTTCATCGCGACGCTCGGCTTGCCGCAGATGAACGACGTCAACGAACAGATGCGCCGCACCTTCGATGCGCAGTTCGGCAACGGCTACGACTATGCGTATCTTTATCCGGGCATGCAGAAGGTCGTGCAGGCGGCGGGGCGCGTGATTCGCACCGAACAGGATGCGGGCGTCGTGCATCTGATCGACGACCGGTATCGGCACGCGGATGTGAAGCGGTTGTTGCCGCGCTGGTGGAAGATCGAGACATAGCAACAAGAAGCAACAAGAACCGGAGACAACCCGTGCGCGCAGACGAATACCGCTTCACGACGATCTGGCGCGTCGACGCGCCGCTACCGGCCGTATGGGATGCCATCCACGATCCGGCGCGCTGGCCGCAATGGTGGACCTGCGTCGAGCGCGTGATCGAAGTGGAGCCGGGCGCGAGCGACGGCGTCGGCGCATTGCATCGCTATACATGGAAAGGACGCCTGCCGTATCGCGTCGCGTTCGACATGCGCGTGACCCGCGTCGAGCCGCTCGCCGTGCTCGAAGGCGAAGCGTGCGGCGACGTCGAAGGAACGGGGCGCTGGCACTTCTCGACGCACGGCGAAGCGACGGTGGTGCGCTACGAATGGCGCGTACGCACGCAGCGCGGCTGGATGAATCTGCTTGCGCCGCTCGCGCGTCCGTTCTTCAAATGGAATCACGATTACGTGATGCAGCGGGGCGGCGAAGCGCTTGCGAATTTGCTCGACGCGCGGCTGCTTGGCGTCGAGCATTCGTCATAAGACGGGCAGCCGGGTTGTTGAAGCTCAGTGCCGCGCCACCTTCGATGACGGTTTTTGCGCCTGTTGCGGTCCATCCGGCACATTCGACGGACGCGGTGGGCCTTCGAGCTCGTCATTAGCGGAATCAGAACCGCCTTGCCCCGGGTTGGCCGCGACCAGCATGCTGCGCTGTGGATTCGCGATCTCGATACCGTTCGCGCGGAACGTGTCGAAGATGCGCCGGTTGAATTCGCGCTGCACCGGCCAGCGTGCCGAATCGCGGCATTGAATCTGACCGGCGAGCGTGACGGCCGCGCCGTCGACGGCATCGACGCCCCAGAAGCTGAAGTCCGACAGGATGCCGTCCTTGAACTGCTCGTCTTCGCGCAGCGCGGCGCCGATTTCCTTGAGCGTCGCGATCGCGAGATCGACGTCCTGGCCGTACGCGATGCTGACCCGAACGGCCGCGTTGCCGAGCCCGCGATTCGTGTTGTTCACCGTCGACACCGAACTGAACGGCACCGTGTACAGCGAGCCGTCGCCGCCGCGCAGGCGCACGGTGCGGATCGACAGATACTCGACCGTGCCGGACACACCCGCGAGCGTCACCCAGTCGCCGACCTGCATCGCGTTTTCCATCAGCAGGAAAATCCCCGTGATGAAATCCTGCACCAGCTTTTGCGAGCCGAAGCCGAGCGCGACGCCGAAGATGCTCGCGCTAGCGAGCAGCGGCGCCGTGTTCACGCCAAGCTCGCTCAGGCACGTCATCACGACGACCAGCGCGATCACGACGAACAGCGCCGAACGTAGCATCGGCACCAGCGTGCGCAGCCGCGCGGCACGCATCAGGTCGCCGCTTTTGGTCCACTGCGCGAGGCGCTTTTCGACGGAGACATTCGCGATCTCCCACACCACCAGCGCAATCACGGCGGCCACGCAGATCGTGACGATGGCCGACGTCAACCGGTGGCCGATCGCGCCGGGCCGGAAGAACTGCCACACGTCGAGGCCCCACAGCTGCAGCAGCACGAGCGCGGTGACGACGATCACGAGCGCCGAAATGACGCGCCGGATCAACGGGTAGTAGCGGTACGCGTGCTGATGAACCAGCGAACGCTGTTCGCCCTCTTCGACATGAAAGAGCCGCCCGAGCGCGCCGAACAGCACGATCGCCACTACGCGCGCGGCCACCAGCACGGCGAGCGACACGCCGCCCAGATGCAGCAGCGTGCGGTAGCCGTTGTGGACGTCGAGCGCCCATACGAACCACAGCGCCATCACGATGAACACGGCGACCCACGCCCACATGTCGATCAGGCCGTGCGCCAGCATCGTCACGGTGCGCTGGCTGTCGGCGTCGGTCTCGCCGGTGCGCTCGCGCAGCAGCGCGGAAATCGGCGCGCGGCATTGCAGGATCATGATCGACAACATCACGTGCCCGACCAGCGCCAGCAGCTTGACGAGGGGCAAATGCGCCGCGTCGCTCAGGCCGAGCGCGGTGGCGATCTGGATCAGCGCGCCACCCGCGCCGATCACGCCGACCACGCGAATCACCCAGCGCTGCATGAACAGCGCCCAGCTATCGGGTACGCGCAACAGACGCAGCCCCGGCGCATCGGGTTGCAGGAAAAAGCCCGCTGCGATCACGATCGCGCGGCAGATCACGTACAGGTCGATCAGCCCGTTGAGCGCCGCGTCCTGAACCGTGCCGTCGTCGGTGAAGATCGACATCAGCGCGCTCGCGGCCGCGACGAACACGACGAGCGGCAGCATCCGCAACAGCAGTTGCAGCGCCGCGCTCGGCAGACGCTGCAGCGTGGTCCAGTGATGTTCCGCCTGGCGCTTGCTGCGCGCTTCCTTCTGCTGGTTGTCGGGTTTGTCGGGCTTTGGCTGCGACGATGCAGCCAGTGACCTGGGCGGCGTCGACATCGACATGGACGGCGAGGCTGGGCTCGCCGCGACGCCGGCTGCGGCCTGTGCTTCTGCGGCTTCTGCGGCTTCGGCTGATTCAGCGGTATCGGCACCCTCGGCGCTCGCAACGGCATCCGAGGCCGCGGCTTCGCGTGCATGCTCGCGCGCTTCGCGGGCCTCACGTGCCTCGCGCCGCAAGATGATCGCGGCGCGCGCCCGGCGCAGCAGCCTGCGCGCGAGCCATTCGAGCCCGATCGCGGGCAGCAGCGTGCCGATCAGCGCCAGCAGCACGCCGAACACGCGGGCGCGCTCGTGCGGATCGGAAAGCTGCACGTTCCACCAGTAGCGGGCCGACGACGTGTCGAGCAGCACCGTGGCCGAGCGCTTGAGCGTCATGCCGCCTTGCGTGATCCAGTGCGCGCCCTGGCGCACCAGTTGCGACGCGAGGCCGTTCGACTTGAACGCGGCGGGCACGCTCGCGCCCGACGCGGCGTCCGTCGCCGCCGACGACGCGCCCGAGGCCGGCGCGGCGGGCGTCGCGAGTACGCCCGCGGCGGCGATCGCCGTCAGCGTGTCCTCGATCTGCGCGCGCTTCTTGGGGTCGTTCAGCACCTGCAGCGCCTGGCGGGCCTGGTCGGGTGTCAGCGTGACAGTGGTGGCGGACGCGCCGGACGCGCTCGTCGTAGCCGTCACGGCGGAGAAAGCGGGCGCGCAGAACAGCGCGAGCAGACAGATCAGGAGAAATTTGCGCATGTAGGGCCGGTGGTCGGCGGCGATGCGCGTACGGCTGGACGCGATGCGGCGCCGGGAGCCACCACGATTCGACTGGAAAATAAAGCGACCCCGGCGGCGCACGATAAGTTCCGCAAAGCAGCGAATCCCGTGATCCAACGGGCATGAATGCGTGCGATGCGGGCGTTTTCGTGTTTTTTTGTGCTAATGGACGGCGCGATGGCGTCGCAGTTGCGTTATACGCGTTTACGCGTGAACGGGGTGGGCGGGCTTGCCGAGCGTCCCGTCGACGACTTCCGTGAACGTCCGTTCTTCGCGCAGGATGAAGCGCTTGGCCTGCGCCATGCCAAAGTTCTCGAGCGCTGCGGGATCGGTGCGCAGCCGCGCGCGATACGCTTCGTAAGCGGCGAGGCTGTCGAACGCAATCAGGCCCCATGCGATGTCGTTGGTCCCTTCGTGCGGCAGGAAATAGCCGAGCAGGTGGCCGCCGCAGCGCGGAATGATTTCTCCCCAGTTCTCGGCGTACTGTCTGAACGCGTCGCGCTGGAACGGATCGATCTGATAGCGGATGAAGCAGGTGATCGTCATGGAGACTCCCTTCGTCGTTGTGGTCGGGTGCATGACTGTCAGTATCCGTGACACGTAGCGCGCGATGTTTCAGGCTGGATGGAAGTGTCGATGCGTGTTGCGCTATTGCTCACCACGCGGCTTCTGCTGTCCGCGAATCGTAGCCGCCGCGCACGCCGCGCCTAGCAGCGCGCACAGCGCAGACACGAGCGCGACGGCGCGCAGCCCCGCGTCGATGGCATCGGACTGCGCGGCGACGATTTCAGCCGGCACGGCATGCGCGCCCGCCATCACGTCCGGTGCCAGCTGGCCCTCCCGTTGGAGGTCGGCGGGAATATTCAACTGTTCGAACCGCTTCGACAGCGCCGCGTCGTGCGACCAGACGAACACGATGCCGAGCACCGCGATCGCCAGCAGGCTCGCGATCCGCGCGACGGCATTGTTGATGCCGGACGCGACACCGGTGCGCGCGGCGGCTACGGATGTCATCACGACCGTCGTGAGCGGCGCGACCGTGATCGTCATGCCGAGGCCGAGCACGGCGAGGGCGGGGAAAAAGCTTGTCCAGTAGCGCGCGCGGTCAATGTCGAGCCAGCCGGGCAGCGCGAGCAGCGCAAAGCCGGCTGCCGCGATCACGGGGCCCACTGTCAGCAGCGGGCGCGCTCCGTAACGCGCCGCCAGCCCGCCCGAGAAGCGCGACAGCACGCCGATCACGACGGGCACGGGCAGCAGCGCCGCGCCCGCTTGCGTCGCCGTATAGCCGTGCGCGCGAATCAGCGTGAACGGCAGAAAGAACAGCGCGCCGCCCAGACCGAAATACAGCAGCAGCGTGACGAGGTTCGCGCCGCTGAAATCTCGCGAATGAAACACATCGAGCGGCATCATCGGGTCGTGGCTGCGCGCCTCGATGGCGACGAACGCGGCGCACAGAGCCAGTCCGCCGGCGATCATCCCGATCACGATCGCATCGCCAAAACCGTGCGACGAAGCGAGCGTGAGGCCGTACGTCAACAGGCCGAGCCCCAGCGCCGCCACCAGCGCGCCCAGCCAGTCGAGGCGCTGCGCAGCGCTTTCGTCACGGCTAGCCGGTATCGACGACAGCGCGAGCGCAACCGTAATGACCGCGATCGGCACGTTCAGATAGAAGATGGCGCGCCACGAGAACGCGTCGACGAGCCAGCCGCCCGCGACGGGCCCGAGCGCCGACGTGATCGCGCCGAAGCCGGCCCATGTGCCGATCGCGCGGCCGCGCTCGCGTTCGTCGAACACCGCGCCGATGATCGCGAGACTGCTCGGCACCAGCAGCGCCGCACCCGCGCCTTGCACGGCGCGCGCCGCGATCAGCGCGGCGGGTTCGGGCGCGAGGCCGCACGCCGCCGACGCCGCCGTGAACAGCACGATGCCCGCGACGAATACGGTGCGCCGCCCGAGCTTGTCACCGAGCGCGCCGCCGACCAGCACGAGCGACCCGAGCAGCAGCAGATACGCGTTGACGACCCATTGCATCGCCGCGACGCTCGCGCCGAGTTCGGTCTGAATGGCGGGCAGCGCGACGTTGACGACGGAGCCGTCGATGAACGCCATGCTGGAGCCGAGTATCGTCGCGCCGAGCGCGAGGCGCTTGCGGCGGCAGGGAATCCCGGCGGCGGGTTGCGCGCGGATCGCGAGATCGTCGCAGGGGCTGGCCTGGGCGGGGAAGGCGTGCGGCTGGTCGCGCGCGTGGTTCAGGGAAGCGCGGTCGGACATGACGGGTGTCCACTCCATTGCGGTGCGATCGACAATGCAATGGACACGTAAAGCGCCACGCCGTTCAGCATCAACTGAACGGCGTGAAGGCCGCCGCGTGATTCAGGCGAAGTCAGTCAAAGGAAGAACAGCGGGCTCAGCCTAACGACACCGCTGCGACAGCGCGCGGCCTGTGCGAGCCCGCATCGCTGTCGTCGGCGTCGTCCGCGCCGCCCGGATCGGATGAGCCGTCCGTGCCGCCGTCGGTGCGGCCTTCGCCGCCGGCACGGCGCATCGAGCGCGTCGCGTTTGCGTCCGGGTTCATCCGGTTCGCGTTCATCAGCCGGTAGAGCGTCGCGCGCGACACGCCGAGGTCGGCCGCCGCGCCCGACAGGTTGTGGCCGTGCCGCTTCAACGCTTCTTCAATGGCCTCGATTTCCGCCTGCGTGCGGATTTCGGCCAGCGTCTTCGCGCGCGCGCCCGATATTTCCGGCAAGCCGAGATCGGTTTCCGTGATGAAGCGTCCTTCCGTCATCACGACGGCGCGCCGCACGCAGTTGATCAGCTCGCGCACGTTGCCGGGCCAGTCGTAGTTCGACATGGAGACGACCGCGCCGCTGGAAAAACCGCGAATCTTATGCGTGCCGTCCTGCCGGTACATGCTGAGCGCATAGTCGGCGAGCAGGCGGATGTCGCTGCCGCGTTCGCGCAGCGGCGGTTCATCCAGTCGCAGCACGCACAGCCGGTGATACAGGTCGGCGCGGAAGCGTCCGTCTTTCACGGCGGCTTCGAGATTCACGTGCGTCGCCGAGATCACGCGCACGTCGACCTTGACGGAGGCGTTGCCACCCAGGCGCTCGATCGTGCCTTCCTGCAGGAAGCGCAGCAGCACGGCCTGGCATTCGTGCGGCATGTCGCCGATTTCGTCGAGGAACAGCGTGCCGCCGTGCGCATGCTCGATCCGGCCGATCTTGCGTTGCAGCGCACCCGTGAACGCGCCGCGCTCATGGCCGAACAGCTCGGCCTGCAATAGGGTAGGCGGAATCGCCGCGCAATTGATTGCGACGAACGCCTGCTGCGCGCGCGCCGAGCCGTCGTGGACCGCGCGCGCGGTCAGTTCCTTGCCCGTGCCCGATTCGCCCGCGATGAACACGGGCGCATCCGTCTGCGCGCACTTGTCGATCCGGCGATACAGCTTTTGCATCGGCTCGCAATGGCCGACCATGCCATGCGCACCGAGCGACGGCTGCGGCCGGAAGCTCGCGCGGCGCAGATTCGACAGGCCGTGCGCGTGACCGAGCGCGAAGATCAGCCGGTCGTTCATGCACGGCGCGGTGACGAAGTCGAAGCAGTAGTCGAGGATGAAGCGGCTGGTGAGGTCGTCGGTGGCGTGGCCGGGCGCGATCTGCGCGATCCAGTTTGCCTCGCCGTGACGCATGCAGGCCTCGAGCGCCGAGAGCTGCTGCTGCGTGACATCGTCGGGCAGCGTGACGAGGCCGACCTTGATGTCGCCCCGATCGAGCAGTTTCTCCGCAGCGGCCGTGGTTCTGGCGTGTACGACCTGCCATCCGGCCGCGCCTAGAAAGGCTGCGAGCGCTTCGTCGGGCGTCGAGGCCACGCAAAGCACGGTGCGGTCGGAAGCGCCCGTTGTGGAAGTGGAATTCATGTTACCCCCGGTAGTGGACGTCGCCCTTGCGCGTCGTGCAGCAAGGTCAGTAATCCTTGTACTACGGCAAAACAGTGTGGTCTTTTGAGGGTCCGCGTGCGCGAACCCGGGCGTTTTTCATCTTCTTCTATATGCGGGTCATGAATGCCGCAATGTCGCCATGCCTTTGCGCTGCGTACATGCTTCGCAACGCGAAGTTATCGTCGCATGAAATGCACGGTGAAAACAAAGATAAATGAAAGGGTAGGGGCTTTATATAAGCGTAAATCTGGATGCAGATACATCCTTCTGCAATTTCTACCGGCGCTTAAATCGTTTGCGGATCGCGGCACCCGACAGGCACGTGCATGTGTGCCTCTCACGCGGCGCCTTGCTGCGCAAGGCCGAGCCACTTTTGCCGCCGCGCTTTTCCCGCCGTCTCAACTCTGCGACACATTTGACAATCGGTTCTTCAGACCGAATGACACCGGCCGGCGACCGGTAGTTCTGACCGGAAGCCTTTGGCACCGGCCTTCGCGGCCCGATTCGTCGCATCTTTGAGCGCGCGGCGCCGGCTATGTGGCCTGGCGAACGCGCGCGCCGCACTTCGAAATCACGTTACGGGTTCGCAACATCGCGAGCCGCGGGCCCCTGAAAAACCACGTGGCGCGCAAGCCCGATCACGGCGCGACAAGGGTTTGCGGGTACATGGCACACCCGTTGCAATATGACCGTCACGACGAAAACGTTGCTGCCGGAAAGCAGGGCCAAAGGAAGTCTCCGACAGCAGCACAGAACTTCGCAGTCGCGGCCGGGGTTTGCCACATGCGACTGTGGGGGCGGCGGAGCCAATGGGGGGCGGACGTCGGCAGAAAGTGGCGCGAATGGTTCGTACGACGTACGGCCATTCGCGACCATGACGACACCTTCGGCGGCACTTGCCGGTTGTATCCGTCCGAAAGGGCGGTTTTGCTGGTCAATGCGCATGGGGCGCGGCGGCCATGTGACATCTTATTTCCTACGGGGGACATATGAAGAACGCAATCAATCAATTTCTGCGCGAAGAAGACGGCGTGTCGGCAATCGAATACGGCTTGCTGGCCGGGCTGATCGCCGTGGCGATTATCACGACGGTGGGCTTGATCGGCGGAAAGCTGAACGATGTCTTCGTGATCATCAAGACCAAGCTCGACGGGGTAGCTGCCTGATAGGGCAGTCCTCTGATCGCCATCCCGCACGAATGTGGCGCGGCGGCCATGTGACATCTCACTCTCTACGGGGTACATCATGAAGAACGCAATCCAACAGTTTCTGCGCGAAGAAGACGGCGTGTCGGCAATCGAGTATGGCTTGCTGGCCGGGCTGATCGCGGTGGCGATTATCACGACGGTGGGCTTGATCGGCGGAAAGCTGAACGATGTCTTCGTGATCATCAAGACCAAGCTCGACGGGGTAGCTGCCTGATAAAGCAGTCGTCCAATCTCCATCCCGCAAGCCTGAACGCTGCCCTTGTTGCGATTGCTGCTGTTCGCAGCAGGGCAGCGGAATTCAGGAAGTCCATTCAACCAGCGGAGCTTTCGATGAACGGTGTGCCTTTTCCAGTGGGTCCCTGCGTGTTGGCGCTGGTCGTGATTGCAGCGATCTACGACATCCACGCACGGCGCATTCCGAACTGGCTGGTCGTCATCGGTCTGGGCGCGGGGCTCGTCGTTCAGTGCGCGCTGCATGGCGCGATCGACGGGATGCTGTTGTGGGGGGGCGGCCTGCTCGTCGGCGGCGCGGTGCTTTTGCCCGGTTATCTGTTGCGGATGATGGGCGCGGGTGACGTGAAGCTGATGGCGGCTGTCGGATGTTTTTGCAGTGCGAGCGGCGCGTTCGAAGCCGCGTTGACGGTGTGCATGGTCGGTGGCGTCTGGGCGCTGGTGGAGATGCTGCGCCATCGGCAGATGCGTGCCGGACTGCACAACATGGCTGCCGTGCTGATCGACGTGTCGATGCCTTCGGGCGGCGCGCCGGGCGGCAGCGAGCAGGGTACGGGCAACACGAGAACAAGACGGCCGACAACGGGCACGCTGCCATACGGCGTGGCCATCGCGATCGGCACGATGCTGTCGCTGTTCGTACACGTGTGACGAAGCGGCAAGCAAAAAGAACAACGAATAACGCAGCACGGGGCAAGAAGCGAACAAACGGATTTCTACGGGGAAGCAGCAGCGGGGCAGCAGGTGAATCAGGGCAGGACAGCAGTACATAACGACAAACAGCGTTAGCGACCGACAACAAGAGGCGAACGGCGGACAACAGCCGAAGCTCACCAGAACGCAGCAAAAAAACGCAGCGGCAGTGACAAGAGAAACAGCAGCACTGAGCCTTCGCAGAAAGGCTTGAAGCAAATCCAGAAACGGGGTGTGGACGCGGGGTCGTCCACCTGGAAAGAGCCTTCGCAGGAAGGCCGGCCAGATACGGGGGAAGTGATGAAGACGAACGATTCAGGCCGCAAGACGGCCAATGCCAAACCATCGGCAACACGGGGGAGCCGCTCCGCATCGGCGGACAACGGCAGCGGCATCGAGGCCGGCACCATGAACCGGCCACACCGCACGGAGGCCGCGTCCACGGGGTACGCAATGTACTACGTGGACGCGGCGCCGGAACTGCTCTACACGACCGATCCCGCCATCTATCTGCGCCAGCGCGCGCTGCTCACGCCGGTGGGCCGGCTGGAACGCGAATACGCGCTGCAAGCGCTGCTCGAGGAACTCGTCGTCGCGCGGTGGGTGGCGAAGCGCGAAGCGGAACGCCGCGCGCAGCAAGCCGCGCCGTTGCGCGCCGCTTTGCAGCTGCCGGCGCATCAGCCAGTCGCAAGCGCAGACGATGACGACGCGCACAGCCCGCCGGAGCGTGACCGCGATCTGATGGACTGACGGACAGACTCACTGCCCAATCCCTGCAACACGATCCCTAGAGCGCCGTCGCCGACGGCGAGAGTCAGGAGAACGACATGAAGAACGCTCGCGCGTTGGTGATGTTGGTCGTCGCGACGGCGGCCGGTCTTGCCGCCGTAGTGTTCGCGTCGCGCTGGATGATCCAGCAGTCTTCGACGACGACGACCAAGGTGGTGATCGCATCGGCCGACATGAGTCTCGGCCAGCGCGTTTCGCCCGAGATGCTGAAGGTGTCCGACTGGCCCGCCGGCAGCGTGCCGACGGGCACCTTCAACGACGTGAAAAAGCTCGAAGGCCGCGTGCTGAAGACGAGTCTCGCGCGCGGCGAACCCGTGCTCGAGGCGAAGCTCTCGCCCGTCGGCACGGTCGGCGGGCTGTCGGCCGTCATCAACGAAGGCAAGCGCGCGATCACGGTGCGCGTGAACGACGTGATCGGCGTTGCGGGCTTCGCGCTGCCGGGCAATTACGTCGACATCCTCGTCAACACCGAGAAGGACAACAAGGACGGCGGCGTAACGGGACGCGACCAGAACATCTCGAAGATCGTGCTCGAAAAGATCCTCGTGCTCGCCGTCGCCCAGGAAGCGGGCCGCGACGAAACCAAACCGAAGGTGGTCGATGCCGTGACGCTCGAAGTTACGCCCGAGCAGGCCGAGAAGATCGACCTTGCGCGCAGCATCGGTTCGCTGTCGCTCGTGCTGCGCAACCAGGTCGATCCGCAGGACGCGACGACGGCAGGCGCGACCAAAGCCTCGCTGCTGAAGATTCCCGTCGCCGTGCCGCCCGCGCCGGCCGCGCCCGCGCCGAAGCCCGTGGTGCGCAAGATCGTCGCGCGGGCGCCGGCGAACTGCGTGAGCGTGATCGACGGATCGCAGGCCAGACAGGAATGCTTTTGAGCGGCACGTAATGCTTGAGAACAACGAGTAAGAACTGCGCGCGAGACCAGCGCGTAGGACCAGCGTGAAAGCCGCGCGGGCACAGAACCCGGCGCGAACCGCAAGCCGTGACGAGACCAGACAACGGCGCCAATACGGGGGAAGGACATGAATGCCACAGAGAACCAGCGCGCGCATGCAAGGCGTGAGCGCGATACGACGCAAGCCACAACGTTTCCGCGCCGCTCGCGTCTCGCGCAGGCCAGCGCCTGCGGTCTGATCGGCGCCGCACTGTGGGCGCTGCCCGCCACGCAGGCCGTGAGCCAGGAAGCCGGTTTGCCGGGCCAGGCGCCGCTGCCGATGAGCCTGGCATCGAACGGCGGCGCCATGCATCTGACAATCGGCATGAGCGGCGCCGCGCCGGCGGCCGCTGCAGGCATGACGCAAGGCGGCCGGGGCCCGAACTGCACGGGCACGATCGCCGATCACCAGAGCGTGACGATTCCCGTCGGCAAGTCGCAGATGGTCAACATCCGCGAGTCGGTGAAGACGCGCACGGTCGGCAATCCGTCGATCGTGCAGGCGATGCTCGTGTCGCCGCAAACGCTCTATCTGCTCGGCACCGATGTCGGCACGACCAACATGATCGTGCAGGGCAGAAGCGGCTCATGCACGATCATCGACGTCGCCGTCGGCGCCGATCCCGGCGGCCTGCAGCAGACGCTCGCCGTCTTGATGCCCGAAGAGACCGGCGTGCAGGTCAAGGCCGCCGCCGACACGCTCGTGCTGACGGGCACCGTGTCCGACTCGGTGAAGGCCGAGCGCATCGTCGAACTGGCTCACGCCTATGTGTCGCGCCAGACTGCGCCCGTGCCCGTCGCCGCGCCCGCCAACGGGGCAGGCGCCCAGGGTGGCGCGATGATTCCCGCCGTGATGAAGACGGCGGGCGCATCGGGCAACGGCAACAACGAGCGCATCGTCAACATGATGCACGTGGCCGCGCCGCAGCAGGTGATGCTCGAAGTGAAGGTGGCTGAAGTGTCGAAGACGCTGATCGACCAGCTCGGCATGGCGGCAAACATCCAGGGCGGCACGGGCAGCTGGAGCTTCGGCCTGCTCGCCGATTTCCTGTCGGGCGGCATGGGTGCGCTGATCGGCTCGAAGGCGAACAACAAGCCGCTGAACTTCGCGTTCGATGCTCAGAAGACCGACCAGCTCGTCAAGGTGCTCGCCGAGCCGAACCTGATGGCGATCAGCGGCCAGGAAGCGAGCTTCCTCGCAGGCGGCAAGGTCTTCATCCCGGTGCCGCAAAGCAACGGCACAGGGGGCTCGACGATCATCCTCCAGGAAGAAACGTTCGGCGTCGGTCTGACCTTCACGCCGACCGTGCTCGATAACGGCCGCATCAATCTCAAGGTCTCGCCGGAAGTGTCGGAGCTCTCGCCGACGGGCGTCGCCGTGACGGCCGGCACCGTCAGCACGACGGCCGTGCTGCCCCTCATCACGACCCGCCGCGCGTCGACCACGCTGCAGGTCTACGACGGCCAGAGCTTCGCGATCGGCGGTCTGATGAAGAGCAACGTGACGGGCACGCTCAAGGGCCTTCCCGGCCTCGGCGAAGTGCCCGTGCTCGGCGCGCTGTTCCGCAGCACGAACTTCCAGGAGGACAAGACGGAACTCGTGTTCGTCGTGACGCCGCGTCTCGCGAAACCGCTGCCGCAGAACTATCCGCTGCCCACCGATCACTTCGGCAAGGTCACGGAAGCGGGCGTGCTCTTCACGGGCAACATGGAAGGCAAGAAGCCGCAGCCTGCCGCCGAGCCGGCGACGCCGTCGACGGGTGCCGCGATTCCGTCGCCGATCCCCGTCAAGGGCGGCTCGATTGCAGCGGCTAACGGTACGGCTGCTCCCGTGGTCCTGACGCCGATCATCACGTCGCAAGGCACGACGACGCCGTCGCCCGTGCCGGCGCCCGAGCGCACCCAGCCCGCGGCAGACGCGATCCGTGCGCCCGCCACGCCCCGCTCGACAGGGAGCGGCAGCGACGGCGACGGCACGGCGCCCGTCACGCGCACCGAACCGACAGACGGCACCGTGCATACGGCCGCTGTGCAGACGGTGAGCGTGAGCGCGCAGCCGCTCTCGGCGAAGCCCGCCGCACAGTCCGGCACGCAGGAAGCACGCGAAAACAACGACGACCGCCGCACTCAGTGAACGCGACGCGCATCTGACGAACACCGGGAGACCGATATGAAAACCATCCAGACATTGATCCGCGCGTCGCTGTGCGCAGCGGCGAGCCTGACGCTCGCTGGCTGCCTGACCTCGACACCGCACTGGGACGAGACGTTCGGCAGTTCCGTCTCGCAGCTGAAGGAAATGCAGACGCTGAACCCGAACGCGGGTATGAACACCGACCCGGTGGCGGGTGTCGACGGCTCGACGGCCCACGCGATCCAGAAGAACTACGCGAAGTCGTTCACGGCGCCGCCGCCGCCCATCAACGTGTTCGCGGTCGGCCTGCCCGGCTCGAACTGATTCGAACTGATTGAGTGCGCCGCACGCGCGGCGCGATCGTAACCGCAACAGAAACAACGCACTAAACCCCACGCCCCGCACGCGGAGACTGAACATGATCGACATCCTCCTCATCTCATCGGGCCCAGACCGCTCGCGCCATATCGAGCAACTGCTGGAAGGATGCGGCGTCGCGCATCGCGTGCGGGCCGTTCATGGCTCGGTGCGGCACCTGCGCACGCATGCGGCGTCGATCAAGTCGGCGGATCTGCTGATCGTCGACGATGTCGGCCTTGAGCCGCAAGACATGGCGTCGATCGAAGAAGCCGTCTCGCACGTGCCGCAACTGAACTGCATGCTGGTAACGCCCGCGCCTTCGACCGCGCTGCTGATGGCCGCGATGCGCGCAGGCGTACGCCATGTGCTGCCGTGGCCGCTCGACCCGCAGGCGTTCGCCTCTGAACTTTCGCACGTGTGGGGCAAGAAGACGGCGGGCGCGCGCCGCGAAGGGCGCGTCGTGGCGCTGACGTCGTGCAAGGGCGGCACCGGCACGAGCTTCATCGCGATGAACCTCGCGCACGCGCTCGCGACGCAGCGCGGCAAGCGCGTGCTGCTCGTCGATGCGAACCAGCAGTTCGCCGACGCGAGCCTGCTGATGTCCGACCTGGCGCCCGCCGCGACGCTCGCCGATCTGTGCGCGCAGATCGACCGGCTCGACAACGCGTTCTTCGACGCCTGTGTGATGCACGTGAACGACAACCTCGACGTGCTCGCAGGCGCGGGCGATCCGATCCGCGCAGGCGAACTGCGCCCCGCGCAGCTCGAACGCGTGCTGACGCTCGCCCGCTCGCAGTACGACGCGGTGATCGTCGATCTTGGCCTCGGCATCAATCCACTCGCGATCCACGTGCTCGACCAGAGCGACCGCATCTGCATGCTGGTGCGCCAGAGCGTGCTGTATCTGCGCACGGGCCGCCGCATGCTCGACATCTTTCAGGAACTCGGCTACGCGACGGGCAAGGTCAGCGTGCTCGTGAACCAGTACGACAAGCACGCGCCCGTCAACCTGCAGGCGTTCGAGCAGAGTTTCGGCATGGGCGTCGCGCATCGCTTCGCGCGCGACGACAAACATGCGGGCGCGGCGCTCGATCAGGGGCTGCCCATCATGAGCATCGCGAAGGGCAGCGCGCTCGCGCAGGACATCGTCGCGTTCGCGCACACGTTGTGGCCCGCGCCGCAAAAAGAGAAAAAGGGCGGCCTCGCGCGCCTCTTCGCGCAGAAGCCGCGCGACATGCCGCAACTGAAGACGAATCATTGACGCCGGGTCATTGACGAGAGGCGCCACACAACAGAAACCGGGGAGCGACACCATGTCATTGCGCGATCAACTGAGACTGCAGAGCGGATCGATGCCGCTCGACGCAGCGACTGCGGCCGGAGCGGGCAACAGCGCCGAAAGCATCGCCGCGCGCCGCGCGTATCAACAACTGAAGATGACCGTACACGAGAAGATCATCGACCGTGTCGAACTCGACAAGCTGCAACGCCTGACGCCCGAGCAGATCAAACGCGAGCTCGCGCAACTGGTCGAGCGCATCGTCGACGAAGACAAGATTCCGATGAACGAGCTCGAGCGCCGCCGCCTCGCGCAGGACGTGCATGACGAGATGTTCGGTCTCGGCCCGCTCGAGCCGCTGCTCGCCGACCCGACGGTGTCGGACATACTCGTCAACACGCCGCGCCACGTGTACGTGGAGCGGCGCGGCAAGCTCGAGCACACCGACATCACGTTCTTCGACGACGCGCATCTGATGAAGATCATCGAGCGCATCGTGTCGCGCGTCGGCCGGCGAATCGACGAATCGACGCCGATGGTCGACGCGCGCCTGCCCGACGGCTCGCGCGTCAACGCGATCATTCCGCCTTCCGCGATCGACGGGCCGCTCGTGTCGATCCGGCGCTTCGCGGTGAATCCGCTGAAAGTGGACGACATGGTGAAGAACCAGAGCTTCACGCCCGCCATGGCGCAACTGCTCGAAGCGCTCATCAAGGCCAAGCTCAACGTGCTGATCTCAGGCGGCACGGGCAGCGGCAAGACGACCATGCTGAACCTGCTGTCCGGCTTCATTCCCAACGACGAACGCATCGTCACGATCGAAGACGCGGCTGAGTTGCAACTGCGGCAGGAACACGTGCTGCGGCTGGAAACGAGGCCGCCGAATATCGAAGGCAAGGGCGAAATCTCGCAGCGCTCGCTGGTGCGCAACGCGCTGCGGATGCGCCCCGACCGCATCGTGCTCGGCGAAGTGCGCGGCGCGGAAGCGCTCGACATGCTGCACGCGATGAACACGGGCCACGAAGGATCGATGGCGACGCTGCACGCGAACACGCCGCGCGATGCGCTCACGCGCCTCGAAAACATGGTCGGCATGGCGGGCCTGACGATGCCGATCAAGGCGATGCGTCAGCAGATCGCATCGGCGATTACGGTGGTCGTGCAGGCGTCGCGTCTGACGGATGGACGCCGCAAGCTGATGAGCATCTCCGAAATCACCGGGATGGAAGGCGAGATCATCAACATGCAGGAAATCTTCACGTTCAAACGCACGGGCGTGGCAGAAGACGGCACGGTCAAGGGCTACTTCTGCGCGACGGGCGTGCGGCCCAAGTTCGCCGACCGGCTTGCCTCGTTCGGTCTCGCGTTGCCGGATCAGATGTTCGATCCGTCGCGGCGTTTCGAAGTCTGACGCGCTTTTCTGGAGACGGACATGGATACGACACTGCTGGCTTTCGCGGTCCTCGGCTTCGTCGCGATCGTGCTGCTGATCGAGAGCGTGTACCTGTACTGGAACAGCCGCCACGGCCCGGTCGTCAAGCGCACGGACGCGCGGATACGCGCGATGTCGGCGGGCGGCCACGTGAGCGGCGAACAGATGTCGATTCTCAAGCAGCGCCTGCTGAGCGAATCGCCGACACTCACGCGCATGCTGTTGCGCATGCCGCGCGTGCATCGGCTCGATCTGTATCTGCAGCAGTCGGGGTTGACGTGGTCGGTCGGGCGCTTCGTCGGCTATACGGTGGCGTTCGGGGGCGCGGGGCTCGTGTTCGGCGTCGGCGCGATGCATATGCCGTTTGCGATTTCGCTCGTGGTGGCGGGCGCGGCGGCGCTGCTGCCGCTCGCGTATCTGCGCGGCAAGCGCGCGAAGCGTATCGTCAAGCTCGAACGTCAGTTGCCCGATGCCGCCGATCTGATCGCCCGCGCGCTGCGCGCCGGCCATTCGTTTCCCGCCGCACTCGGCATGGTGGGCGACGAGTTGCCCAATCCGCTCGGCGGCGAGTTCCGCATCGCCTTCGACGAAATCAACTACGGCGTGTCGATGAACGACGCGTTGTTGAATCTGGTGAGCCGCGTGCCCGTCGACGACGTGCGCTACTTCGTGATCGCCGTGCTGATCCAGCGCGAGGCGGGCGGCAATCTCGCGGAGATTCTCGGCAACATCGCGGGCATCATCCGCGAACGGCTCAAGCTGCTCGCCAAGGTGCGCGTGCTGTCGGCGGAAGGGCGGCTGTCCGCGTGGATTCTGGGGCTGCTGCCGTTCATCGTGATCGCCGCGTTGTCGGTGCTGAACCCCGGCTACTGCAAGGTGTTCTGGGAAGACCCGACGGGTCAGAAGATCGCGGGCCTCGGGCTGGGGATGATGTTTTTCGGCATTCTGTGGCTCCGCAAGACGGTGCGCATCCGCGTCTAGCAGCCGACCAGCGGCGCGAACAAAAAACGAACGCAACACAACGGGGAAATCATGGAAACCGAACAGCTTGCCGTGCTGGCCGCGATGTTTGCGATCGTGTTCGGCGCAGCGTGGAAGGCGATGTCGCTGCTGCGTCCCGACCCGCTGAAGCGCCGCATCGACGGCATTGCGGCGTCGTCGGCGGCGGGTGCGACGGGGGCCGCGGCGGGCACGCCGGGCATGGATGGCGACGACAGCCCGGCGTGGATGGAAACGGTCACGAAAGTCTCGCATCAGGTCGCGAAGCTTTCGCTGCCGAAGGAGGACTGGGACAAGTCCGCGTTGCGGAGGCGCTTCGCGAATGCGGGCATGCGCAGCGACACCGCGCCCGCAATCTACTTCGCCGCGAAGACGCTGCTCGCGCTCGTGCTGCCCGCGCTCGCGCTGCTCGGCATCACGCTGTTCGCGGGCCCCGACGCGCAGAAATTCCTGCTGATGGCGACGCTTTCGATGGCGGCGCTCGGCTTCTATCTGCCGAACGTGGTGCTGAGCCGTCTCGTCGAGAAGCGCCAGCGCAGCCTCTTCGAAGACCTGCCCGATGCGCTCGATCTGATGACCGTCTGCGTCGAAGCGGGCCTCGGGCTGGACGCGGCGATGCAGCGCGTCGCCGAGGAAATCGGTGTGAAGAGCCACGCGTTGAAGGAGGAGCTGGAGCTGGTGCTGCTGGAACTGCGCGCGGGCGCGGGCCGCGACAAGGCGCTGCGCAATCTCGCGCTGCGTACGGGCGTCGAGGACATCGACACGCTCACTTCGATGCTGATTCAGGCGGACCGCTTTGGCACGAGCGTCGGCGATTCGCTGCGTGTGTTCATCGACGCGCTGCGCACCAAACGCCGGATGCGCGCCGAAGAACAGGCGGCGAAGATCGCGCTCAAGCTGCTCTTTCCCCTGATGTTCTGCATCTTTCCGACGCTGATCATGGTGCTGATCGGGCCCGCTGCGATGCAGGTCGCGCGGCAACTGCTGCCGACGATGGGCGGCATGCACTGAACCCACTGCGGGAGAGACACGATGCAAACCACGCGTCCTCATCTGAGAGTGTCGCGCGCGAGGCGTTCGCAGGGACGCCGCCGTGGGCAGCTTGGCGTCGCGACGCTCGAGTTCGCGTTTATCGCGCCCATCCTGTTCTTTCTGCTGTGCATGGTGATGGATCTCGGCGTCGCGCTGTGGGTGAACCTGACCATGCAATACGCGGTGCGCGAGGGCGCGCGCTACGCGGTGACGGGGCAGACGGGGCTTGACCCGAACCAGAAGAGTCCGCAGCGCTATCTCGCCGTGATCCAGGAGATCAAGGATCAGTCGATGGGTCTGTATCCCCTCGTCAATCCGAGCTACGCGATCACGGTCAACAGCGGCAAGGCGCAGAACTATGCGAGCGACGCGAGCTACAGCTCGAGCATGTTCGGCAATCCCGGCGACATCGTCGTGCTGCAGATCAACTGCGCGTGGCCGATGATCACGCCGATGATCCGCTCGTTCTTTCCCGGCGGCTTCTTCAACTTCAGCGTCGCCGCGACCATGCGCAACGAGGGCTTCTGACATGAAGACGAGACCACGGCTCAAGGGGCGTCGTTACGCACGAGGCAATGCCAAAGGGATCGTCAGCGTCGAGTTTGCGTTGCTGTTGCCGCTGCTACTGGGCATCGCGCTGCCGCTGTACGACATCGCGCGCAACATTCAGGCGCAGATGATCCTCATCAACGTGAGCCGCGAAGGCGCGAACCTGTCGTCGCGCGCGGCGGCTACCTATCCGATGCAGACCATCATGTCGTCGCTCGCGGCCACCACGCCGCCGCTCAACATGAGCGCGAACGGCATGATCTACATCACGCAGATCATGGGCTCGCAAGGCTGCGACGCGAAAGGCAACGGCTGCACGGGGACAGTCGTCGCGCAATGGAAATGGACGGGCGGCAGCGACGGCGGCGCGGCCAGCAAGATCTGGAACTGCTCGTCAGCGGGCACATCGTGGGCCACGGACGGCAGCGGCGCGTGCAACGGCCTCGGCGGCAAGACACCGGCGCAAGCGGTCGATCTGCTCAAGGGCAAGCTGTCCGACGGACAGATCGCGTATGCCGTCGAAAGCTTCTATGTGCAGCAGCCGCTGATCGGCGCGATCAACCTGGGCGGCGGCATCACGACGCCCGCGTTGTCGCCGAACCTGTATTCGATGAGCGTGTTCTGAAGGTCAAGCAGTTCGAAGCACCGGGGGAAGCAATGAAAACATTCAAAAGAAACACACGCGCGCTCAGGCGCCAGCAAGGCTCGGTGAGCATACTCGTCGCGGTGTCGCTGATCGCGTTGCTCGGCGTCGCGGGACTCGCGATCGACGCGGGCCTCGGTTACATGGTCAAGGCGCGGCTGGATTCGGCCGTCGACGGCGCGCTGGTCGCGGCGGGCCAGGCCGTCACGCGCGGCTCGACCCAGGCCGAGCAGATCACCAACGCGACCACGGCCGCGAATGCGTTCTTTGACGCGAACTATCCGCAGGGCTTTCTCGGTTCGACGGCAACGCTCAGTGCGCCATCGGTCAACATCAACAAGGGCACGGTGACCATCGATCTCGCCGCGCAGGCGAGCGTGCCGCTCACGCTGATGCAGATGCAGGGTTTCAAGCTGCTCAATGTGGCGACCACGGGCGAGGCGATCCGGCGCGATCTGGATCTGTCGTTCGTGGTCGATGTGACGGGCTCGATGAGCGACACGAAGACGCAGGCGGCCGTGCGCTCGGGGTCGACGGCGTTTCTCAACAACTTCAATACGTCGACCGACCGTGTGGCGCTGATGCACTTCGCGGCAGGCACGGTCGTCGACGTGCCGTTCAAGAGCGACCAGAGCCGCGGCTTCGACCGCACGACGATGACGAACAAGATCACGAATTACAGCTTCGGTGGCAATACGGCATCGGTGGATGCCATATGGAACGCGAAGTACCAGCTCGATCACGTCATCACGCAGCCGTCGAGTCTGCGCGTGATCGTGTTCTTCTCGGACGGCGCGCCGAACAGCTTCGCGGCTTCGTTCGCAGCAGCAAACACGACGTGCGCAGCGGGCAAATACACGATCATGACGAGCGACGGTCCGCCGTCCACGACGGGCAAGGATACGAACAGCTGGAGTGGCAACCCTGGCGCATTCGACAGCATGACGGCGCAAAACCAGCAGAGCAGCTGCTACGACAAGTATGCGGACAACGTGAAGAGCCTGCCCGCCACCTACGACGTGCATGCTGCATCGGATGCTTCAGCCACCTTGCCCATTACATCGGCGTCGCCCGCCGCGGGCACGCTGACGCGGCCGGTCGACGGCCAGATGCCCATTATCGGCACGGTGAATAATGGCAAGCCGACCCCCGCGCAAGTCACCGCCATGACGACGAAGTTCAACAACGTGAACAACGCGGCGCGCAACCTGATGGAAATGATGGCGGCGAAAGCGCGCGCGGAAGGCATCTTTGTTTTCGCGCTCGGCTACGGCCCGTCGCTGTTGACCAAGACGGGCGCGGGTAGTGGCGAGCTCGGTCAGGACATTCTCAAGTGCATCGCTAACGTGGCGGATGGCCCGAGCCGCTGCTACGACGCAAAGCAGCCCGTGGGCGTGTACTGCTACGCGGCGACACCCGACGACATCAAGCCGTGCTACGCGCAACTGGCCTCGGCCATCCTGCGCATCGCCAAGTAGCGGCGGGAGCGGCGGGAGCGGTGACATGTGGCGTTGCCGTGACAGGCGCGCCTTGAAGTGCGCTCGCAATAAAGGTGCGCTATCGTGTGATTGCCTGCGGCGCGGCCGCAGGTCTCCAGATGAACGCTTCGTTTTTCGACGGAGAAGCACGATGGTCAAGAAAACCGCGGCGCACGCGGCGGCGCATTCTGCGCAGGCCTCGCGCGCCGCCACGGGGATACGCAAGAGCGAAGAAACGCGCGGCGCGTCCGCGCGTCCCGAGATCGACGCCCAGGTCGTGCTCGTGCTGCAAGGCGGCGGCGCGCTGGGCGCCTATCAGGCGGGTGTGTTCGAAGCGCTGCACGATGCCGGGATCGAGCCCGACTGGGTGATCGGCACGTCGATCGGCGCGATCAACGGCGCGATCATCGCGGGCAACCGTCCCGAAGACCGGATGAGCCGGCTGCGCACATTCTGGGACCGCGTCACGTGGACGGGGCATCAAGCGCCCGACTGGCTTTCGGCCTGCGCGCCCGCCTGCGCCGCGCTCGGGCTGCCCGCCTATCTGGCCACCGCGTGGGCCGCATGGATTCCCGGCTACGAGCAGTGGCTGCGCAATCTGTCGATCATGGCGCAAGGCTTGCCCGCCTTTTTCACGCCGCGCGCCGACGCATGGCTCGCGCTGCATGCGCCCGTCGGTATCGAGCAGGCGGCGTTTTATCATACGGAGCCGCTGCGCGAGACGCTCGCGTCGCTGATCGATTTCGATTATCTGAACCGCAAGCAGACGCGGCTGACGGTCGGCACGGTCAGCGTGGGCAGCGGTCATATGCGCTATTTCACCAATCGCGACGCACCGCTCGATGTCGAGCATGTGATGGCGTCGGCGGCGTTTCCGCCGGGTTTTCCTTCCGTGCGCATCGACGGCGAGGCGTACTGGGACGGCGGCATCTATTCGAACACGCCGCTCGAAGCCGTGCTCGACGACCGGCCGCGGAACAGTTCCGTGATCTTCACCGTGCAACTGTGGCCCGCGCATGGCGACGAACCCGCGTCGATCCAGCAAGCGATGAGCCGCCAGCGCGACATCCAGTATTCGAGCCGCGCCGAGAGTCATCTCGAACGGCAGCGGCAGATTCACCGGCTGCGGCACGTGATCCGCGAACTCGGCAAGCATCTGCCCGACGACCAGCGCGACACGGCTGCCGTCAAGGAACTGCTGAACTGGGGTTGCGGCACGACGATGCAGGTGATCGAGCTCGATGCGCCGAACTTCGGGCGCGACGACATGCACAAGGACATCGACTTTTCGAAGGACGGCATCCGGCGCCGCTGGGAAGCGGGCTATGCCGACGCGCAACGGATGATCGAACGCGCGCCGTGGCGCGAGGAGCCGGACCCGATGGAAGGCATCGCGATTCATCGCTCGGACCCGGAAGCGGCGTAAGACGGCGACATATCTGAACGATTGCGCAATCGCGTGAGCGTGTTGTACCTTGGGTGAATGGCACTGACGAAGCGGCGGGCTAAGGAAAACACAGGCTGATATGGCCTGATACAGGCTGGCAAAAACGAAAACGGCGAGCACAAGACCGAGATGACTCATCCCAATGCGGCATTGATCCAGCGATTTTACGAAGCGTTCCAGCGGCGCGATGTCGACGCGATGGCAGCGTGCTACGCGCCCGACGTGACCTTCAGCGACCCCGTGTTCGTCGCGCTGCACGGCGGCGAAGTGACCGACATGTGGCGCATGCTGGTGTCGCGTGCGCAGGAGTTCACGCTGGCCTTCAGCCATGTCGTTGCCGATGCCGACAGCGGCAGCGCGCATTGGGTCGCGAGCTATGTGTTCAGCCAGACAGGCAGGACGGTGGTCAACCAGATCGACGCGCGTTTCGTGTTTCGCGACGGACTGATCGTCGAGCATCACGACCGTTTCGATCTATGGCGTTGGGCCAGTCAGGCGTTGGGCGCGAAGGGCGCGCTGCTCGGCTGGACGCCTTTCGTGCAGAACGCGATCCGCGCGCAGGCGAAACGAGGGCTGGCCGCGTTTCGCGCGAAAGCGGCATGAACGGAGCATGAGCGCGTTGAGCTGGTCCCGACCGGGGTCCGGCTAGCGCGACAATGGAGCAGCGGGGGATGTGATGCGCGAGGTGGATGCTGCATGGCGGGAATGGCTCGCGACCAACGTGAGCCGCGGGTGTACGCAGGAATCGATGATCGAGGCGATGGTGCAGGGCGGCTTCGAGATCGACGCAGCGCGTGAGATCGTGCGCCGCGCGGCATCGGAGACGGGCGCGGTGGCGAGCGTCATTGCTTCGCCGGAAGACGAAACACGCGCCTATCACTACGATGCCTGTCCCGTCGCGGCGGGCAACACGGTACACGCGTACGACCGTGACGTGACGGTGCGCATCCGCTTCGAGCGTCCGCAGGTGATCGCGTTCGACGACGTGCTGTCGGGCGAAGAATGCGCCGAGCTGATCGAGCGCGCACGGCACCGGCTGAAGCGCTCGACCACCGTCAATCCCGACAACGGTAGCGAAGACGTGATCCAGCTGCGCACCAGCGAAGGCTTCTGGTTCCAGCGCTGCGAGGACGCGTTCATCGAACGGCTGGACCACCGCATCTCCGCGTTGATGAACTGGCCGCTCGAACACGGTGAAGGTCTGCAGATTTTGCACTACCGGCAAGGCGGCGAGTACCGTCCGCACTTCGACTATTTCCCGCCCGGCCAGAACGGCAGCGTGCTGCACACGGCGCGCGGCGGCCAGCGTGTCGCGACGCTGATCGTCTATCTGAGCGACGTCGAGGGCGGCGGCGAGACGGTGTTTCCGGACGCGGGGCTCGCGGTGATGGCACGGCAAGGCGGCGCGATCTACTTCCGCTACATGAACGGGCGCCGCCAGCTCGATCCGCTGACGCTGCACGGCGGCGCGCCCGTCACGAGCGGCGACAAGTGGATCATGACGAAATGGATGCGTGAGCGCCCGTACGTCTAGCGCGCCCGCGATGCGCAGTGCATCCGGGTATGGCGGGTGCTGTATAAGGGCCAGCGCATGCGTGGCTCGTTTCAGGCGCGATCGACATGACGGGCGCCACGCCTATGCCCCTCGGACCGAAACAATATCAGGGGACCCACTATGGACAACTACCAACTGGAAAGCGAGTTGCAACATCTGGAGCGGGTACTCGCGCGTATGGCCGCCGAACATCGTTTCCCACTTTCATACTGGCGCACCCGGCTCAACGCCGTGCTAGCGGCGCGGCTGGTGCCGTCGCAACGCTCGCGTGCCAGCAGGCTGGACGAATTGCTGCGAGCGCTCGAAGCGCGCGCGCCCGCCGTCGGTTGTTAACACGGTACGTCGGCTGTGCGGCAGCTGTGCGGCCCAGCTCAGGCACAGCGAATGCTCGATTCCCGATGACTGGCGCAACCGTTGCGTCGGCGTAACCAGACGGAGTCAGCCATGAACAAGGATCAAGTGAAGGGTACGGTCGAAAAGGTGAAGGGCAAGGTCAACGAGGCTGTCGGCAAGGCCACGGGCAACCGTAGCCAGGAACTGAAGGGCGACCTGCAGCAAGGCGCCGGCGAAATGCAGAAGTCGTATGGCGATGCGAAGGAAGACGCAAAGGACAACGCAAAGGACATCGCACGCGAAAACCGCAAGCATCACTGATCGTGGCGTTGCCGGGCGGCGCTTCTGTTGTGTTAGCGGCCGCCCGGCCGTCCGGTCACAGGGAGCGAACAAGACGGGCGAAGCCCGCTGGGCCGCGTGACAACGCGGCCCGTTTTTTGTGTCGGGTCCATGTCGGATTGCGCGATGCATGCGGGCACCGATCGATTCGGCGATGCCGCTCTCAGACGACGCCGTGCGACTATCGATTGAATGTGCAACGAATTGACGCCTGGCTCGCGCCGCTGGCGCAATGGCTTGCGAACTTCGACGATGGACCGCAACGCGTGTTGCCCATCGTTGCGCGAAGGCAGCGTTCGATTGACTGTTGGGATTGCTTTCCGGAGGTGCGCGCGGCGTGAGCAGCGACAACGGTTGCCTCGCCTGGCGCTAGTTCAACGACGCATCGCCCCCGCCGCGTACGGGCCTGGCGCCGTCGTGCAGGCGGCCCAGCAGCAGATCGACCTGATCGAGTAAAGTCTCGCGCGCAACCGGCTTGTGCAGCGTGCATTCGCAATCCAGGTCGGTTGGAATGTCGGTCGACGCGCTCCACAGGATCACGGGCATGCCGTCGAGATCGGGATCGTTCTTGAGCGTGCGGCATACCTCGGCGCCATCCATGCCGGGCATCATCAGATCTGTGATGACAAGCGCGGGATGCACGCGCTGCGCAAGCTCGACCCCCTTGCGCGGCTCGAAGGCCGTGAGTACGTGGAAACCCTCCAGTTCGAGCAGAAGCGCCCATGCGATCAGCAGGTCCGGCTCGTCGTCGATGAGCAGGATGGTAGGAAGGCGGCTGTCCGATAGTGCGTTCGAATCCATATGTACAGGCAAACTTCTGATCTCGCAGCCGGGCTCGGGTGCAAGCAAAACGTCATCGTCAATTGGTTTGCACGCACGCATGACCCGTGCCAATCCCGTCGGCGACACGTTTGACGCCTCTGCGCGGTCGGTTCACCGCGCTGCCGCACATAGCCCGTTGCCATGCGCAGCGGGACTTCCAGCCAGCCGCCGCGCACCGTGCGGGCATGCATGGCGCGCGCGACGCGGGTGTTTTGCAAGTAAGAGCGTTTAGCAAAAAATATCGGCGTCGTTGTAAGTCTGACTCCGCAGCAGCCTCGGGCACGTCCGTCTATTTTGGATTTTGCGGGCTCCGCGCAGAGGCGAACAAACGAATGCCGTAATGCAAGGCGTTCAAGCGCCTGCTGGCGCTTCATGCATTTCATTGACCTGTCAGGCATACCGATTGCTAAAGGTTTACGTTGCTGCGTGCGCGCGGACATCACACGCGTCACGCCTATCCAATTGCCTGAGGAACACAACGATGCCAACCGATTCCCGCATTTCCGAGGGCTTGCCGTTTCCACTCGGCGCGACCTGGGATGGCAGAGGGGTCAACTTCGCGCTCTTTTCCGCGCATGCGACGAAGGTCGAGTTGTGCCTGTTCGACGACGAAGGGAAGCAGGAACTCGAGCGCATCGAACTGCCCGAATACACCGACGAAGTGTGGCATGTGCATATGGCCGGCCTGAAGCCGGGCACGGTGTATGGCTATCGCGTACACGGTCCGTATGAACCCGAGGCCGGTCATCGCTTCAATCCGAACAAGCTGTTGCTCGATCCGTACGCGAAGGCGCATGTCGGTTCATTGCGCTGGGACCCGTCGCTGTTCGGCTATACGCTCGAAACGGAAGACGATCTCACGTTCGACAAGCGCGACAGCGCGTCGTTCATGCCGAAGTGCCAGGTGGTCGACCAGACGTTCAACTGGACACATCCGACGCGCGTGCGCGTGCCGTGGGATCGCACAATCGTCTACGAGACGCATGTGCGCGGCTATACGAAGATGCATCCCGGCGTGCCAGAAAAGATGCGTGGCACCTTCGACGGCCTCGCGCAGAAAGCCGTAATCGACCATATCAAACGCGTGGGCGTGACGACGCTCGAACTGTTGCCCATTCATTCGTTCGTCAACGATTCATACCTGCTCGACAAAGGGCTGACGAATTACTGGGGGTACAACACGATCGGCTTTTTCGCGGCCGATCCGCGTTACTTCGCGCGCGGTCCCGGCGTGATCGAAGAGTTCAAGGAGATGATCGACCGGCTGCACGATGCCGGTCTCGAACTGATACTCGACGTCGTGTACAACCATACAGCCGAAGGCAACGAGCGTGGGCCGACGCTGTCGTTTCGCGGCATCGACAACGCGTCGTACTACCGGCTGATGCCTGAAGAAAGCCGCTATTACATCAACGACACGGGCACGGGCAATACGCTGAATCTCTCACACCCGCGCGTGCTGCAGATGGTCACGGACAGTCTGCGCTACTGGGTGACGGAGATGAACGTCGACGGCTTCCGCTTCGATCTCGCGACTATCCTCGGGCGCGAGCCCTATGGTTTCGACGAAGGCGGCGGCTTTCTGGACAGTTGCCGGCAGGACCCGATCATCTCCAGCGTGAAGCTGATCGCGGAGCCGTGGGACTGCGGACCGGGCGGCTATCAGGTGGGCGGCTTCCCGCCTGGCTGGGCTGAATGGAACGATCGCTTTCGTGACACGGTGCGCTCGTTCTGGAAGGGCGACGAAGCGTCCGCCGCCGATCTCGCCAAACGCCTCACCGCTTCAGGCGACTTCTTCAACCGGCGCGGCAGGCGCCCCTGGGCGAGCGTGAACTTCATCACCGCGCACGACGGCTTCACGCTGAACGATCTCGTCTCGTACAACGAGCGCCATAACGAGGCGAACGGCGAAGACAACAACGACGGTCACAGCGACAACCGCTCGTGGAATTGCGGCGAGGAAGGGCCATCCGACGACGCCGAAATCATCGCATTGCGCGAGCGCCAGAAGCGCAACCTGCTCGCGACGCTGCTGTTTTCGCAAGGCACGCCGATGGTGCTGGCCGGCGATGAATTCGGCCGCACGCAGAGGGGCAATAACAACGCCTATTGCCAGGACAACGAGGTCAGCTGGATCGACTGGTCGGGTATCGACGACAACGGCCGCGCGCTCACCGAGTTCGTGCGCAAGCTGACGACGCTGCGCCACGCGTTACCCGTGCTGAGGCGCAACCGCTTTCTCACGGGCGAGATGCGCGAAGACATCGGCGTGATGGACGTGAAATGGCTGAGTCCCGTCGGCGTCGTGCTGACGGACGAGCAATGGGACGACTCGGCGATGCGCTGCTTCGGTCTTGTGATCGACGGGCGTGCGCAGGCGAGCGGTATCCGGCGTCCAGCCTCCGATGCGACGTTGCTGCTTGTCATCAACGCGTATCACGACGTCGTCGACTTCATGTTGCCGGAGATACCGGGCAGCGATCAGTGGAGCTGCATGATCGACACGAACGCGCCGGAGCGCGACGAATTGCCTGATTTCGGATCGGGCGACGTGTATCAGGTGACGGGCCGCTCGCTGTTGCTGTTCTCGTTGCATGCGAAGGGCGAGACGAAGCGGATCTTCCAGCGGCTCGAAGAGCATTTGACGGAGTGAGCTTATTTGAAGGCGCGAGTTTGTCGGCGTAGTGGCGGACCTGAGAGGCAGTGGTAGTGCTAAAAGAAAAACGGACCTCTTCGCGAGAAGAGGTCCGTTGCTTTTGCACAGCCTGTATGTGGGCTGTTGCGTCATCTTCACGCGCTTCGCGCCACCGTCTCCTGCGACGCCGCGCCATTGCTCCACGCAGCCTGTCCGGTCGCTGCGCCACTCGCATTCGCGCGACGTTGCGCCGACGCCGCTGCGACGCGTTCGACGTCGACGCGCGGTTGCGCCGGGCGTGCATCCGTCAACATGCCATAGAGTTTCAGATACGCCTGTACCGGCTTGCGCCAGCTGAAATCGCACCGCATTGCATTGCGCTGCAGCGCATGCCATGACGAAGGCCGCATGAACGCGTCGAGCGCGCGCTGCAAGGCAGCCGCGACGTCCTCGGGTGTTTCGCCATCGAAGAGAAAACCCGTTGCGCCGTCTTCGGGCAAGCCAAGTTCGGGCGAACGCTCGGGCGTGTAATCGACGATCGTGTCGCGCAGCCCGCCGACTCGCGATGCGACGGGGATCGTGCCGTAACGCAGCGCATAGAGCTGCGTGAGGCCGCACGGCTCGAAACGGCTGCCGTGCAACAACAGGTCGGCGCCCGCGTGCAGCATGTGCGCGCGCCGTTCGTCATAGCCGATGTACGCGCCGACGCGCTGCGGCCACGCGGCGGCGAGGTCGCGCACTGCGGCTTCGAGATACGCGTCTCCCTTGCCGAGAATCGCGACCTGTAGCCGCGCATCGCGCGCGAGCAGTAACGGCAATGCTTCGACCACGACGTCCGCAAGCTTTTGCGACGTGAGACGGCTGCCGATCGCAACAAGCGGCGCGAATGGATCGACCGTCAGGCCGAAGGTCTGCTGCAGATCGCGCTTGCAGGCCTGCTTGCCGCGCACGTCGTCGGCGGAAAAGGCGCGCGCGATCATCGGGTCGGTAGCGGGATTCCACGTCGCGCTGTCGATGCCGTTCGTGATGCCCGACAGCTTGTGCGAGCACGCCTGCAGCACGCCTTCCATCAGATGCCCGAAGTGCGGCGTAAGAATTTCGCGCGCGTAGTTCTCGCTGACAGTGACGACCTGGTCCGCATGCACGATGCCCGCCTTCATCATGCTCAGCGCGCCGTAGAACTCGATGCTGCGCGCGTCCGTCAACGCGGGCGTGAGCAGTTCGGGCGGCACGCCCATCCAGCTGCCGAGCGCGAGCGGATAGTTGCCCTGAAACGCAAGGTTATGCACGGTGAACACGCTTTTCGCCGCGACGCCTGCGAGCTTCATCAACAGCGGCGTGAGGCCCGTGTGCCAGTCGTGCGCATGCACGATGTCGGGCTTCTGCACGCCGCGCACGCCGCGCGCAATGCGCGTCGCGGCGGCCGCAAGCGACGCGAAGCGGATCGCGTTGTCGAGATAGTCACGGCCCTGCTCGTCCTGATAGAGGTTGTCGCGTTTGAACAGGTGGTCCATCTGCAGGAGCAGGACGGGCACGCCCGTATCCGGCATGTGCGCGCGCAACAGTCGCGCGTCCCCGCCCGGCAAGCCGCCGATGCGGCAGATGGGCGTCACGCTCACTGCGCGTTCGAGTGCCGCAGGATACGCAGGCAACAGAATGGTCGAAGCGACGCCCGCGTCGCGCAACGCGGCGGCGTACGCACTCACCATATCGCCCAAACCGCCGGACTTCGCCAGCGGCATCGCCTCCGAGGCGACGAGAAGGACGTTCAGCGTCAAGGTTGTGACTCCTGGTGAAAGAGTAGATTGAGTGAGACGCTTGAATTGCCGCCGCAGATGGCTGGCGCGATCCGTGCGTCGGATCGGGTCCGGGATAGAGGCAAGGGACGACGACTCGGTGAGCAGCAAGCGTTGTGCCATAGGCAGGCGCATATCGTGAAGCTTCTGCGGCGCGCCTCGGCGTTTTCTTCAGATCTTTGAGCGACGCGGGACTGCGGTGCATGAAGCACTGTAGAGGATGAAATGCGTCAACTTGGTGAACGTGCGCGATGGATGGGTGCTGACGTGCGAATGCAAAATCGCGTTGGGAAAAGGAGAGGGTTTTACACAGGCGTACTGATCCTGCACGAGCGTTCGACACTTCAATGTCGTCATACGGGGCGCATTGCGCGCCCCGTGTACATCGGCGCTCTATTGCGCCTCAGATATCGAGCCGCGAGATCTTCGCGCCTTCAAGCGACACGCCCGCCATCAGACCGGCATTGGTCAGCACGAATGCCTGCACGGGCTTCGTAGCCGTCGTCGTATCGATGTTGCCGTTCGCGCCGACCTTCACGAGCGCGACCGTCGCATCGCCGCCAACCGACCAGCCCTGGCTGTTGCGGAAGCTGTCGAGTGCATCCTGCGTCATGAACAGGAAGATCACGCCCTTGGACTGCGCGCCGATCTGCAGGCCGAACGAACCCGCTGCCGTGCTGTAGTAACCCACCGTTTGCCCGCCGACGCGCAGCGACCCTTGGCCATATTGTCCGCCGATCCAGAAGCCCGCCTGCACGACGGATGGGAACACCAGCACGCCACGCGCCTTCGCAACCAGTTCGCGTGAGCCGTGCGCGGTCGTGTAGAGCCGCGAGAGCGTTTCATCGACGCTAGAATCGATCGCGCGGCGCTTGTCCGAATTGCTGGTGCTCGTCGTGGAATTCGAACCCGTCATCGTGCAGCCCGAGAGGGCAAGACCGCCCGCAGCAAGTGCGGCGCCGGTGCTCAGTATGAAATTTCTTCTATGCATCGTTAATCTCCTGTCTGTCAACGCGAGATCCCCGGCTAGCGCCTCCCTTGGTGCTTCGCCGCAGCCGCCCGGGCGCGCTAAACCTTTGTGCGGCGAGGGCTAACAATGCGATAGCAGTTCGCGTGCCTGCCCCTGTCACCGTTGCCGCCCATGATGTGTGAAGGCGCGTGACTAGTCCTCTGCGGTATGGATGCCGCGGCACGGCGCAGGCATGCCTGTATGAATTACACACGCGCTATGCGTCGTCGGATGTCGCCCGCTTCAACAGTTCGAGCAGCCGTTGCGGTGTGAGCGGTTTCGCGCAATGCGCATCGAAGCCGGCTTCGCGAGCCCGCTCGCGATCGAGCTGCGACGCGTAGCCAGTACACGCGATCAGCAACATATGCGAGGTCGATTCAGAGGCGCGCAGGCGGCGCGCAAGCTCGAGCCCATCGACGCCCGGCATCGCAATGTCGAGCACGACCGCAAATGGCTGCCATTGGGACGCGAGTTCGCAGACGTCCTCGGCGCGGTGCATCGCGCGGCATTCGAAGCCGTTTGCGAATAGCAGCAGTTGCAACGCGTCGGCGGCATCGGCGTAATCGTCGACGACCAGCACGCGCCGGTTGTCGGTCATGTGCGCGCCGATCGCACGCCATTGCAATTCGTCATCGCTGTCGTGTGGATTTTTCGTTGCCATCTTCACGGGTCTCCATTTGGCGCTTTGGCGTCTTTCTGCCTCCCCAAGGCTGCGAATTCAGCAAGGGATGGACCCGAAGCGAGTGGGATAAGCGAGCATAGGGTTGCCGTTCGGAATGGAATCAGTCGCCGTTAATTAACAATTCCGGCGCATGTAGGGGTTAACCACACGCAATTGGCAACCGTTAAAAAGCGCGAATTAGCCAAGCCTGTTGTTTATAGGAAAACTTTCCCTTTTATTCATGCGACATAAATGCTCATTCGGATTTATATTCTGATCGGCGCCGCGATAACGGGATTCGATGTAAGGCGCCGGCGGCCAGGACATCGGCCTCGCCGGAATGCGCGCATCCAATAAGACAGCAAGCGAGGGAGTATGAATACATCGTCTGGGATGGGGCGGCGTGCGCTCGGCATTGTCGGCGGCGCGGCGCGTCTGGCAAGCGTGGATGTGTTGCGCAAAATGCATGACGCCAATGCCACTGCGCGTACGTTTCAGCCATTGGATATTGCTGTCGAACGCATATCGGATATCGAGCGCCGTGCGTCAATTTCTTATGTTGCGGGTTCAGCGCAACACAAGTTGCGGGTATTCGATGCGATACGCGATTTCGAACAGCGCGGCTTGCCCGCTGTTGCGCTGCCATGCTTCGAAAGCCATTTGTTTATCGACGAATTACAGCAGAACACGACGCTCGCTATCGTCGATATGGTGGCCGCTCTGTTTGCGCATATTCGCCAGCGTTTTCCGCTTGCGCGCCGTGTCGGCGTGCTGACCTCGCCGGTGCTGTGCGAGCGCCGTCTGTTCGAACGATATGGCGAGAGCGCGCGGATCGAAGTGGTGAGCGTCGCCTTGAAGGGCGTGGACGGGTTGCATGAAGCATGCGAAACGCTGATCGGGCAGGGCGTCGACGTGCTGCTGCCGGGCAGCACCGATAGCGCCTTGTCGCTGCGGCGGCTCGGCGCGCTGGCCGTGCCGATCGTCGACAGCTATTCGGTGTACGCGCAACATCTGTTGTTCGCCGAGCATCGCAAGCCGGCGCGTCCGATCAAGCTTGGCGTGGTCGGCGGCGTCGGGCCCGCCGCGACAGTCGACTTCATGCACAAGGTCGTGCGCAATACACCCGCCGCGCGCGATCAGGATCACATCAAGGTCATCGTCGAACAGAACCCGCAGATTCCCGACCGCACCGATCATCTGACGGGCGGTGGCGCGGACCCGACGCTCGCGCTTTACGCGACATGCAAAAAGCTCGAAGACGGCGGCGCTGATCTGATCGCGATTCCGTGCAATACCGCGCACGCGTTCATCGGGCCGATCGAAGCGCGCTTGCGCGTGCCCATCATCAACATGATGAACGTGACGGCCGACTATCTGCGCACGACGTTTCCCGCCGTCGATCGCATCGGCCTGCTCGCCACGGACGGCACGATTGCAAGCGGTGTTTATCGCTCGGCGCTCGAAGCGCGCGGCATGACCCAGGTCCTGCCGCCGCTCGCGATGCAGGCGCGCGTGATGAACGCGATCTACGGCGCGCGGGGCGTGAAGGCGGGCTTCACGAACGGCGAGTGCGCCGATGACATCATCGCGGCCGTCGAAAGTCTGTTGTTGCAGCGGGTTGAAGTCATTCTGCTTGCCTGCACCGAGCTGCCGCTTCTTTTCCCGCAAGCGGCGACGGTGACGCGCAAAGGCCGCAGCGCACATCTCGTCGATCCGACGGACGTGCTTGCAAGATGTTGCGTCGAGTTCGCGCGAGGCACGCCGCTCGTAATACCGACGAGCGCAAGCCATGACGCGTTGCCGGTCGAATATGCCGCGTATGCGAAACGCAAGGAAAGCAATCTGGCATTTAATGCCGAAGTGCTTTAAAGACAATTGCATGATGACTTTCGTGTTTCTTTTCGCTTTCTAATGGCTTTCCGATAAGAAGTATTTCAAGGTATTTCTTTTCCTTGTCAAACGTTTCACAATAAGTTCTTCATTCGACTTCAGACTGCGTTTCCAGCGACGGCCAGCCTTCCCGGGCAAGCCGTCATCGGTCGATTCCGCTGGAACCTGGACGCTCGAATGAACGGACTCCCTCTCTCTTCCTTGCGCGTGAGCGCAATCGTTGTGCTTGCATCGTTCGCCCTCGCCGCATGCGGGGCAGACGATGCCGCCACGGTCAGCAACTCCACGCCTGTCGCGTCGCAAGCCAATACCGCTGCGCCTTCCGCGTCGCCGTCTGGATTGCCGCTGCCGTCTTCGACGACGGGCAATTCGGCCAGCGCGTTCAATACGCCGGCCGCGAGCGGCATGAACGCGGCCGACAACACGCGAAGCAACTCGCAGGACAGCGCCGCCATTCTCAGCGCGCAGGCAAGCGTTGCCGCCGACAACCAGCAGGTCACGCCCGTTCTTCGCTACGCGCCAGGCGAAGAGAGTCATTGAATCGACGTTCAGGTAATAAAGAAATAAAGAAACAAAGAAACGCGCGTGAATACGCGCGGTTATTCCCTTGTTAATTCCTTTCCCCCCGAGAAGAAGGCAATAACATCATGACATCCAATAGCCGTCGCCGTTTTCTAAAGACCGCTGCAACGTCCGCGGGCGCCGCCGCCGCCGTGACGATGCTGCCGGAATCGATCCGCAATGCGCTCGCCGTCCCCGCCAATTCGCGCACGGGCTCGATCCGTGACGTCGAGCACATTGTCGTGTTCATGCAGGAGAACCGTTCGTTCGATCATTACTTCGGCCATATGCGCGGCGTGCGCGGCTACAACGACCGCTTTCCGATTCCGCTGCCCAATGGCAAGCCCGTCTGGTATCAGCCGTCGAAAGCCGATCCGACCAAGCCCGTGCTGCCGTTCCACCTGAACACGCAGACCACGAGCGCGCAATGCGTCGGCGATCTGGATCACTCGTGGTACAAGACGCACGGTGCCATCGACGGCGGCCGCTACGACCAGTGGCCCGCGAACAAGACGGACATGACGATGGGCTATCACCTGCGCTCGGACATTCCGTTCCACTACGCGCTGGCCGATGCGTTCACGATCTGCGACGCGTACTTCTGCTCGCTGCCGGGACCTACGCACCCGAACCGCTCGTACCTGATGACGGGCATGGTCGATCCGACGGGCACGAAGGGCGGCCCGCTGCTCGACAACAACGACTTCGTGGATGGCGACGTGCCGCCGAAGTATCAACTGCTGTCGTGGACGACCTATCCGGAACGTCTGGAAGCGGCCGGCATCTCGTGGCAGATCTATCAGCAGGGCACGGACGGCTCGGACCCGCTGAACGGCAACTACGGCACGAACATCCTGCAGAACTTCGAGAACTTCATCAACGCGCAACCGGGCTCGTCGCTGTTCCAGCGCGCGCAGACGGTGCGCACGATTGACGACCTGAAGGCCGACGTGCAGGCCAACCGCCTGCCGCAAGTGTCGTGGCTGTGCCCGCCCGCCGCGTACTCGGAGCACCCGAAGTACACGCCCGCGTATGGCGCGGAGTACACGTCGCAGATTCTCGACGCGCTGACGTCGAACCCCGAGGTGTGGAGCAAGACGGTGCTCTTCATCATGTACGACGAGAACGACGGCTTCTTCGATCACGTCGTGCCGCCGCAAGTGGCGACGTCGCGCGCGCAAGGGCTTTCAACGGTGACGGCGGACGGCGAGATTCATGACGTAGTGAATCCGGGCCGCGGCGGCAGCTATACGGCCGACAACCTGCCGTACGGTCTCGGACCGCGCGTGCCGATGACGATCGTCTCGCCGTGGACGAAGGGCGGCTTCGTGTGCTCGCAGGTGTTCGATCACACGTCGGTGATCCGCTTCATCGAAACGCGCTTCGGCGTGCATGAGCCGAACATCACGGCATGGCGCCGCGCGGTGTGCGGCGACCTCACGACGGCATTCGATTTCCGCACGCCGGATGCGAAGATGCCGCCGCTGCCGGACACAAGCAACTACAAGAGTATGGCCGACAACCAGTGCGCGACGCAGCCCGCGCCGACGGTGCCTGCCGTGCCGGGCGCGATCGATCCGCAGGAAGCGGGCATCCGTTTCGCGCGTGCGTTGCCGTATGAATTGCACGTGAACGGCAAGGTCGACGAGAAGGCGAACTCGCTGACGATCGAAATCGGCAACACGGGTGATCAGGGCGCGCACTTCTATGTGTACTCGACCAACCGCACGGATGGTCCGTGGCGCTATACGGTGGAAGCGGGCAAGACGCTGAAGGACGTCTTCAACCTGTCGTCGACGAATGGCGTGTACGCGTTCACCGTGTACGGCCCGAATGGTTTCGTGCGCCGCTTCGCGGGCAACGCGCAGCCGCAGTCGAACCAGGCCAATGCGCAGGGCCTGTTCGGCCACAACCGCAAGCCGGCGTTGCCGGAAGTGAAGACGCATTACGACGTCGGCAATGGCAACGTGTATCTGAAGTTCACGAATCATGGCGACAGCATCGCGCGGCTCTCGGTGGTCGATAACGCGTATGGCGCGCATCCGCGCCCGGTGATCGTGCCGCCGAACGGGTCGATCGAAGAGGCATGGGTGCTGTCGGCGAGCCACCACTGGTACGACCTGACGGTGAGCGACAACGACGACGCGTCGTTCCAGCGCCGCCTTGCCGGTCACGTCGAAACGGGTAAGACGAGCATCAGCGATCCGGCGGCTGTGGTGCCTGTCATGACGGCGTCGTAAGTGGCCTGAGCGTTAACGTATAAAACAGCGCAAAGCTTGGCCCCTGCATGGTTCACATGCCGGGGCCTTTTTTGTTTGTTCATCAGCAAGGGCGGTTCACACGCCTTCGACCAGCACGCCGTCGCGCGAAACGATCCGCCCATTCGCCACGACCAGCTTGCGCACAGGACGCGCAGCAACGGCATGCGCGACGGTTTCCGCGTCGACGAGCACGAGGTCCGCGCGCGCGCCCACGTGCAGGCCGTAGTCGGCGAACCCGCAGCCGCGTGCAGCAGTGTGGCTAACGCAGTCGAACGCGATGGCGAGCGCATCGTCTCGACGCAAGTCGTAGCGCATGCCGATCAGCATCGCGCGCTCCAGCATGTCCGGCGAGCCGAACGGATTCCATGTATCGCGGATGCCGTCGTTGCCGCCGAACAGCGTGACGCCTTTCTCGATGCATGCGGCAAGCGGCGGCACGGGCACGGAAGCGGGCGCTGTCGTGAGCAGCGCGACGTTCAGCAACGCGAGCCGTTCGAGCAGCGGATCGCGCTCGCGCGGCGCGAGTGCGCCGAGACAGAACGCGTGGCTGATCACGACGCGGCCCTGCATGCCGAGCGCCTCGACGCGATCGAGCAGCAGCTTCAGGGTGAATGCGCCGATCTCGGCGGGCTCGTGCAGATGGATATCGATTGGCTTCTGATGGCGTGTGGCGAGATCGAAAGTCGCGTTCAGCGACGCGACGGGATCACCGTCGATCAAGGCCGGGTCCAGCGCGCCGAGCACGTCGGCGCCCGCGCGCAGCGCCTCGTCGAGCAGCGTGACGGTACCCTTGCGTTTGAGCATGCCCGATTGCGGAAACGCAACCGTCTGCATGTCGAGCACGTCGCGTAGTGTGTCTCGCGTCTTCAGCACGCCCTCGAGGTGCTTCAGGCCGGCGTCGGTATCGATATCGACATGCGTGCGCAAGCGCGTTGTGCCCGCCTGCAAGAAGGCGCGGGCCAAAGCGAGCGAAGCAGCGGCCGCGTCGTGTCCGCTTTGCGCGCGAAAGCGGCGCTCGTTTTCGATGCGATCGGTGAGCTTCGGTCCCACTTCGTTGCGATACCAGCGCATGCCCCACATCGTCTTGTCGAGATGCGTGTGGCCTTCGACGAAGCCAGGCAACAGTAGCGCACCATTGGCATCTTCGCGCACGACGTCGTTTTCGACCCATAAATCAGGGCCTATCGCGTCGATGCGGCCATTGACGATCGACACGTCGACGTGCGTGCCATCGGGCAAACGTGCATCGGCGATCAATAGCGGCTCTTTCATGCAGACTCCATTTTTCTCTCAGCGTCAATGCGTTTGAGGCGGCGCCGCGTCCAGAGGGTCCATAGCGTGAGCGAGCCATAGACGCCCCAGCGCAGCGCCATCGAAATATGCAACGCCAGTTGCGCGTCGCTCAAGTTCGTCACGACCCAGTAACGCGCGGCATTCTCGGCCGTCAAGCCGATGCCCCACACCACCGTCATCCGGCGGATCTGCGCGACCAGCTTGGGACGGTCACGATAGTGGCGCTCGAACTCTTCGACACCTTCAAGCGATTCACGCGACGCCGTCGAACGCGCGAGGTAGTAGACCATCGGCTTGCGCAGCAGCAGCGACAGCAGAAACGTGATGCCGATGACGCCCGCCACCATCGGGTCTTCGAGCGCGCGCCGGTGCTCGCCCCGGTCGATCAGCGCCCACGCGAGCAGCGGCACGATGCCCGCCAGCACGATGGCGCTCAATGAATCGAAATGCCGCGAGTGGTACAGGTCCCATGCGATCCACGCGATCAACGGCGCGGCCGATGCGGCGAGCGCGCCCGTCGTGCCCCAATGCGGCAGCGCAAGCCGGTACGCGAGCCACGGCAGCGCGACATTGATGACCATCGCGGACAGGTATCGGTACGGAACCTTCATACGCCCTCTGCGCTAGCGGTGCCATGGGTTTGCGTGCGTAGTGTCGCATATCGGCGAGGGCGGGAAAATCGGCATTGGCGTTCGCGAGAGCATCGCATGAAAAACGGCGGGCGCCCTGAGGCGCCCGCCGTTTGCATGTCACGCGTAGTGCAACCGATACTCGCTCAGACAAGCGGCAACGTCTGCCGATCGAGCGTCGGTTTCATGATCGGCGCCAGCGCCGCGAAAATGCGCTGACCCTGCTCCTCGTCGATCACGCTCGTGAGCAGCGAGCGGAAGCGCGGCTCTTCGACACCAGAAACGATGTACTGCCAGCGATACGCGTCGAGCATCGCCGCCTGCACCTCCCCAATTTCAGCGGGCAACAGCGTACGGCCCATATGCTGGCAGAAGTACGCGGCATCTTCCGTCGCCTGCATCTGCACCACGCCGTCGACGCCCGCCACCAGCGCGATCAGATCGTCGACGGCAGCATCGCGCGCGGGCTTGTCGAGCTTCGCATCCTCGCGCATCCATTCGAGTTCGTCGATGATCGCGTGCTGCGATTCTTCTTTCCAGTGGTACATGAACACGTCCTTGAACAGCGGCGAGAGCGTGTCGTCCGCTTCGATGCTCTGACGGTAATGCACCTGAGAGAAGATTTCGATGAAACAAGTCAGCGCGAGAATCCCCCACGTCGATTTGCCCAGCACGAACATGGCGATATCGTCTGGATCGGGCAGGAAGCGATAACCTGCGGGCATGTCCGCGCCCGCGAGCAACTCGATGCGGCGGAACAGTTCCTGGTGCTTCAGTTCTTCGTCCGTCAGACGCACGACGGCTTCCAGTGCGATCTGGTCGCCAAGCGCATGATCGCGTCCTAGTTCGAGCATCTTTGCGCCGATGAAGCGTTCGACGAGTTTGAACATGTTCGCGTACGTGCGACCCTGCACCTGCGAATAGAAGCGGCGCTCAGCGTCATTCAGAAACGGCAGGCGATACACCTGGGACAGCCCGTCCGGCAGAAACTTCTGATCGATATCGAGCGTGCGCCCGCGGATCACGTCGTTGTCGATATCCCAGCGGATTCGCTTGGACACTTCGACGCATTTGGCGTAGCGATGGGAAGGCAGTTGATACTCTACAGCTTGCATCTGAGAACTCCATTTCGGCGGGATTGCAGTGGGGTGGCGCCGAAAGAAGAACGAAGAGAGAGGGCGCCGACTCAAAGCGCTGCGCCGTGGTGTGTTGCGTGCCGTAGCGAAACGCTGATGCGCATTGTGCGGATCGGCATTTGATCGGACATGAGACGCGAGTCCCGGTACTCGCTGTGAGCACTGCAGCAAAGCCGCGAAAAGCCGGGACATGCGCCCCGTCATGCAGTGCGTCAAGGCGACGATCAGGCAGCGGGCGCGTCGAAGCCCGCCTTGCGCGCCATCACGATGGCCTGCGCGCGGCTTTCCACTTCGAGCTTCGCGAAGATGCTCGTGATGTGATTGCGCACGGTCTTCTCCGATAGACCGAGCCGCGCAGCGATCTGCGCGTTGTCGCGGCCACCCGCGATCAGTTCGACGATCTCGCGCTCGCGCCGCGTGAGTGACGAGAACACGGGGTTGGCGTGCTTAGCCGGCGGCAGGAAGCCGCGCACTTCGTCGCGCCAGCGCTGCCACGCGTTCTCGGATTCGAGCGTCAGATGATTCTCGCTTTCGAGGGGCACGAAGCGCGCGTTGGGAATCAGGCTCGCCAGCAGCCGGCTTTCTTCGAACGGCACGCGCGCGTCGCGCACTGCGTGCAGCACGAGTGTCGGACATTGCACGTGCGGTAGCAGATCGACCACGTCGATGCAGTTGAAGACGCGCATGATGCGCGCGGCGTTCTGCGGTGTGGTCGAAATGCGTTCGAGTTCGTTGAACCAGCGGTGCTGGTCGGCCGTGCCGCCCGGGATGAACTGGGTCGTAAAGAACTGGCGGAAGGCAGGATTGTGCTGGCCCCAGCCGATCTCGGCGAGCTTGGCGAGGGTTTCGGCTTCATCGCGCGCCTGCTCGGTGCGCGAACGAACCAGCCGTCCGCGCGCATAGCCGCCATGCAGGATCAGATGCGAGACGCGCTCCGGAAACGCGACGGCATAGCTGATGGCGATCGACGCCCCCTGCGAAATGCCGAGCAGCGCAAAGCGGTCGACACCGCTCGCATCGATGACGGCGATCAGGTCCTGCTTCCATGCATCGAATGAAATATCGGCGACGTCGTGATCCGACAGGCCGCAGCCGCGCTGATCGTAGCGGATCAGCGTATGGTCGCGGCACATCTCGGCAATCATATGGCTCCATACCGGGCTCGCGAGATCGAACTCCAGATGGCTCAGCCAGTTCGCGGCCTTGACGATGGGCGGTCCGCTGCCACAGGTCGCGTACGCGATGCGCGCGCCGTCGTGCGCGGTGCACAGCCGGATTTGCTGTCTCCACTTCGGGGCGGTCGCAGACATGAGCCTCCCGGCGGCGATGGAAGAAGCACGCGTCAGCTTGCGGGCCGCATGACGCGCGCTTTCATTCAGCTTATCACCGCGGGAGCGCTTTGCTGCACGAAGGTGCGGACAAACTACGCGTCAGCCGCTTATGTAGGTCGAACGTATGAAGCGCATGGTGTATTCGCGCGCAAAGCCAGAGCACATGCGTTCACGCGCATTCACGCGTCGACGCTGCGCGGCGCCTTCTCGAAGAGCGGCGCGGATACCGCGTTCGCCGCCTGCACGCACTGATTGACGAGGTCGCTGAACGCGTTGGCGTTTTGCGTATCGCTCAATGCGCCGACTTCGTCCACCCGCTCTGATTGCCCGCCAATCCCGACGATCAGTTGCACCCCGGGCGCACGCTCGCGGATGCGCCGCAGCAGATTGCGCAGATAGGGCGGCGCTTCGGGGGCATCGAGCGTCACCACGCAGACGATCGCCGCGCCGTCGATGCCGAGCGTTTCCATGTGGCCGCGCCGGAACTGCGCGTAGTTCGCCGTGACGGGCGCGAAGCCGCGGCGCGTCAGCAACTGCACGGCAATCGCCGTCGTCACTTCGTCGAAGGCGCCACGGCCCGCGACGCACACGACGCGCAACTGCGCGGCGTCTTCCGGCAGCACGGCAGGCGGCGCATCGGGCGCGTTCGGATCGGGCTTCTCTTCGGGCATGCCGTCGAATTGCTCGAGGTTCTCGATGATATCGAGCAAGGTCTCGTTCATGCGCGCGAGCTGCTCGGGCGCGAACACGCCGCGCAGCGTGTCGTTGCGCGCGAGCCGCAAGCCTTCGCGCGCGACGTCGTCGTAATAGCGGGTGAGCGCCATTTCCTTGAGGAACCGATCGGCTTGCACGATGGCCTCGTGCGGATCGTCGGCGAGCAGGCGCTGATAGAAGTTCTGCGCGGGCGTAAGCGCGGGCTGATCGCCGAGCAGCACAGTCAGGAACTTCAGGCGCTCCGCGTAACGGCCCAGCGTGACGAGGCACAGCGTGAGCGGCGTCGACAGAACGAGGCCGATCGGCCCCCACAGCCAGCTCCAGAAAATTGCCGCGACGACCACGGCGAGCGGCGACAACCCTGAACTATGCCCATACAACAGCGGCTCGACCACCTGGCCCGCGACGACGTCGATGGTCACGAACAGCACGATCGTCCACACGGCCATCGTCCATTGCGGCTGGATCGCGGCGGCGAGAATCACGGCGAGCAGCGCCGCGATCCAGGTGCCGATATACGGCACGAAGCGCAGCAGCGCGGTCAGCACGCCGAACAGCAGCGCGCCCGGCACGCCGATGATCGCCAGGCCGATCGCGATCGTCGCGCCCGCGCCGAGGTTCACGCCGAGCTGCGCGACGAAGTAGCGCGACAGGCGGCTCGCGGCGTCGTTGATCGCGGTGGTCGTGCGATGCAGGTCGCGCGCGCCGAACAGGCGTATCAGGCGGTCGCGCAGGTCTTCTCGCTGCAGCAGGATGAAGATCGTCACGACCAGCACGATGAACATCGTTTCGAGCGGTCCGACAACGGGAGAGAACACGCGTTGAGCGAGCTGCAGCGGCGACGGTATGGGCTCGTGTACTTCGACGGGCAACGGTGCGGAGACGGTCGGTTTCTGCGAGCGGCCCGCTTCGTGCGGCGTGTTGGGCCGGTCGGGTGTGACGCGCGCAAGCGCAGTCGCGGCGCGCGACAGCAGCGCATCGGCGCGTCCCACCGTTTTCTCCTGCACGGTCTCGACCTTGCGCTCAATGGCCGCCTGGTACTGCGGCAGCGAGCCCGCAAGCTGCGCGATCTGCGCGCCGATCAGCGTGCTGACGGCGAGCAGCGTGACGACGGCAAGGAGCACCGCGACGAAGATCGACGGCAGCTGACCGAAATGAAGACGCCGCAACAGGCCGACGAGCGGCGCGAGCAGGAAACTCAGCAGCACGGCGAGCGTGATCGGAATCAGCACCTCGCGCGCAAAGTACAACCCGCTGACCACCACGACGAAGGTAATCACCGACGTCAGGCCGTGCAGCCCCGGCGTTCCCGGCGGGTAGACGCGGTTGGGCGAAGGGCGGTGCGGGGCGAGTGGAACTTTCATGGCGTGTGCCGGTGGTGGCCGTGCGATCGATACGAGGGCAGCTATTGTAAGCAAGACGCAGACCCGGGCGCAGAACGAGCGGGTGCGTGTCAGCCCGTTCAGATCAGTGTATCAACTGCGTCGCGCGCATTTGTATGAAGACGGCAAAGCGGGGCGACAGGCATAATCGTGAAATTGGCCTGGTCGAAATTGTAGTTATTATTCCGGGCGCTGATCCAATTACGGGGTAACGGCATGCGCCGCGCAACGGAAATCGACCTGGCATTGAACGCACGGCCTGACGGTGTGCCGTTACAGCGCTGGCTCTATGGCGAACTGCGTGCGGCCATTCTCGAAGGGCGGCTCGGCCCGGGCGCGCGCCTGCCCGCGACGCGTGACCTCGCAGCGCGTCATGGCGTGTCGCGCGGCACGGTGCTGGGCGTGTTCGCGCAACTCGCGGCGGAAGGCTATCTGTCCGGCGCGGTCGGGCGTGGCAGTTTCGTTGCGAGCGAATTGCCGGACGGGCGCTTCGAATCCGCACCCGTGTCCGATACCGCGCGGCATGCACGCAAGCAAGCGGACGCGGGCCGCAATGAAGGCATCGCTCTGTCCGTGCGCGGCCGCTTGCTGGCGCGCAGCGCGTTCGCCGTCGAAGGCCGTTCGTTTCCGACGCGCGCATTTCGTCCGAGCCAGCCCGATTTGCAGTTCTTTCCGTTCGCGTTGTGGGCGCGCGTCGCGGCGCGCCGCTCGCGGCTGTCGAACCGCTCGATGCTCGCCGACGGCGAAGCGCAAGGCTACCGTCCGTTGCGTGAAGTGATCGCGGAGCACGTGCGTGTGACACGCGGCATCGCCTGCACGGCGGATCACGTTGCGATCGTCGGCAGCGCGCAGCAGGTGATCGATCTGGCCGCGCGTCTGTGGCTCGACCCCGGCGACGCGGCGTGGATGGAAGACCCCGGCTATCAGGGCGCGCGGCTCGTGCTCGAAGCGGCGGGCGCGCGCATCGCCGCCGTGCCCGTCGATACGAACGGCATCGACGTGTCAGCGGGCCGCGCGCTCGCGCCCGATGCGCGGCTCGCCTATGTGACGGCCGGGCGGCAGGCGCCACTCGGTCCCGCGCTGTCGCTCGAACGGCGGCTCGCGTTGCTCGACTGGGCGCACGCGCGCGGCGCGCTGGTGATCGAGGACGACTACGACAGCGAGTACCGCTTTGAAGGAAGGCCGCTGGCCGCGCTGAAGAGTCTCGACAGCGCGGGCAACGTGATCTATTGCGGCACGTTCAGCAAGCTGCTGTTTCCCGCGCTGCGCATCGCGTATGCGGTGCTGCCGGAGCGGCTCGTCGATCCGTTCGTCGCTGCATGGTCGCTGACGGGCCGGCACGTGCCGCTCGATCAGCAAGCGACGCTTCACGCGTTCATCGCGGAAGGGCATGCGGGCCGTCATGTGCGGCGCATGCGCGAGCTGTATGGCGAACGCGCCGAAGCGCTGCGCGAAGCGGCGCGCCGCCATTGGGCGGGGCTGCTCGCGTTGCCGCCGATCGTCGCCGGGCTAGATGCGCCCGCGTTTTTGCCCGCAGGCGCCGATGATGCGCTGGCTGCGCGCCTTGCCGCCGAAGCCGGCATCGAAACACGGCCGTTGTCGTCGTACGCGGTGCAGCGCGCGGCGCCCGCCGGCCTGGTGCTGGGCTTTGCGGGCGTCGGCGTGGACGAGATCGACGCGGGCGCCCGGACGCTCGCGCGGGTTTTGCAGAAGATGCTCTACAAGACCTGATACCTGTCGATCACGGCGGTAGCACGAGCGGACCGCAGTTCGAATTGGTGACGAACACGGCGAGCAGTTTCGCGGGCTGCGCGGGGTCCGGATTCTCGGCGAAGTCGTGCAGTGTGCCGGGCGGTTCGAACCATGTCTGGCCGCTGCGATAGTCGACGGCCGGGCCGCCGTCAAGCCGCGAACGCAGCGTGCCGGAGATGACGTAGGCCGTCACCGAGCCCGGATGCCGGTGCGCGCCCGTGTAGGCGCGCGGCGGAAAGTCGACCACGACCGTCGTCACGGATTTGCCCGGCACGTTCGCGAGCGGCTCGCACGACAGTACGCGCGAGGTCGTCGTTGGGCGCTGGGCGGCGGAATCGGATGACGACGATGCGTCGCTGAGCAGTGGCGTACTGCACATCGCGTCGAGCCATTGGATGGCGGGGCGCGTCGGCAGCACGGCAAGCGGGGCGAGCGCAAGGACGGCGACCGTGGCGAACGTGCGTGCATGCCGCGCGTTCGCACTCGCGAACAGGTGAGCGGGATTCATTGCACCACGCGCAGAGCGTTCGTCGTGCTGCGCCGCCAGTCCGCCGACCAGCCAAGCTGGCGCTTCGCCTTTTCCGTCGATACGACGGGATTGTCCTCGGCGATGTTGAACGCGCCGGCTCGTGCATGCCGCAACGCGAGCACGGCGGCGTGCGCGGCCGCGTCGACATGGACGGGGCTTGCGCCTTTCGCGTGGTCGCTGCCTGTGCCGGGACCGTACAGTTGCCCATAACGCAGCACCGTGCCGATCAGCGGCGCCCTCAGAACCTGTGTTTCGAGCGATACGACGCCACGCACCGTCACGAGGCGATTACCTTCGGCTTCCGTATCGAGCGGCTGCGTTTCGTCGTAGGGTTGCGCGCCGTCGCGATACGCCCACGCGATGCTTTGCGCGACGAAGCGCTTCGTGCCCGCCGAGCGCGCCGCCGCGATCAGGTTGCGCGTGCCTTCGTCGCGAATGCGCGCGTTGCCCGCGATCGCCTGCTGCATTTTCGCGGGATCGAGCGCGGGCGGCAGGTCGGTCAACTGATGGATCACGCAGGCGGGTTCGATGCGCCGCAGCGCTTCGGTCAACGCGCGCGCGTCGAACACGTCGACGATCACGGGCGTCGCGCCCGCGTTTTCGATCTGCGATGCGCGCTCGGCGCGGCGCGTGCTGCCGTAGACGGCGTATCCCGCATCGACCAGCAGCGGTACCAGCGCGCTGCCGATCGCGCCCGCCGCACCTGCCAGAAAGACTTTCGTTTCCATCCGATGATCTCCGTGTATGCCGGGCCCTGGAGCCCATGTACGGAGACTAAGGCTGATAATGGTTCATACAAAGATCCATTATCGACAGAATGATTAGGCCATTATCAACGGGTGCCGGAAATGAAAAACGGCGGCTTCGAACCGGCCACATCTGCGTGCCGGAACGAAACCGCCGTCTATGACGATCAGCGAAGCGCTTTAGAACTTGTGACGGATGCCGAGATTCACCATCTCCTGATGGCTTGTGCCCGCATAGCCATACGAGCCGATCGATGCCTGCGCGTCGGTGATGGTGTTGGTGTTCGCGTCGCGCGTCTGGCCGCTCGCATGCTGATACGCGGCCGTCATGTAGAGGTCGGTGCGCTTGGAGAGGTTGTAGTCCGCGCCCAGTGACACCTGATGGTACGTCGCCGACGTATCGCCGTTCGAATGCGTGTAGCTGTAGCCGACACCGACCAGCATCGCGGGCGTGGCCTGATAGTTCACGAAGCCCTGGCCCGTGTTATAGCGTTCGTTCGTGCCGAACACCGAGCTGTCGTCGCGGCGATACTGCGCATTGCTGTAGCCGAGGCCGAACGTGAATGAACCGGCTGTGTACTGGCCTGCCACGCGTGCAATGCCGATCGAGTGCGCTGTCTGATAGCCGAGATTGACGGGGCCGTCGAACGTGCCGTCGGAGGTGCTGTTCCAGGTCGTGCGAATGCCTTCCGATGCCGGGCTGTTGGACGCGTAGTAGTAGCCTGCCGCGAGGCCGATCGGCCCGTTGTTATACGCGACTGCGCCCGAATACGACTGCTCGGAACCCGTGCTGCCCGCGACGCCGCCTAACGAGTACATCGCTTCGAACTGCAGTCCCGCGAAAACGGGCGACGTGTACTTCACCGCGTTGTTCACGCGGAAGCTGTTGTCGTAGTTGTCGACGTCGCCTGCCGTGGCGAATGCGCTGCCGAAGTAGTTGTCGGCGGTGATGCCTTGCACGAGGTCGATCAGCGGATCGTATTGACGGCCGAGCGTAATGGAACCGTATTGATCCTGCGAAAGGCCGACGAATGCCTGACGGCCGAACAGGCGGCTGCCCTGGCCCATCTTGCCCGTGCTCGGATCAAAGCCGCTTTCGAGCTGGAAGATCGCCTTCAGGCCCGCGCCCAGATCTTCGCTGCCTTTGAGGCCCCAACGCGTGCCTGACAGATTGCCTGCGCTGGTATTGCCGAGCGACCACAGGCTGTTGTTGCCCGACGCGTTGTGAACGTAGGTGATCCCCGTGTCGATCGTGCCATACAGCGTGACGCTGGTTTGTGCGTGAGCGGCGCTGGTGGCCGTGGCCAGTGCAGCCAGTGAGATCATCGAGAGGGCAGTGCGCTTCATTCTTCTCTTCTCCTGCGTGTGGTAAAGCATTGAATGAGCGAGAGACTAAAGGCGCACACAACAAATGTAAAAAAGCCAAAAAAACGCATTAGTGAAATTCACAACACGCAATGACGTGATTATTGCGGCTTCATACAAACAGTATTTCTGCGATCATCTTTCTTTAGGCACGCGTTAGCGGATTGTTTTTTGGCAAACGAGAATTAACGCGTATTGCCGCAAATATTTCGCGGCATCATGATGCATCTGGGAATATTGCGGGAACAACGATAATGAATTGTCGATTGCGGGGTTTATCGTTTCGCGCAATGCTTTAGACTCGTTGTGTTTCATCCTGTCTGCACGCAGCGGACAACACGCTTGAACGCGGCCTCGTGCCGCGTTTTTTTCGCGTGTTGATATGTGTTGGAGACGTCGGCCCTGATCGCTGCCGCCCACGGGGTCGGGTTTGGGCGCATTCGGGGCGTGTTTGCCTTTGCGCTGGCATCCGCGAATTGTTAGCGTGCTTCAAGCGTTGCCCCTGTGCGGGGCGGCACCTACTTTTCTTTGCCGCCGCAAAGAAAAGTAGGCAAAAGAAAGCGGCTAACACCGCCAACATTTCTCATTGCCTGAGGGCCCCCAACCGGTCTTACGCTTCACACGGCAACGTCCTTGTTCGCGTTCGTTGCCAACGCTTCGAATGAGCGCCTCATCCGCTTCACGTACCCGCGTTATGGCACGCCGTGCCAGATATTCCACCGCCGCCCAGGTGGCAAACTGTGTGTAGGCTTTCGCGCCACAGGCACATCACTCCGGACGGAATAGCAAGGCTGGTGTTTCTGGTAAGAGCACTAACCTTTATGGTGCGACAACCTACACACAGTTTGCCGCCTGGGCGGCATATACCATTCGCTGCCACCAGCCCTTGTGCGGGTGCCTGAAGCGGGTGAGGCGTTCGTTCGAAGCGTTGGCAACGGGCACCAACCAGGGCACCGCCGTGCGAAGCGTAAGACCGGTTGGGGACCCTCAGGCAAACACTAGAACTGGCGGTGTTAGCCGCTTTCTTTTGCCTACTTTTCTTTGCGGCGGCAAAGAAAAGTAGGTGCCGCCCCGCACAGGGGCGACGTGTGAAGCACGCTAACAAATCGCGGATGCCAGCGCAAAGGCAAACACACCGAGCTGCCAGCGCAAAAGCCAACACCCCGAATCAGCACCGCGAATCCAAACCACACCCCGGGCCGAACCCAAAAACCAACCCCAAAAACCACTTAAACGGCCAGCTGCGCAGCAGCACTCCTCAACGCGCTCCGCAAACCCTCCTCAACAACGGGATGATAAAAAGGCATCGCGAGCATCGCATCAACGGTAAGCCCCATCTGCAACGCCCACGACAGCAAATGCGCGATATGCTCAGCACCCGGCCCGATCCACTCAGCCCCCACAAACCGTCGCGTATCGCGATCCACATACACATGCATCAACCCGCGATTGCGCAACATCACGCGGCTACGACCCTGATCCTCAAAGCTAACTTCACCCGTCACAAACGAGCCCTCAGCAAGATCCAGAAACCGCGCCCCAACCATCGCAATCCCAGGCTCAGAAAACACAACTGAAATCGCCGCCCGCCGCACAAGCGGCTTCACATCGGGATACCGCGCGGCATTGTCGCCCGCAACGCGACCTTCATCGGCGGCTTCGTGCAAGAGCGGCAGCACATCATTCGCGTCACCCGCGATAAACACGGGATGCGTGCCCGCCTGCAACGTCAACGGATCAAACACAGGCACACCGCGCGCATCGACCTCGATCGTCGTGTTATGCAGCGCGAGCTTGTCCATATTCGGCCGACGGCCCGCCGTCACCAGCACATAGTCGAACGTGTCTTCGTGCAATTCCCCCGCGCCATCGCGATACCGCAAATGCACGCTGTCACCTTCGCGCGTCGCCGCTTCCACCTGCGCATGCGTCTCAAAGTGAAAAGAATCCTTGAACACATCACGCGCATAGTCCTTGATCGCCGGATCACTCAACGGTCCAACGCGCCCACGCGCGCCGAGCATCGTCACGTCGACGCCAAGCCACGCCAGCGCCTGGCCCAGTTCCAGCCCGATCACGCCCGCGCCGATCACAGCAACCTTGCGCGGCAGATCGTCCCACGCAAACACGTCGTCGTTGACGATCGCACGGTCGCCGAGCGCCTGGTACATCGCCGGCACATACGGCGACGAGCCCGTCGCGATCACCACGCGCTTCGCGTGTACGCGGGTGTGCTCGCCGACCTGCAGCACGTTGTCGTCGATGAACTGCGCGTAGCCGATCAGCCGCTCTTCATCGGAAATGCTTTCCGTCGATTCGACAACGAACCCAACAAAGCGGTCGCGCTCGCGCTTGACGCGCGCCATCACTTCGCGTCCGTCGACCCGCACGGCGCCATCGACATGCACGCCGAACGGCGCCATGCTGCGCGCCGCATGCGCGGCTTCGGCGGCGGCGATCAGCAGCTTCGACGGCATACAGCCGACACGCGCACAGGTCGTCCCGTACGCGCCGCCTTCGATCAGCACGACACTCGCGCCGGCGGCCTTCGCGGCGCGGAAGGCGGACAAGCCCGCGCTGCCCGCGCCAATCACTGCGACATCGATATGAAGCGTCTTCATGATGTTCCTCGCTCAGACGGGCGGTGGCGGAATCAGTGTGCTGTGCCGCGCGCATCGCTGCCGTCCAGTAGAATCGGTTTGCATTGCACGGTTCCACTTTACGGTCCTGCGTGCGCGTTGCTAATCCTCGAACGATTCAAAAACATGCTTAATCGGCTCAAACGGCGGCTCAAATGGATCTCCTAAGCCGCTTCCTGTCGCTGATGCCCGTGAGCGGGCGTGTCGATGTCCGCTGCCACTTCGGCGCGCCATGGGCGATCGAAGAGGGCCCGGCGGGCGTGCGCGAGATTCCGTATCACGTGCTGCTGTCGGGGCGCGCGGTGCTCGAAGACGGCAACGGGCCGCCCGAGCATCTGGCCGCGGGCGACATCATCGTGTTTCCAACGGGCAGCCCGCACCGTATCCACGACGGCAGCGGCGCGCAGCCCGTCCCCGTCACGGAGCGGCGCAACATCATGCTGACGGTCGCGGAGAATAGCGGCACGGGCGACACGGCCGACATCCTGTGCGGCCGTTTTCTGCTCGGCGCCGTGCCGGACCGGCTGCTACGCGATCACCTGCCGTCGCGGCTGGTGGTGCGCAGCGGTGCGCATACGACGCTCAATGGCGATCCAGCCGCGAATGGCGAAAAACCGGGCGGCGTCGCGGGCTCACGGCTCGCGCGGCTCATTCAACTGATGCGCGAAGAGGCCACGGACGAATGCCCCGGCAGCGAAACGCTCGTCAATCATCTGTCGGCGGCACTGTTCGCGTTGACGCTGCGCTTCGCGAGCGAAGCCGCGCATCCGCCGCACGGGCTGCTGGCGCTGGCGGGGCGTCCGCGCCTGCAGGCGGCCGTCTCGGCGATGTTCGAATCGCCCGGCAAGCCGTGGACGCTCGACCAGTTCGCCGCGCTGTGCAACATGTCGCGCGCGACCTTCGTACGGCAGTTCCAGGAGGCGATTGGCCGCTCGGCGACCGATGTGCTCACGGAAGTCCGCATGACGATCGCGGGCCGCATGCTGCTCGAATCGACGACACCCGTCGGCGATATCGGCGAGACGGTCGGCTATCAGTCGGAAGCGGCGTTCCAGCGCGTGTTCAAGAAGCAGATCGGCGTGACGCCGGCGCGCTGGCGTGCATCGGGCGGGCACATGCAGTCGGCGCAGGACGCCGCGGCGGATGAAGCTGCGGCCGACGCAGAGCAATAGAGAATTTCATAAACCGCATAGCACGCGCCGGGGCCTCTGCGACCGGCCGTGTGCATCGCCCGGAAACCCTTGCCGCACAAGGCATCGAGCTATCACGCAGAAGCCGCGCGTGACGCTTCACGACGCCTTCGCCCAAAAGCGGTGAGCCGATCGAGCATCTTCATGAGACGCGCCGACATTAACGGCCATCCGACGCGCACCTACAGTTGAGCCATCCCGTCGCCGACGGCAACGCTTCTCAAAGGTGCTCAACATGAATCGCGTCTATCAAGCTCTCGTTCTCGCGGCTGCATTGGGTCTGCCACTCGCAAGCCACGCTGAATCTCAATCGACGGCGAGGCGCGCGCAGGTTCGCGCCGAACTGATCGCCGCGCAGCAATCCGGCCAGTACGCGCAAAGCGACACGAACTATCCGGAGCCGGCGAATTACTCGGCCGCTGCGCCGCACGTGTTCCATCGCTCGCATGATCTGATCGCGACTTCGTATGGTCCGTCGACCAGCGGCAGCGCCGGCTCGGGTTTCCGTGCGACACGCGCCCGTTCGCTGGCAGGCGCATCGTCCGCATTCGACGACATCTATCGCGGTCGGTAACGCGCCGCATTCACTACGCTAACGGAGATAACCATGTCCGCAATCACGATCTACACGACACCGACGTGCCCGTACTGTCTCGCCGCGAAGGCGCTGCTCAAGAAGAAGGGTCTGTCATACGAGGAAATCAACGTTCAGAGCGACCGCGCCACGGCGCTAGCGTTGATGGAACGCACGGGACGCCGCACGGTGCCGCAGATTTTCATCGGCGAAACGCATGTGGGCGGATTCGACGATCTCAACGCACTGGAAACCGCGGGGAACCTCGATCCGCTGGTCGAGGCTAACGCGGTGCGTTGAGCGCAAAGCGAGAACCTGGGAAGACCCAGCCGCGAACGGCAGTGCGCCGTTCGCGGCTTTTTACTTTGTGCTCGCGCGTCACGAACCGACGCGCGGCAGATACGTCGCGGGATTGACGGGCTTGCCGTCCTTGCGGACTTCGAATTGCATTGAGCCGTTGCCGTGGTCCGTCGCCGCCATCTCGGCGATCGTTTCGCCGCGTTTGACGCTCGTGCCTTCTTTCACGAGCAGCTTGCGGTTATGTCCGTAGGCTGTCACGAGCGTGTCGTCGTGCTTGATGACGATCAGCTTGCCGTACGGCTTGCCACCGTCGCCCGCGAACACGACGCGGCCTGACGTCGCCGCTTTCACCGGATCGCCGGCTTTGGCGGCGATCACGATGCCCTTCGATTTGCCTTGTCCGTACACCGCGCCCAGCGTGCCGCGCGCAGGCCAGACGAAGCTCGGCTTGCCCGTGTCTACGCTGTTGTCGTCCTTCCTGTCGGTGATGTCGGCCTTGTCGCTTTTCGGATTGGTCTTCGCGGCGTCGTCGGGCTTTGCGGGCGTGTTCGTGCGCTGTTGCTTTGCCTGAGCGGACGACGCGGACGCAGCGCTGCCGCTGGCTGCATCGGGCGGCGGCGTGACGCGCAGCACGCCGCCTGTTTCGATGTGGCCCGGGTCGGTGAGGTTATTCCACTTGATGATGTCTTCGCTGCGTTGCCCGTGGCTCGTCGCGATGCGATAGAGCGTGTCGCCTGGCTTCACGCGGTAATAGCCGTCGGACAGCGGCTTATCGGCGTTGACGGGCGGGCGCCGTGCCGGACGATCGGTCGAAGCGGGCGACGCTGCCGTCTGCGGAGGCTGCTGAAGCGACCGATCTTCGGGCGTCATCTGCCAGGGCAGCGTCGTGCAGCCGCCGATCAGCGATAGCAGGGCGAGGCCCGCGCACGCGCGCGCATGCGTTCGACGATTCGGTTGCGTAGATGTCATGTCGGTCTTCCTCTTGTCGTTCTGCGATGCCGCGGCATCGGTTCGCGCGCGCCGGGCGAACGGCGCGGTGCGGACCGGGCAGCACAGAACGGGAATCTGACAGACAGCCGTGACGGATGTTTCTGGAATCCTGAATGTTTTACAGCACTTCGCGTTTTTGCTTTTTATGCGCGCAATTGTGTTGCGAAGCGTCGAGGGACGCGTGGCATGTATGCCACAGCCGCGCTCACGGGCGGCGCTTTTTCCACGCGTAATCGGCGGGCGGATCGGACGCGCCGGCCTTGCCGACGGAACGCGGGTTCTCGCTGCAGAGCGTGACGAAGCTCACGTCATCGCCGGCAGCCTGCTGCTTGCGCAGCGTTTCGGTGAACGCGAGCGCTTTGGTCATTTCGTCGGCGGCGAACCGCTCGAAGCGAGCGGTTCCCATCGACGTGCCTTCTTCCAGCCAATACACGACGAACATGTGTTTCCTTCAATGCAACTTCGACAACGGCATCACGCGAGATCGAGCGCCCCCGTCAGATCGCCGATGGGCGTCAGCCCGTTCTGCACCAGCGTACGGTCACGCAGCGCCACGCCATCGAGTGGCGCGAGCCCATGCACGCGGCTGATCAGACGCAGGATCGAGTTGGTGTCGTACACCGTGTGATCGACATAGCCTTTCTTCGCGAGCGGCGAAATGACCAGCGCGGGAATGCGCGAGCCCGGTCCCCAGCGGTCACCTTTGGGCGGCGCGACGTGATCCCACCAGCCGCCGTTCTCGTCGTGCGTGATGACGATCACCGTGTTCTGCCACTGTGGGCCGCGCTGGATATGTTCGATGACGTTCGCGATATGCCGGTCGCCGGACTCGACGTCCGCGTAGCCCGCATGCATGTTCAGATTGCCCTGCGGCTTGTAGAACGTCACGGCGGGCAGGCGTCCCGCGTCGATATCGGCGATGAAGCGGTTGGTCGATGCGTCGTCGCCTACACCTCCGTCGCGCAGATGCCGCGCGCGCGCCGCCGTGCCGGGCGCGAAGTTCGCGAAGTAGTTGAACGGCTGATGGTGGTACTGGAAGTCGGGCACGGCGCCCGTATCGCGATGATCGAGCGCGTATTGCCAGGCGCCGCTATACCACGCCCAGTCGACGCCCTTGTCGCTCAGCCGGTCGCCGATCGTCGCGTAGCGCTGCGGCGGCAGCACCTTCGGGTCGCCTGGGTTCGCGAGCGCGGGATCGCCGCCCTCGGCGGGCCGCACCATGCTCGGCTGATAGGGCGGCGCCATCGTGTTGACTGCGTAGCCGTCGGGCGTGAACAGGCCGTCGCTGACGAACACCGGCGGGCCTTCGAGCGCCGTCTTCGGCGAATTGGGCGCCTGTTTCAGACGCGTGCCCGTCGGGTCGTCGCCTTCGACGACGGACACGAGCTTCTTCCCCGGCCCGCTGCCGATATCCGGTACGAGCGGCGCCTGCGCCGAAATCAGGAAGATGTGGTTGAGCCACGAGCCGCCGAACGCGGCCATGAAGAAGTTGTCGCACAGCGTGTATTGCTGCGCGAGCCCCCACAGCTTCAGCGATTCGCCGGAGCTGCGGTAATGCCCCATCACGAGGCCGCCCGAATCGCCCCATGCGGCGAACTGGTTGTTGCGGCCCGCGTTGATCTGCATCTGGTTCTGATAGAAGCGATGCACGAGGTCGCGGGTGATCACGCTGTTCGGCAGCGGCGCGCCGTGCGCGTCGGTCAGATGAAACGGCTGGTTGCGCAATCCGGAGATATCGCGCTCGGCAATCATGTAGCGCTTGCCGTCGACTTCCTGCGCCTGCGGCACGAGGCCGCCCCAGATCTTCGGCAGCGTGGCGAGCGGCGTGTTGCCGTCGCGGTCCAGTTGCACGTAACGATCGGGCGTGACGGCGGACAGCGGATACTGTACGCCGGGGAAGTTGCCGTACAGGTTCGCGAAGCTGCGGTTCTCCGCGTAGATCACGACGATGCGCTTGACCTGATCGCGCAACGCGTTGTCGAGCCGCGCGTCGGCCGCGCTGCGCGGCGCGCCCGTCGAGGCGCTGTCCACCGACTGGCAGCCCGCCAGCGCGAGGCCGAGGCCTGCTGCGGCAAGGCCAGTGAGGACGCGGCGGCGGTCGGGATCGTCGGGGCGGTCGTCGGCGGGGAGGTCGGAAGCGGTGGGCAGATTGGGTTCGTCGTGCTCGTTCATCGGTCAGTCTCCTGGCACAGTGAATCGCAAAAGAGGCACAGCGGGGCAGGGCGAAAGGCGGCGCGCCTTGGCGTCGGCCGCGCGCCAACCGCATCGTCGCATTCGTCAAGGGCGGTTAGCAACCCGTTTGGGGGCCTGTTTTGTGCCCTCTCTGGTGCCCTGCCTGGCAAGGCGGTTGCGTTTTGGATCGTTTGTTGATCTGGCTTGGCCCGGCCATGCGGCGGCGTGGTCACATCGTGGTGGAGCGCTGACGGTTTGCCGCGACCCGCGCGCGGCAAACCTGTCCGGTGGCAGCGGCTACAGGTTTCCCTTCAGTTCATCGAGCGACACGCCAAGCTCGCCCGCGAGGTGCGTCACAAGCGCTTCGAGCCGCTCGACGCGCTCGCTCAACTCGCGCTGCTGGGCGCGCAGCGCTTCGAGTTCGCCGGGCGGCAGCGGCTCGTCGGAGAGTGCCGCGGCGCCGATCTGTTCGGGCGTGGGCTCGCCGCACAGCAAATGCATCCAGCGGCTCTCGCGCTCGCCCGGCGTGCGCCCCAGCTTGACGACGCGCGGCGGATCATTGGCGGCAAGCTCTTCGAGAAACGCCTCGACGGACGACGTATCGGCGAAGCCGTGCAGGCGCGCGGTGGCGAGCCGCAACTCGGCTGCCGTCTGCGGGCCGCGCAGCAGCAGCGCCGTCAGCAGCGCCGCCGACTGGCGCGGCAGGCCGAGCACGCGCTCCATGTTGTGCTCGAAGCGCGGCACGCGGCTGCTGCTGCCTTCGAGCACCAGCGAAAGGCGCTTCATGGAGTTGATCGCGTCGAGAATCTCGGATTCGCTGACGTTCATCACGGGCGAGCGCGAGGTCTTCTGATTGCAGCCCGACGCGAGGGAGTTGAGCGACAGCGGGTAGGTGTCGGGCACGGTGTGCTGCTTCTCGAACAGCACGCCCAGCACGCGGGCTTCGAGCGGCGTGAGCGCCCGCATGGCGGGGCGCGGGGTATCGTCGGTGGTGGAATTCATGGGCAATAGACTCGAATGGAAAGCCGCGTGTGCGACGGCGCGAGCGCACAGGCTCGCGCGTTAGCATAGTCTATTGCCGTTGGCGGCGGGACTGGAAGCGTTCCGGCCGCCGCTGCGCCGCGGCCGTTACAGCATGTCGTAGGGTTCGTCGGGCACGTCGAAGACGGTGTCGTCCACGTCGAGTTCGATCGAACAACTGTCCGTCGAAGCCGGCTGCGCCCTCGACACTTCGACATGCTGCCGCACGAGATCCCTCAGACGATCCTGCACGACGCGCCGTTTGGCCGTATCGAGCGCGGCATAGCGGTCGATCTGCGCATCGCCGAGCTTGAGAGTTACGACGCAGCGCGCATCGAGCGTCGTGTCGCGGCCCGTTTCGACGACCCACGAGAGCATCAGCCAGGTCGTCGGGCCTTCCTGATAGGCGCTGACAGTGGGCGCTTTCGGCGATTCGAAGGTCCCGACGAGGGCCAGTTCGATTTCCTCGATGCGCTGCGACAATCCAATCGTGTCCATGGCTGCTCCTTTTATCTGTTTTCGTCTGGATAGGTATGAGCAACCGGGATGCCACTGTCTCGTCACGTCCGCGTCCCATGGCGTGCCGTGAGGGCCGACCGAGCCGATGACGGCCTGTCACAGGCCGCGCGCTACACTGCGGACTTGCCGTTCGTCCACACTGAACAACACACAGGGGCAACCCAAAGGAGAGTCGCATGCGTACCAGCGCACGTAATCATTTCGCCGGTCAGGTCACGGCCGTCAAGGCCGGGGCCGTCAACGACGAGATCACGCTCCGCACTCAGGACGGACTCGAGATCGTCGCGGTAATCACCCACGGCAGCGCGTCGTCGCTCGGGCTCGCGGCGGGCAAGCCGGCGTTCGCGCTCGTCAAGGCTTCGTCGGTGATCGTGATGATCGATGCCGACAGCAGCAAGGTGTCGGCGCGCAACTGCATCGCGGGCACGGTCGCGTCGGTCACGAAGGGCGCCGTCAACAGCGAGGTCATCATTTCGGCGGCGGGCGGCGCGCAGGTCGCCGCGATCGTCACGAACGACAGCGTCGACCGTCTCGGCCTCACCAGCGGCAAGGCGGCTGCGGCGATCTTCAAGGCTTCGAGCGTGATCGTCGGCGTCGATTGAGCGTCGACGCCGGGCGCGGGCGGCGGCCCCGCGCCCCGCATGTCATAAGCCGTGCGATATGCCGCCTATGTCGCGTTTCCCTTCGGCAGCCAGTTCGCGAGCAGCGTAATATATCCACCGATACATCGTGGGCATGACAGCGTCGCAACGCAATGGAGATGGACGATGGGAATGACTGGCTCGGCGGCGCTGCCGCTGCAGGAGACGACGGCGGGCGCCGTCATGCTGGCGGGCGATTTTCTGCGTCCGATGCAGGTGACGATCGACGATCTGCGGCAGCACGCAAGCGTGACGGCCGATCCCTTCGACCTGCGCTGCTACACGACGAACCGCTTCATCCGCAAGGTCGATCAGTATCGCGGCGTGCTGCTGAAGGATCTGATCGACATGGCGGGCCTGCGCAACGACCGGCCCGGCGATTTCAAGCGGACCATTTTCATCGCGCACGCTCACGACGGCTACGCGGTGACGTTCTCATGGCATGAACTGTTCAACACGCCGATCGGCGAACGCGTGCTCGTCGCGTTCGAGCGCGGCGACCAGCCGCTTTCCGTCGACGAAGGCGCGCCCATTCTGTTTTCAGCCGCTGATATTCTGCCCGCGCCGCGTCATGTGAAACGGCTCGCGGGTGTGGTTGCGCGCGTGCTCGAGCTTTGATGCCGTCAACGTGGTCGTCGTCTTTGCTGGCGTGAACTGGCCGCGCACTGGTGCAAGTGCCGATTGAAGTCCTGCGTATGGCATCGTGTATGCTTGCGCGCATGAGTCAACCGGCAAACAACATGAAGACATCGGCACATCCGAAGCCCGAGGTGCGCTTCAGAATGCGCATTCAGCAGGAAGGCACGATCGCGCTGGGACCGGGTAAGGTCGCGCTGCTCGAAGCGGTGCGCGAGCATGGTTCGATTTCGGCAGCGGCACGCAGCCTGAACATGTCGTACCGGCGCGCGTGGCTGCTGATGGATGAATTGAACCGTTCGCTGAAATCGCCGGCGACGGTGTCCGAACATGGCGGGCAGAGCGGCGGCGGCAGCGCGCTGACGCCCGTCGGCGAGGAGATCATCCGGCTCTATCGGGGCATCGAAGCGCAGGCGTACGCCGCATGCGCGGACGATATCGCCGCGCTTACGAAGATGGTGCGGCGTTAAATCTTGAACGGTTTGCGCGTGATGCCTAGCCGTGACGCAGACAGAAGCGCGGCGCTCCACCGGACTGCGTGTTCGTCTGCGCGTCGGCATTGAGCCGCCCGATCAGTTCGACAAAACTCGCGACGCTCGCGGTGCGCAGCGGATACCACGCAATGTGGCCGCGTTCGCAGACACGCTTGAGCATGTTCATCGAGTCGTGATCGATGCAGTCGACGGGAAACACCACCATATCCGCGCCCGGCAATGCAGCCGCGAGCAAGCCCTTGCGATCCTCGATGCCGCCGTCATGCACGGTCATCTCGCCGCCTGCCGATTCGACGATCCGCGTGATCGCCGCATTCGAACCCGGCCTTCCGCCGACATACACGATGCGCATGCGTTCCAGAATCGCCAGCGAGGCCGAACGCCCGGACGGGTCGTCGCCCGCCGTGGCCTGAAGCGTGCGTTCCAGCGCGCTCGCTTCGGCTTGCAGCGTTTTCACGAGCGCATCCATTTCATCGAGCCGCGCGCGCAACGCACGGGCGCTTTCCTGTTCGGCGGCGACACGCTGTTCGGCGGCTTCACGGCGGTTCGTATGCAGCGCGAGACGCTCGTCGCGCGCCGTCAATGCTTCACGAAGCAGTTGGACTTCGGCGCGTAGTGCGTCGTCGGTGCCGGCATCCTGTGCCTTGGCGTGCGCCGCGCGCGTTTCCAGTTCCTGCGCGGCGGCGTCGCGCTGCAAGCTCATCTCCTGCAGGCGGCTTTGCTGGCGATCGATCTTCGTGCGCAACGTGGCATTGTCTTCTTCCAGCGCGACGAGCCGCCGGATATCCGCGCGATTCGCGGCGCCGACCAGATGCGACAGCATGTGCAGATCGCCGAACGCCGATTGCCGCACGCTCATGGTGGTTTGCGGATGCGTCATCAGCGCCCAATAGGCGGGCGGAATGTCGCCGCTCTTGAGCGCTTCTTTCCATAGCGCGAGCACCGCGTCGGGGTCCTTCGCCTTGTCGAACAGCCGGAGCGCACCGGCATAGCGCTCGTCCAGTGCCTTTTGCAGCGCCTTGCCGCCTGCGCCGCCTTCGATCGCAAGCTCTACAGCCGTGTGATGAATTTCGAGGTCGGTGGCGCGTTGACGGTCGAGGTCGGTGAACTTCGGCACGAGCTTGCGCAATTCATGCGTGCTCAGACACGTGCCGATGATCGAGCAGTGCAGATGCGCATCGAGTTCCGCGAGCCGGGTGCGTCGTTTCAGATCGGCGAGTTGCGGCTTCGAAGGCGCGCAGCAGGGATCGGCGCGTTGTGCGGAACCGATGGACGTATCGATGCCCGGGCGGGCGAGACGAAAGGGCGGAGCGTGCATGAAGACCTCTATCCGGACATGACGGCGGACCGGGGTGGATGCGCGAACGGATTTTCGAAATATACCATCGAATATAGCGGGTGCGCGCCGGGGCGAAAATCAGTACACCGGTTCGGGTTGACGCCTGCGCGTTGGCAGCGGCGCGGGCTTGAGCGCCACCGTGCGCGGTGGCGTGGGCTTATGCCGCTCCAGCACGTGCTCGACGCACAGTCCGACGAGGATCGCGTCGACTCGCTCCAGCGCCGTCACCGTTTCGCGCATCGCCGTCGGGTCCGTGCTGAAGGACTCGGAAAACACCGCGTCGCGTGTACGTTCGAGCACGCGCGCCTGGCGGATCGCGATCTTCAGTTCGCGCAGCCGCGCAAAACGGGCGGCTTGCGCTTCGCTGGCGAGCATTGTCAGCAATTCGCGCAGCGACGCGGAAGACAGTCCTTCGGCCATCGACGTAGCGTTCCGCGCGGCTGCGAACATCTGGACGAAGCGCGTGACGCTGCTGCGCAGACGCCTGAACGCATCGACCACGTCACGGATCTGCTGCGCGCGCACGTCGGCCGACATCGGCTTGAGCGTGCTGATTTTCCCGGATAGTGCATCCGTTGGCGCATCGCGACGAGTGCTGCCCACCCCGACTCTCCCGAGACTAGAACGATCGATATATTCTACCGTATATATCGGTGCGCTTGTCACGTCGCGATCCGATCGTTCGTTCATTCATTAGTTGGTACGATAGTCAGCGGCGGCCGACCACGAGCGCGATGCCGCCCAATATCGCGGCCGCGCTCAACGCGAGACGCGTGGTCAGCGGTTCGCCGAGCAGCACGATGCCGCCCATGGCGGCGATCAGCGGCACGCTCAATTGCACGGTCGCGGCCGTGGCGGCCTTGAGTTCCTTCAACGCGGCGTACCAGATCACGTAGCCGACGCCCGACGTCAACGCGCCGGATATCGCCGCGAAAAGCAGGCCCGTTCTATCGATCGATGCGCGCGCAAACATCGCGATGCTGATCGCCGCCGCGAACGGGATGGCACGAATGAAGTTGCCTGCCGTGGTGGCCGTCGGATCGGCGGCGCGTTTGCCGCGCAGCGAATACGCGCCCCACGCGATGCCCGCGCATAGCATCAGCAGCGACGCGAGCGGAGCCGGCGCGCTCACGCCGGGCAACACGAGCGCGACGAGGCCGGCGAGCGCGCATGCGAGGCCCGTCCATTGCAGCATCCGTAGACGTTCTCCGCGCCAGAGCGCGTAGCCGATCATCGTCGCCTGCACCGCGCCGAACAGCAGCAGCGCGCCCGTTCCCGCCGCCAGCGATACATAGGCAAACGAGAACGCCGCTGCGTACGTGAAAAGCGCAAAAGCGGAAAGCCAGTTGCCGGTGATGGGTTGCGACTGGCCGCGGCTGCGCAGAATGATCCACAACACGATGGCAGCCGAGACGATGCGCACCGACGTAAACGTTGCGGGATCGATCGACGTGCCCTTCAACGCCATGCGGCATAGCAGCGAATTGCCGGCGAAGGCGAACATGGCGACGATCGTCAGCAAGGCGATGCGCATGCGCGGCATGGTGCGTTGGGCAGAAGGGGCAGCGTCGTGGGCGTACACGATACTTTAGCGTGAGGCGATGCATCCACGCATCGCGCGGTGCAGCGTGAATCGATGGAAGCGGGGCGCTGAAAAACGATGCCGGATAGCAACGAGACAACGATTGCTATCCGGCATGTCGGAGGCGCTGTGTTCAGGCCATTGAGGATGGCTTGATGTTCTGGTTATGGCGGAACAGGTTCTGCGGATCGTATCGGTCTTTCACCGCGACGAGCCGCGCGTAGTTCGGACCGTATGCGTCGCCCACGCGCGCGGATTCTTCTTCCGTCATGAAGTTCACGTACACGCTGCCGAGCGCGAACGGCGCCGATGCATTGAAGAACGCGCGCGACCATGCAATGCAGCGCTCGTCGTCGGCGGCTTCCGTCCAGCGGCCATGCACGTTCATCACGTACTTCGCGTCGCGATTCGAGTAGGCCATTGCATCGGGCGCCACGCGCATCGTTTGGCCACCGATTGCGCCGAAGAAGATCTCGCACTGCGGCGACGGCAGATTGGCGATTGCATCGACGAATGCGTCGATCAGGCCGTCGTCGAGCGTTGCGAGATTGTGCGACTTCCAGTAATTGCGCTCGCCCGGCGTCAGTAGCGGATCGAATGCCTGTTGCCACGCGGTGAACGGCATCGGTCCGAGATGTTCGCCGTAGGGCGTACCGAATTTGCGCACTTCTTCGACCACGGCCGGACCGTTCGCGACAGGTCCCGTGTAGCAGACCGCAAACGCGATGATCGGCTTGCCGTGTACGTCGGCGGACAGGAAGGGCAGCGGCGGCGCGAAGCGCGCGACGGCCCAGACAGTCAGCTCGTCGGGCCAGGTTTCCAGCGCGGCGCGATATTTGACTAGCGCGTCGCGCGCCTGGTCCATCGGCAGCACGACGAGGCCGCCGTAGACCTCGGGTCCCACTTCGTGCAACTTGAACTCGAACATCGTGACGACGCCGAAATTGCCGCCGCCGCCGCGAATTGCCCAGAACAGATCTTCATGCGAATCGGCGCTGCAGCGGATCGATTCGCCATTGGCGGTGACGACATCGGCTGAAATCAGGTTGTCCACCGTCATCCCGAAGCGCCGGCTGATCCAGCCGAATCCGCCGCCGAGCGTGAGGCCCGCGACGCCAGTCGTCGAATTGATGCCGAGCGGCGTGGCGAGCCCGAAGGCTTGGGCTTCGTGATCGAAGTCGCGCAACAGACAACCGGGTTCGACATAGGCGCGGCGCGCGACGGGATCGATGCGCGCGGACTTCATCTGCGACAGGTCGAGCACCATGCCGCCTTCGCACATGGCGCTGCCCGCGATGTTGTGGCCGCCGCCGCGCACGGCGAGCAGCAACTTGTTGTCGCGCGCGAAATTGACGGCGCGACGGACATCGGCCGTGCCCGCGCAGCGAACGATGATCGCGGGGCGACGGTCGATCATCCCATTCCAGATACTGCGTGCTTCATCGAACGTTGGATCGCCGGGCAATACGACCTGGCCCCGCGTGAGAGCTTTGAATTCGTCGATTGCACTGCTGGACAGATTCGCCATGCTACACCTCCGGTACGGACAAACAACGTCCGAACCCCTCGATCATGTCTGATCAAAGTAGTTCGGACGACCTGGCTTTCGTCCAGTAAACGAGGCTGACCGGCGCGCACAAATTAACGTATACCCGCACGCCTTCGCGTTTCATCCCGGTTCCTTTGAATACGGGCCGGTACACGTGAAAAGCCTGAAAAACAAGGCCCTTTCTGGATGGACTCACGGATGGAGTGCTTCGTAAATAGCGAGTCCCGCTTGGGCCCGCTCACGCGGCGACGTTTTGCAAATGTGCGAAGCGAACCATAGGAAACCATAAGCCTGCTGTCTTTTTCATCGCGCGAAAATAGAACGTATGCGATTGACTCGCGCGCACGGATTGCGGTTTTGGGGCCGCCGGTTTCGACAGCTCAGACGAATTGCACAGCCGCCCGGTGTGCCGCATTTCTTCTGTTACGCTGACCGCCAACTTGCTATCTGTAAGTAAACTCGCGTCAATGCGTAATAGATTGTTCTACTGTCCGTAAGTACAGTAGATGGTGTTTGTTCACGTTTTGTATGGTTAACCCCGATTTAAACGTAAACGAACAAAAGAGAACATTGTTGCTGTTGTTTTGATTTCCTTTTTGAACATGGGTCGTATGGCCTGTTTTTGAAGTGCCCGAATAAAAACCATCGGGACAATGGATCGATAACAGCTTCTCCGGCGCCCGTGCGGCGCTATCCCTTGCCCTGCCTCTCGTCAGCAAACCGGGCCGCGCCTTGCGGCGCCCGGCGTATGCGAACGCCGTAGTCGAATCACTGTTGTCGCCGTACCAAAGCATCTGCATTTGCATCGAAGCCGCGGTTGAACAAAGAACAAGCAGAAGAAAAGCGAAGCTGCATCAGAAGCATCGAACAAAGGAGAGCAATTTGGTTTTGGAACTCGAGCGGGTCACCGTCGTTTCGGGCGGGCTGACGCATCTGTACGGCGTCGATCTGCGGCTCGTCCCGGGGGCGATCAATGTGCTGCTGGGTCCCACTCAGGCAGGCAAGACCACGTTGATGCGCGTGATGGCAGGACTCGACAGGCCCACGACGGGGCGCGTGCTGGCCGACGGCCAGGACGTGACGGGCGTGAGCGTGCGTCAGCGCAACCTCGCCATGGTCTATCAGCAGTTCATCAACTATCCCGCGATGACGGTGTTCGACAACATCGCGTCGCCGCTCAAGCTGCAAAAGACGGAAGCGGGCGAGATACGCCGCCGCGTGAACGAGGTCGCGTCGAAGCTGCACATCGAGCATCTGCTCGACCGGCGTCCCGGCGAACTGTCGGGCGGCCAGCAGCAGCGTTGCGCATTGGCGCGCGCGCTCGTCAAGCGCACGTCGCTCGTGTTGCTCGACGAACCGCTCGTGAATCTCGACTACAAGTTGCGCGAGGAATTGCGCGCCGAACTCACGACACTCTTTTCCGACGGCAAGACCACGGTCGTCTATGCGACGACGGATCCGCTCGAAGCGTTGCTGCTAGGCGGCTACACCGCCGTCGTCGACAAGGGCCGCGTGCTGCAGTTCGGCCCGACGCTCGACGTCTACAACGCGCCTGCGAATGTCGATGTCGCCGCCGTATTCAACGATCCGCCCATGAACATGCTGACGAGCGAACTGCTTGAGAGCGGCGACGCGCGCCTGCCCATCGGCATCGACGTGCCCGTGCGCCGCGCAGCCGCCACGGCTGTTGGAACGGGCACCTGCCGGATCGGCATCCGGCCTGGCCATTTGCGTCTTGCGCCGCGCAACGCGCATTCGATTGCCGTGCCCTGTCTGCTCGAACTCGCCGAGTTGAGCGGCTCGGAAACGTACCTTCACTTGCATACGCGTCAGGGCGGCATCGATCTCGTCGCGCAATTGCAAGGCGTGCATCAGATCGCGCTCGGCACGCAGCTCGACGTCTATATCGACCCCGACGAACTGTTCGTGTTCGGCGCGGACGCCAATCTTGTCGCGCGTCCCAAGGTGCAGGAGGTGGCATATGGCGCGCATTGAGTTTCAGAATCTCGGCCACGCGTATCGGCCAAACCCCGCCTCGCTCGATGACTACGCACTGCAACCGATGAGCATGGTGTGGGAAGACGGCGGCGCTTACGCGCTGCTCGGTCCTTCGGGTTGCGGCAAATCGACCTTGCTCAATATCGTGTCGGGCCTGTTGACGCCATCAGAAGGCAAAGTGCTTTTCAACGGACGTGATGTCACCGTGCAAGGCGCGCGGGAACGCAATATCGCGCAGGTGTTTCAGTTCCCGGTGATCTACGACACGATGACCGTGTTCGACAATCTCGCCTTTCCGCTGCGCAATCGCGGGCTACCTGCCGCCGAAGTCCGCACTCGCGTGCATGAAGTGGCCGATATTCTCGACATGGCGCGTGAGTTGCCGCGCAAGGCGAGCAATTTGTCGGCGGATGCGAAGCAGAAGATTTCGCTTGGACGCGGACTCGTGCGCAAAGATGTGGCGGCGATTCTTTTCGACGAACCGCTGACCGTCATCGATCCGCACATGAAATGGATGCTGCGGCGTCAGCTGAAGAAGATCCACCAGCAATTGAAGCTCACGCTGATCTACGTGACGCACGATCAGGTCGAGGCGCTGACATTCGCGGATGAAGTGGTCGTGATGACGAATGGGCGCGTCGTGCAAAAGGGCGGGCCGGAAGCGCTGTTTCTTCGCCCCGATCATGCGTTTGTCGGGTATTTCATCGGTAGTCCGGGGATGAACCTGTGCCCCGTCAGTCTCGATGAAGGCGCGATCAAGCTCGGCTCGCAACGTGTCGCCGTCGATGCGAATACGCTCGCGACCCTCAAGAGCACGAACGGCGATCTGAAACTCGGCATTCGGCCCGAGTTCGTGCGTCTCGCCGATGACGGCGAAGCGGGCGCAGTCCGCGCGCAAGTCACGCGCGCGCAGCAACTCGGCAACTATCAGCTCGTGACGGCGAACTGCGAAGGTCACATCTTCAACGCAAAGATGGAGCCGAATTTGCGCGTCGTGGATGGCCCCGTGTGGTTGCGCGTCGCGGCGCCGGAAACCGTCTATTTCAGCAACGACGAACGCATTGCGGTGCGAGCCGCAGGAGGCGCGTGATGAAGCCGCTCAACCAGAAGGCGTGGCTGCTCGTCGTGCCTGTTTTCATTTGTGTCGCGTTCTCCGCGATCCTGCCGCTGATGACGGTCGTCAATTATTCGGTGCAGGACATCATCAGTCCGACGCAGCATGTGTTCGTCGGTACGGAATGGTTTCGCAACATCATGACCGATCCCGATCTGCGCGGCGCCTTGGGCAGGCAGATTATTTTCTCAGCCTGCGTGCTGCTGTTCGAAATTCCACTCGGCGTCGGGCTTGCACTCGCGATGCCGGCGTCCGGCTGGCGTGCATCGGCGGCGCTCGTGGTGCTCGCGATGCCGCTGCTGATTCCATGGAATGTGGTCGGCACGATCTGGCAGATCTTCGGCCGGCCCGATATCGGTTTGCTCGGCTACGTGCTCAATCGCATCGGCGTCGACTACAACTACACGGCGAGTCCGACCGACGCATGGGTCACCGTGCTCGTAATGGATATCTGGCATTGGACGCCGCTCGTTGCATTGCTCTGCTATGCAGGATTGCGCGCGATTCCCGATGCCTTCTATCAGGCCGCGGAAATCGACGGTGCAAGCCGTTTTGCGGTGTTTCGCTATATCCAGTTGCCGAAGATGCGCGGCGTGCTGATGATCGCGGTGCTGTTGCGCTTCATGGATAGCTTCATGATTTATACGGAGCCATTCGTGCTGACGGGTGGCGGTCCGGGCGACTCGACCACATTCCTGAGCCAGTACCTGACGCAAAAGGCCGTCGGTCAATTCGATCTCGGGCCTGCGGCGGCTTTCTCGCTGATCTACTTCCTGATCATCCTGTTGCTCTGTTTCATTCTCTACAACTGGATGGAGCGCGTCGGCAAAGGCGGTCCTGCAACGACGGGAGAAGACAATGCGTGATAACCGCCGCTGGATACGCGGGCTCGTCTTGCTCGGCTATATCGCGTTCGCGTTGATTCCGCTGTACTGGATGCTGTCGATTTCGCTGCGCACGAACGAAGAAACGATGTCGGCGTTTTCGATCTGGCCGCATCAGGTGACGTTCGACAACTTCAAGGTGATCTTCACCGACCCGTCGTGGTACTGGGGCTACATCAATTCGATCATTTATGTATTGATGAATACGGTGATGTCGGTGCTCGTCGCGTTACCGGCCGCGTACGCGTTCTCGCGCTATCGCTTTCTCGGCGACAAGCACATGTTCTTCTGGCTGCTCACCAACCGGATGACGCCTCCCGCCGTGTTCCTGTTGCCGTTCTTCCAGCTCTATTCGAGCGTCGGGCTGATGGACACGTACGTCGCCGTTGCGCTCGCGCACATGCTGTTCAATGTGCCGCTTGCGGTGTGGATACTCGAAGGCTTCATGTCGGGCGTTTCGCGTGAAATCGACGAGACCGCGTATATCGACGGTTATTCGTTCCCCGCATTCTTCGTCAAGATCTTTCTGCCTTTGATCAAGGCGGGTGTCGGCGTGACGGCATTCTTCTGCTTCATGTTCAGTTGGGTCGAACTGCTGCTTGCGCGCACGCTGACCACCGTCAACGCCAAGCCGATTGCCGCCGTGATGACGCGCACGGTATCGGCGGCGGGGATGGATTGGGGCGTGCTGTCCGCGGCCGGCGTGCTGACCATCATTCCCGGCGCGCTCGTTATTTACTTCGTGCGCAACTACATCGCGAAGGGCTTTGCGATGGGGAGAGTGTGATGTTCACGTGGATGTACTGGACACCTGAAGTCGGGATCTTCTTTGGCTGCGTGGTTGCGATGCTCGCGGGCATGACGCTTTGGGAGTTTCGCGCGCCGACTATCGAACGCAAAGGCTTTTTGCCGATTGCGACCACGCGTGGCGACAGGCTCTTTATCGGACTGTTGACGGCGGCCTATGTGAATCTCGCGTGGATTGCGATTAGCGGCGAAGGCGCGAGCGCGTGGCCGGGCTTTGCGGCGTCCGTCGTCGTGCTGCTCGTGATCATGTGGAAGGGATAAAGCATCAAGAATAAACCGGTTTCGTTGATGCCCCGGGCGGCAACCGGCTGATGATCCAAAGGGGTGTGGAGACACAGGAGAAGACCATGCAACACAGGAGACGGATCGTCGCGCTCGCAGTGGCAGGAGTGGTCGCGGGGGCTTGTGCGAATCACGCTGCACTGGCGGGTACGCCAGAAGCGCAGAAATGGGTCGATAGCGAATTCCAGCCCAGCACGCTGAGCAAGCAGCAGCAGATGGACGAAATGAAATGGTTCATCGATACGGCTGCGAAACTCAAATCGCAAGGCGTCAAGGAAGTACACGTGGTGTCGGAAACGATCGACACGCATATGTATGAATCGAAGACGCTTGCCAAGGCATTCACGGAAATCACGGGCATTCAGGTCAAGCACGACATCATTCAGGAAGGCGATGTCGTCGAAAAGCTGCAGACGTCGATGCAATCCGGTCAAAGCATCTATGACGGCTGGATTTCGGACTCGGATCTGATCGGCACGCACTATCGTTATGGCGTGATCGTGCCGCTGTCCGATTACATGGCGGGCGAGGGCAAGGAGTACACGAATCCGGGCCTCGATCTGAAGGACTTCATCGGCACAAGCTTCACGACCGCGCCGGATAAAAAGCTCTATCAGTTGCCTGACCAGCAGTTCGCCAATCTGTACTGGTTCCGTGCGGACTGGTTTGCGCGCAAAGATCTGCAGGACAAGTTCAAGGCGAAGTATGGCTACGATCTCGGCGTACCCGTGAACTGGTCCGCGTATGAAGATATTGCCGACTTCTTCACGAACGACGTGAAGACCGTCGACGGTGAAAAGGTCTACGGCCACATGGACTACGGCAAGAAAGACCCGTCGCTTGGATGGCGCTTCACAGACGCATGGCTTTCGATGGCGGGTGAAGCCGATAAAGGCATTCCGAACGGCATTCCCGTCGACGAATGGGGCATTCGCGTGACGCCGGATGGTTGTCATCCCGTGGGTGCATCCGTGTCGCGCGGCGGCGGCACGAATAGCCCGGCTGCCGTTTTTGCGACCACCAAGTACGTCGACTGGCTGAAGAAGTATGCGCCGCCTGAAGCGTCCGGCATGACGTTCAGCGAGGCGGGCCCGGTTCCCGCACAAGGCAAGATCGCGCAGCAGATCTTCTGGTACACCGCGTTCACGGCGTCGATGCTCAAGCCCGGCAACGTGACGAATGCGGATGGCACGCCGAAGTGGCGCATGGCGCCGTCGCCGCATGGCCCGTACTGGAAGGACGGCATGCAGAACGGCTATCAGGACGTCGGCTCGTGGACTTTCTTCAAGTCGACGCCCGCGAACCAGCGTGCTGCCGCATGGCTTTACGCGCAATTCGTGACGTCGAAGTCGGTGTCGCTGAAGAAGTCGATTGTCGGTCTCACGTTCATTCGCGACTCCGACATTCATAGCGATTACTTCACGAAGAACGCCGACAAGTACGGCGGCCTGATCGAGTTCTATCGCAGCCCGGCGCGTGTCGCGTGGACGCCGACGGGCAACAACGTGCCGGACTATCCGAAGATGGCACAGCTCTGGTGGAAGAACGTCGCGACGGCTGCCGCTGGCGAGAAGACGCCGCAAGCCGCGATGGACAGCCTCGCGAAGGAAATGGACCAGGTGCTGGGCCGTTTGCAGCGCGCCGGCATGAAGGTGTGCGCGCCGGAATTGAACCCGGAAAGCGATCCGTCGAAATGGCTCTCGGATCAGCATGCGCCCTGGAAGAAGCTCGCGAACGAAAAGCCGAAGGGCGAAACGGTCAAGTACGACCAGCTGCTCGCAGCGTGGAAGGCGGGCAAGGTTCGCTAGGCATTTGACGTAGAAAAGCGGGAAGGTTGAAGCGGGCGGTGTCGAAAGACGCCGCCCGTTTTTTATTGGCTTTATGCCGCAAGAGCGCGCGATTAAACAGGCGCGACCCATTCATCAATCGAAAGCAGATTGTCATTTAAACGTTTGATGCAGAAAGACCACATATGCCTTACGGATGATTGCGAACCATTACCGTTCATGTAATGATACCGATTCTCATTTAGATGGAGCCGGCCGGGGAGACAGCTACCGGCGGGGCGGTTCGCGCGAAGACGCGAACCGGACGGGCAGGCACCGCCCGTTGCACCAAGAAAAAATCAGTTACAACGACAGGGAATCGTGATGCTTCGAACCACGCCACTCGCAGCGGCCGTCATGGCCGTCTTTGCGACGCCGCTGTTTGCTCAAACGACGACGCCAGCCACACCGGCAGTACAGGTTGCCCAGGCTGCAACGTCCGCTTCTCCCGCCAGCCAGCCCTCGGCCAGCCAGCCTTCCGAAAGCAACACACTGCCGGCCGTCAAGGTGACGGGGCAGGCCGACAACGCCACTGACTTCCAGCCCGACACCTCCAGTGTCGGCGCCAAGGTGCCGACCGCGCTGCGCGACATTCCGCAGGCCGTCACCGTCATCCCGAAGGCCGTGCTCCAGTCGCAGGCTGCGAACTCGTTCTCCGACGCGCTGCGCAACGTGCCCGGCATCACGATCGGCGCCGCCGAAGGCGGGCAGATCGGCAACAACATCAACTTGCGCGGCTTCTCGGCGCGTACCGACATCTACCTCGACGGTTTCCGCGATCGCGGCCAGTACTACCGCGACACGTTCAACCTCGAATCGATCGACGTGCTGTATGGCCCGTCGTCTCTGTACTTCGGACGCGGTTCGACGGGCGGCGTGATCAACCACGTCAGCAAGGAACCGCAGCTGAAAAAGCGCGCCGACGTCTCCGTGCAGGCGGGCACGCATGACCGTTACCGCACGACGGTCGACCTCGACACGCCGATCACCGACACCTCCGCGTTCCGCATTAACGCATTCGGCCAGAGCCTCGGTTCGTCGCGCGACGTGATGAAGAACAAGGACTATGGCGTCGCGCCCGAAGTGAAGTTCGGCATCGGCACGCCGACGGAAATCACGCTGTCCGCGCTGATCCAGCACAACCGCGACCAGCCCGACTACGGCGTTCCGCCGCTGAACGGCCACCCCGCGCCGGTAAATCGCGGCACGTTCTACGGCTACACCGACGACCGCACGATTCAGGACGTGCAGACGTTCAGCGCGCGCATCAAGCATCGCTTCAACGAAGACGTGACGGTGCGCAACCAGACGCAGTTCAGCCACTACAGTACGGAAGCGCGCGCGACCAATGCGGCGTCGGTGCTGACGGGGCCGCTGTCGACGTCGACGGCGCTCACCAACGGCAACTTCACGAACATCGATCCGTCGAAGCTGTTCGTGAAGCTGCAGGGCAAGGACCGCAACATTAACGACCATTCGGTCTACAACTCGACCGACGTCGAGTGGAAGTTCAACACCGGCCCGGTCAAGCACGACCTGCTCGCCGGCGTCGATCTGAGCCACGAAACGTATAGCAACCAGAGCTTCACGGCGACTTCGCCGGGGATGACCTCGAACACGATCGGCGTGGTGCCGCTGATCGATCCGCCGTACACGCCGCGCCCCGCGAACGTGAAGGAAGTGGCGACGAATCTCGCGGAATCGAGCGCGAATGGCGTGGGCCTGTATTTGAACGACACGATCTCGCTCGGCGAGCACTGGAAGGTGGTGGGCGGCGTGCGTTGGGACCGCTACGAAGCGTCGATCAAGAATTCGATCAACTTGCCGGGTTACGCGACGCAGACCAATTTCTTCACCAGCGTGCGCGGCGGGATTATTTATCAGCCGGCCGACTGGCAGTCGTACTACGTGTCGTACGGCACGTCGTTCGATCCGTCGCTCGAAGCGCTGACGCTCACCAACGGCCAGCAGAACCTGCCGCCCGAGCACAACAAGTCGTATGAAGTCGGCGCGAAACTGGATCTGCTCGGCGGCGGTCTGTCCGTCACGCAATCGCTTTTCAACATCGAAAAGACGAATGCGCGTACCGCAAACCCCGACGGCAGCTACACGCTCGACGGCGATATCCGCGTACGCGGCTATCAGCTCGGCCTCGCCGGTCACATCACGGACAAGTGGCAGGTGTTCGGCGGCTACACGTATATGGACGGCGTGATTCTGCAGGCGTTCGATGGCACACAAGGCAAGACGCCCGCGAACACGCCGCACAACACGCTGACACTGTGGACCACGTATGCGTTCACGCCGCATTGGGAAATCGGTGGCGGTCCGACGTACATGTCGTCGCGCTATGCGGCGAACAACAACCTCGTACAGGTTGGCGGATACACGCGTTGGGATGCGATGGCCGCGTATCACGCGAAGCGTTACGACGTCCAGATCAACGTGTTGAACCTGACCGACAAGAACTACTACGACGCGCTGATTCCGTCCGACGGTGGACGCGCGGTGCCGGGTTACGGCCGTACGTTCCTCGCGACGCTAAACTATCGCTTCTTCTGATCGCACGAAGCGATAGCCCACGGCACGCCGCGCGCTCGCCCGCATGAAGCGATTCATGCGGAGGCGCGCGGCGCTGCCGCTTATGCAGGAACGTTGAACGATGATTGTCTCGATTCCGGACGTACTGAGTCCCGCCGAAGCCGCCGCGATGCGCGCGGCGCTCGAAGCCAGCGACGCATGGGTGGATGGCCGCGCGACGGCCGGCTACCAGGGCGCGCCCGTCAAGCGCAACCAGCAGATCGCGGAAGGCTCGCAGATCGCGCTGGAAATGGGCGACCGGATTGTCGCGTCGCTGGAGCGTCACCCGCTCTTCATCAGCGCCGCGCTGCCGAACAAGGTGTATCCGCCGCTCTTCAACCGCTACGAAGGCGGGATGCACTTCGGCAGTCATGTCGACGGCGCGATCCGGCTCGTGCCGGGCAGCGGCGTGCGCGTACGCACCGATATTTCGATCACGCTGTTTCTCACGCCGCCGGACGAATACGACGGCGGCGAACTGCTGGTCGAAGATACCTTCGGCGTGCAGGAAGTGAAGCTGCCTGCCGGACACGCCATTGTGTATCCGGGCACAAGTCTGCATCAGGTGCGGCCCGTGACGCGCGGTGCGCGCGTGTCGAGTTTCTTCTGGGCGCAAAGCCTCGTGCGCGACGACACGCAACGCGCGATGCTGTTCGATCTCGACGGCGCGATACAACGCCTGAATGCCTCGAACGGCGATGAAGCGGCGCGCCGCACGTTGGTGGGCTGTTATCACAACCTGCTGCGCATGTGGAGCGAGACCTGAGCGTTACGCCGGCCGTCGCGCCACGGTCGCCGTCTTCTGCGGACTACGCCCGCTTTGCAGCAGGAACACGCCGCCGAGAATGCAGGTCATCGCGAGCAGATCGAGCGGACGAATCGGTTCGTGCGCGACCAGCACGCCGATTCCCAGCGCGATGACAGGCGGAATATACGTGACGCTCGAAGCCGCGATTGCGCCGAGACGCTGCACGATGAAGTAGTACAGGATATACGCGACGCCCGTGCCGAGCAGTCCAAGCCCGAGCACGAGGCCGGCGGCGGCGCGCGCGTCGTGTACGATGCGGGTGATGCCATCGAACGGCGTCACGCAGGCAATCGTCAACAGCGCAAAGCCGATTTGCCACGTCGACAGCGCGACGGGCGACATGTCGAGCTTCGACAGAAAGCGCCGCGCGTAGACGAATGAGCAGCCCACGCTCAGCGAGCCCGCCGCCATATACGCGACACCGCTCAGATCGACGCTCGCGACGGCACCATTCCACGGCCGCGCGATCATCAACACGCCAACGAAACCGCACACCACGCCGACCATCATGCGTGGGCTGGGTCGTTCCGCGCGCAACAGCGCCCACGCGCAGACGAACGAGAAAAGCGGAATGGCACCGCTCAACATGCCCGCTACGCTCGACAGCAACAGCGACGCGCCTTTGGCAAACGCGTAGTAGTAAACGCTTGTCGCGAGCAGCGACATCACGACGAAGTGATGCGCATGGCGCAGCTGTTTCCATGCGAGCGCTTTCGTCGCAAACGCATAGACGAGCAGCGGCAAAAACCCGAACAGCACGCGCAAGAACACGATCTGCGCGGGCGTGATCCACAGGCTGGCCCACTTCATGAAAAGAAAATTGCTGCCCCAGATCAGGCCGAGCAACGCGAACGCGAGATAAGCGGGATTCATGGCAAACACCATCGGATGGAAGGACGATGCGCCGATTGTGCTGCGCGCACGGATGCGGTACAAACGATTTGTTCTCGTCGATACTGCAGAAAAACTATCCTATGTCCGCAATGCCGCCCCTAAAAGCGCTGATCGCGTTCGAGTCCGCGATGCGTCTAAACAGTTTTTCTGCAGCTTCCGATGAACTGAACGTGACGCCCGGCGCAGTTGGCCAGCAGATCCAGAAGCTCGAGGCGTGGCTCGGCGTCGCGCTGTTCGCGCGTCAGGTGCGGCAGATCATCCCCACGGATGAAGCGCGCGCCTACTACGCACAGATTCAGCCGGCGCTCGCACAGATCATGCATGCGAGCCGCCGCGTGCGCGAGAACCAGAGCAAGGGTGTGCGCGTGTCGATGCCGCCCAGCTTCGCGGCCAAATGGTTCGCGCCGCGCATGACGGACTTTTTGATCGCGCATCCGGACATCGCGCTGGAGTTGAATACGACGACCGCGATGGTCGATTTCGAGTTGCAGTCGATCGATCTGGCCGTGCGCTATTTCGACGGCAACGCGCCCGATCTGCACGTGCAACTGCTGCATGCCGATGAAGCGCGCGTTTATTGCAGTCCATCGTATGCGAGGCGGCTGAAGCTGAAAACCCCCGACGATCTGCAACGCGCAACGCTGTTGCACAACACGCTGCATCCGCACTGGACGACGTGGCTGAAGAAATTCAGCAAGCTGTCGGCGCGGCAGATCGACGGCATGGCGGGCATTCATTTCGACCAGTCGCTGATGGCGATCGAGGCCGCCGTGCGGGGACAGGGCGTCGTGCTGACGAGCGCGGTATTGACGGAAGCGGAGACGGCGGCGAAGTCGCTGATCGATCCATTTGGTCAGAGTCTGCCTTTGAAGACTGCGTACTACCTCGTACATCCGCAGTCGATCGAACTCAAGCCGGGTGCGGCGACCTTGAAGGCATGGTTTCTCAGCGCGCCATAAGCAGAACGCCCGCGTTCGAAGCGGGCGTTCATCAAGCGAATGCGAGCGGGTAGATCAACCCGGCAACATCCCCGGCAGCACATAAGCCTGCAACAGCGTGATCAGACCGACGATCATCGCGAACAGCAAACTATGCCGCACCGTGAAGCGGAACAGCTCCGACTCGCGTCCGACGAGCCCCGTCGCCGCGCAGGCGACGGCGATCGACTGCGGCGAGATCATCTTGCCCGTCACGCCGCCCGTCGTGTTCGCAGCCACGAGCAAGGTGTCCGACACGCCGATCTGATGCGCGGTTGCGTGCTGAAGCGAGCAGAAGAGGGCATTCGACGACGTATCCGAACCCGTCAGGAACACGCCAAGCCAGCCGAGCACGGGCGAGAAGAACGGGAACGCAGCGCCCGTTCCAGCGAGCAACAGCGCGAGCGTCGACGACATCCCCGAGTAGTTCGCAACGAACGCGAACGAGAGAACCAGACCGATCGACAGCACCGGGCGGCGCAGTTCCTTCAGCGTTTCGCCGAACGTTGCGAGTGCGTCGCGCGGTTTCACGCGCAGCAGCACCATCGAGATCAGCGCCGTCACGAGGATGGCCGTGCCGACTGCCGAGAGCAGATCGATCTTGAGCACGGCTTCGTAGGCTTTCGGCGTCGCGACGATGGGCGCCGTCTTCATCACGAGCTGATCCAGCGCGGGCACCTTGAACTTGAGGATGCTCCAGGCGAGCGTGCCCTTCGCGGCGAACAGCGCCTTGAACGGCTGCAGGCTCCAGACGGTGACGACGGCAGTCAGAATGCCGAACGGCGCCCACGCGCGGATGGTCTGCGCAAGCGTATAAGGCGAAGCGCGACGGCTGACACCCGCAGCGCCATTCGAACCGCCGCCGAAGCCAGCACCGAATCCGGACAAGGCCGCTGCACCGCCGCTAACAGCACCGCGTGCCGTATCGCGCGCTCGGCGCGGTTGCCAGACCTTCAGGAACGACGCGAGCGCGACGAGACTGACGAGCGCCGACGTGATGTCGGGGAGTTCAGGTCCGATGTGATTCGACGTGAAGTATTGCGTGACGGCGAAGCTGCCGCCCGCGACCAATGCAGCCGGCCACGTTTCCTTCAGGCCGCGCTTGCCGTCCATCATGAACACGAGCCAGAACGGCACGGCGAGCGAAAGCAGCGGCAACTGGCGGCCCGCCGTCGCGCCGATCAGAAACGGATCGATGCTCGTCACCTGGCCCGCGACGATGATCGGAATGCCCATCGCGCCGAACGCGACGGGCGCGGTGTTCGCGATCAGGCACAAACCCGCGGCCTTCAGCGGATCGAAACCCAGTCCGACGAGCAGCGCCGCCGTGATCGCGACGGGCGCGCCGAAGCCGGCCGCGCCTTCGAGAAACGCGCCGAACGAAAAGCCGATCAGCAGCAGTTGCAGACGCTGGTCGTCCGTCAGCGCGAGCACGGATGCGCGGATGATCTCGAACTGTCCCGTCTTGACGACCAGCTTGTAAAGGAAAACGGCCGTGACGATGATCCACGCAATCGGCCACAAGCCGTATGCGAAGCCGAAGCCCGCCGCCGCGAACGCCTGCTGCGCCGGCATGCCGTACGCGAAGATCGCGACGGCCAGCGACAACGCCAGCGTACCCGCCGCCGCGACGTGGCCCTTCAGCCGCAGTCCCGCCAGCGCGACGAAGAAAAAGATGATGGGGATGCTGGCCGCGAGCGCGGATAGCCAGAGGCTGCCGAGGGGCAGGTAGGTCTGATACCAGGGGTGCATGTCGGTCTCCTCCGAATATGCGATCAATGAATTCTTGTCGGCGGCGTGCGGCCGCCCCCGGTGCATCGCCATTGAGGCGATGCACGCGTGTGATCTACGGGGTTGAAAGCGCGTTACTCGGGCTGGCCGCGCTCACGCATCAGGTCATGCAGGCTGCGCGCCGCGGGCTTCAGCGGCTCGCGGTGACGGGTCCAGCCCATCTGGTTCTTCGGCGCGAATGCGCGCAGCCGCGTCGCCGCCCAGCGCAGCACCTTGTACGCGCGCGGATGCGCGAATGCGCCGCTCCAGAAGCGCCACACGAACTGTTCCTCGCGGCTGAACTTCGCGCCTTGTCCGCGCAGCGGATGCGCGACCACTTCGTCCGGATTGCGATTCGCTTCCGTGCGCAGGCGCACCAGCAGTTCGGGAATCGGAATACGCACCGGGCACACTTCGCCGCACGCGCCGCAGAGGCTCGATGCCGTCGGCAGGTCGGCCGTTTCTTCGAGGCCAAGCAGATGCGGCGAAATGATCTTGCCGATTGGCCCCGGATACGTCGTGCCATACGCGTGTCCACCTATGCGCGTGTACACGGGGCAATGGTTCATGCACGCGCCGCAGCGGATGCATTGCAATGTCGCGCGCAGTTGCTCGTCCGCATAGGCCTGCGTGCGGCCATTGTCGAGCAGCACCACATGCATTTCACGCGGACCGTCGCGCTCGCCTTCGCGGCGCGGCCCGGTGATCAGATTGAAGTACGTCGTGATCGCCTGGCCCGTGGCGGAGCGCGTCAGGAGGCTCGACAGCGGCACGATATGCGACAGCTTCTCGACCACTTTCTCCATGCCCATGATCGCGATATGCACGTCGGGCACGGTGGTCGACAGGCGTCCGTTGCCTTCGTTCTCGACGAGCCAGAGCGTGCCTGTGTCAGCCGCCGCGAAGTTGACGCCCGACAGGCCGATGTCGGCATCGACGAATGCGCGGCGCAACGCGCGGCGTCCCGTCTGGATCAGCTCGTCGACGTCTTCCGTATAGCGCGTGTCGGGAATGTTCTGCTCGAACAGTTCGGCGATATCAGCCTTTGTCTTGTGGATCGCGGGCATCACGATATGCGACGGCTTTTCGTGCGCAAGCTGCACGATGTACTCGCCCATATCCGATTCGATGCAGTCGATACCGCGCGCTTCGAGATAATGGTTGAGCTCGATTTCCTCGCTCGCCATCGACTTGCCCTTGATCACGCGCTTCGCGTCATGTGATTGCACGATGCCGTGGATGACCTCGTTCGCTTCGGCGGCTGTTTCGGCCCAATGCACGTGGACGCCGCGCGCAGTGAGATTTTCTTCAAGCTGCACGAGCAGATCGGGCAGGCGCGACAGCGCATGACGCCGCACCGCTTCGCCGAGATCGCGCAGATGCTGCAACTCGTCGTCGTCGGGAAACTGCGTGCGGCGCTTCGTTTGCAGAAAGTCCATCGCGCCGCGAAAGCTGCTGCGCAGTTTCGGATCGTCGAGCGCGGCGCGGGCGCGCGCCTTGAAGTCCTGAGACGGCACGAAGTGCATCGGGGTGGCGTTCATGCTGCGTCTCCATCCGTAGCGACGGCTGCGTCGGTTTGATGTTCGACGATCACGACCCACAGTTCGCGCGGGCCATGCGCGCCATAGGCGAGCGTCTGCTGGATATCGGAAGTCTTCGACGGGCCGGAGATCATCACGAGATTGGTCGGCATGCCCGCCTGCCAGTGCTCGGCGCGCATCGCGGCGTGCAGGTCCGCGTGCAGCGAATGCGCGTAGACGAGCGCGATATGCAGCGGCGGCACGAGCGACATCGTGCGCGGCGAACCGGCGTCGGGCGCGACGATCAGCGTGCCCGTCGACGCGAGACCCGAACGCGCGACCGTGAAGCCGGCGTCGACGGTGTCGAACAGTTCGGCTTTCCAGTTTTCGATCGGCTGATCGTAGTTTCGCGTCGCTACGGAGGAGGGCAACGCCTGCTTCAACGCAGCACCTTCCGCGCGCGACGTATCGAGCAGCAGGCGCTTCACGTTCGCATCGAGCAGACGTTGCGCGATCAACGCGGGCCACGTGCGCTCCGTCGCGCGAAACACTTCGGCATGCGAGGCGGCGAGCGCCGCCTGCATCGATTCGACCAGGGCCTGCGTCGGCAACGCGACACGGCGGCTGTCGTAATGCAGGTCGATCTGTTGATCGAGGCGTTTCAGGTCGTGGCCTGAAACCTGAGCGGGCGCAGCAGCGCGCAACCGTCCGAGCATGCGTTCGCGCGCGTTCATGCTTTGCTTCCCTTGTTTTTCGCATCGGCGCGTTGCGTGCGCCGCCACAGAAAACTCGCGATATGTTCGACTTCGACGGGCGCGCCTTGATGACGTGCCGCATGTCCGATGTTCAGCAGGCAACCGCAGTCGGCGGAAACGATACGCTCGCAGCCCGTCGCGCAAGCGGATGCGACCTTGTCGCGCACCATCGCGCCGGAGATGTCGGGATGCTTCAGCGAAAACGTGCCACCAAAACCGCAGCATTCCGATTCGCGCTCGTGCTCGATGCGCGTGACGCCCGGCAATGCATCGACGAGTTCGACGCCATGTACGCGCGTGCCCATTTCGCGCCGCGCCGCGCATGAGGTGTGCAGTACGACGCGTTCGTTCGGCTCGTCGGTGGTGGCGGGCAATTCGATGTGCAGCACCCGCAGCAGGAATTCGCTCAGTTCGTACACGCGTTCGCTGAGCGCTTGTGCTTTTTGCGCCATCACGGGATCGTCGGCGAACAGCTTCGGCCAGTGGTGGAGCATCATGCCCGCGCACGAACCGGACGGCACGATCACAGGCCACGGCTTCGAGAAGATATCGAGTTGGGCGCGCGCAACGTCACGCGCCTGTTCGGGATTGCCGCTGCTATAGGCGGGCTGGCCGCAACAGCTTTGCTCCTGAGGAAAGTGTACGACCAGCCCTTCGCGTTCGAGCAGCTTCACCGCGTCGAGCCCGGCTTCGGGGACGAACAGATCGACGAGGCAAGTCGCGAACAGATAGACATCGCGTGGGGCCGCCGGATAGTGCCTTTCCTTCATATCTCACTCCAGAATGCGTCCGCTTCATGTGCAGCCTGCATCGAATGCGGCTCGCGCGGATCGCTTGAATCGTTGACGCATGATTCCCAAATGTGCGCGACAATACAAATTGGTTGGACCACTGAAGCACGATCGACGCAGCAGGGGAAGCGTATGGCAACAGGAACGAGAGAACGCGGCAGGGTAGAGGGCGTGATGCGCCAGATGGAAACGTCGCTGCTGGACGGCACCTGGCCGCCCGGTTCGCGGCTGCCCGCCGAGCGCGCGCTGGCCGAACAGTACGACGTCTCGCGCAATACAGTACGCGAAGCGATCCAGCGTCTGGCAGCGCGCGGGCTGTTGCAGAGCCGGCGCGGCGCGGGCGTGTTCGCGACGGATCAGTTGCGCGCGGGCATCGCGTCGCCGTGGGGGCAACTGGTTGCGGATCACCCTGTATTGCGCGACGACATCCTCGAATTTCGCCGTGTGCTGGAAGGCGCGACGGCCTATTTCGCGGCGATGCGCGCGACGCAGGCGGATATCAAGCGCATCCGTTCTTTGATGCGGGAACTGGAGCGCTCGCACGCTTGCGACGACCACGACAGCGAGGCCACCGCCGACGCGCAGCTACACGACGCCATCGCGCTCGCGTCGCACAACACGATGTTCCTGCATCTGCACACGAGCGTGCTCGGCATGCTGCGCGAGCACATCACGATCAGCGGCACGGACGTTCGCCTGCAAGGTCCGGCGGAGTCGGGGCAACTGCTGATCCAGCATCGCGCGGTGGCCGATGCAATCTGTTCGCGGCGTCCGGAAGAGGCGCGCACGGCGATGCACACGCATATCGACTTCGTGCGCAGCATCCGCGAACGGCAGAGCTAGCTGAGCCGCGGTCAGCGGCTCCAAAGTGGTCCAACCAGATCCACACGACGAAACATCAGGCCACGGCGTCGGCAACCTGGAAAGCGTCCACCGAGGTCTTCAGCCGCCCAGCCTGCTCCGTCAGCGAATGCGCAGCGGCGGCAGCCTGTTCGACGAGCGCCGCGTTTTCCTGCGTGAGGCTGTCCATCTGCGTGACGGCGAGATTCACCTGATCGATACCCGCGCTCTGTTCGGCCGCGGCCGCGGCGATTTCCTGCATCACGCCCGTGACGCTCGCAATCGCATCTCGTGCCTGCTGGATCGTCGTGCCCGTGCGTTCGACGAGGCCCGCGCCGTTGCCGACCCTGTCGACGGCGCGGCTGATCAGTTGCCGCACTTCCTTGGCGGCGCCCGCGCTGCGATGCGCGAGCGTGCGCACTTCGCCCGCGACGACGGCGAAGCCACGTCCCTGTTCGCCCGCGCGCGCCGCTTCGACAGCGGCGTTCAACGCGAGGATATTGGTCTGGAACGCGATGCTCTCGATGACCTCGATCACCTCGACCATCTTCTGCGATTCCGTCGAGATATCGCGCATCGTCGTGACCGCCTCGCCGACCATCACGCTGCCCTGGTTCGCGATCTGCGCGGCGCTTTCGGCGAGTTCGCTGGCGGTGCGCGCGTTCTCGGCCGTCTGCCGCACCATCGACGTCATCTGCTCCATGCTCGCCGCCGTCTCCTGCAACGAAGCAGCCTGATTCTCGGTGCGCGACGACAGATCCGCGTTGCCGCTCGCAATTTCTCCCGCGCCCGTCGCGACGTGATCGGCGGCGTGTTTGATGGCGCGGATCGTGTCCGTCAGCGTGTCGCGCATGCGGCGCATTTCGCGCAGCAGGCTGTGATCGTCGTCGGTGCGCGTGTCGATCGACACAGTGAGATCGCCGACGGCGATCGCGTTCGCGACATCCGCCGCGTAGCCGGGGTCGCCGCCGATCGTGCGCTGGATGCTGCGGTTGGTCAGCGCGACGAGCGTGGCCAGCAGCAACGCAATGCCCGCGAACACGCCACCGATCAGATACAGCGAGCGCATGAACGCAGCGTCGATATCGTCGACATACGCGCCGGTCGCGATGATCCAGTCCCACGGCGCGTAGCGCACCACGTAGCCGATCTTGTCGACGGCTTCAGCGGGCCCCGATGCCGGCCCCGCTGCGGAAGCCGGGCGCGAATGCGGAAACACGTAATCGACGAATCCGCCATCGGGCGACTGCGCGACCTTGGCGAAGGCCACATAGTGATGGCGGCCGTCCGCGTCGGCGGTGCCGGCGAGATCCTTGCCGTTGGTCGCGGGCTTGATCGGATGCATGACCATGCGCGGCGTCGAATCGATCACGAGGAAGTAGCCGTCCTCGCCGTAGCGGATCTCGCGCAACCGGGCGAGCGCTTCCGTACGCGCATCTGCTTCGCTCAGCTTGCCGCTCTGCGCGAGCTTCGCGTATTCCTCGACCAGCGACAGCCCGACATGGGCGACATTTACGAGGTCGTTCTTGCGTTCCTCGATGCGGGTTTCGCGCGACAGATACGCCGCCGACACCGACACCAGCAGTAACGCGATCAGGCTAATGACGAGCGGCAACCACAGCTTCTGGGTAAAACTCAGCTTCAGCATCCGGACGCCTCGCTACGTGGGCGATATATTGAAATGTGGACGCACCGCGCTGCAATGCGGCACGCATGTCTCCATCTGATATATCGACCAATGTGGCGTGGGCTTGCGTACAGGGAAACCCTGTCATGGATTGTGCGGAGACGAATCTCAGCGCGCGTCGAAGCGTGCGGCGAGCCGCCGCTCACGGAACGCTTCGACGACGAAGTCGATGAACACGCGCGTCTTGGCGGGCAGCAGCTTGCGGTTCGGGTAGTAAATCGTGATCGGGCTGACTTCCGCATACCAGCCGGGCAAGAGCCGCATCAGCCGGCCGTTTTCGAGCCACGGCGCGGCGTGCGGCGTCGGCAGGAACGCGACGCCGAGACCGGCCAGCGCCGCGTGCGCCATCGCTTCGGGATCGTCGAAGATCATCCGCGTGTTGCATTCGGCGAGCGCTTCTTCGCCGACCTGATTGCGCATCGTCCACGCGCGCAGGCGGCCCGTGCTGCTGGAGCGGCGCGCGATGCCGTCCAGTTCCGCGAGATCGGACGGGTGCGCGGGCAGCGGCCGGCCCGCCATATAAGCAGGCGACGCCGCGACGATCACGCAGGGCCGCGCCAGATCTCGCGCGACCACGCCTTGCGTCAGCTCGATCCCGCCGCCGATCGCCGCATCAAAGCCGCCCGCGATCAGGTCGACGGCGCGGTTGTCGAAGTGCCAGTCGGGCACGATGTCGGGATAGCGTTCGAGAAAGCTGCCGAGCAACGGCACCAGATACTCGCGCCCGAACGCGACGGCCATACTGACCTTCAGCACGCCCGACGGTTTGCCGTCATGCTGCGCGGCACGCGCAAACGCGTCCTGCAAGCTCGCGAACGGGCTGCCCGCATCAGCCCAGAGCTGCTCGCCGCCCGGTGTCATGGTGAGCTTGCGCGTGCTGCGGTGAAAAAGCCGCACGCCCAGATGCGTTTCGAGCCGCGCGACGTTCTTGCTGACGGCGGCAGGCGTGAGGCCGAGGCGCCGCGCCGCCGCCGAAAAGCTGCCCGTTTCGGCGGACTGTATGAACGATTCGATGAGGTTCAGCGCTTCCATGTGGTAACCGTCGTGCTCCTGGCGGGTTTCTGAAGCTTATACCTGTGGTTGAAACTGTTAGTCTTGATTCGATACTACCGGCGATGTAATCCGCTCGCCATACTGGCCTCACCTAATCAAACAATCCACTGGAGCACAACATGAACTCGAATCTGCAAGGCAAGGTAGCTTTCGTCACGGGCGGCGCGCGCGGCATCGGTGCCGCGGTTGTGCGCCGGCTCGCCAGCGAAGGCGCGACGGTCGCTTTCACGTATCACAGCTCGGCTGCGGGCGCGAACGAACTGGTCGCGAGTGTCGAGAAGGCGGGCGGCCGTGCCGTCGCCGTCAAGGCGGACGTCGCCGACCCGGCGGCGCTGACCAACGCGATCAACGAGACGGCACGCCAGCTCGGCAAGATCGACATTCTCGTGAACAACGCCGGCGTGCTGCGCCTGGGCACGCTCGACGTCTTCTCGCTCGAAGACTTCGATGCGACCGTGCAGGTCAACGTGCGCGCTGTGTTCGTGGCGTCGAAGGCGGTGCTCGCGCATATGGGCAAGGGTGGTCGGATCATCAACATCGGCAGCACGAACGCTGATCGCATGCCGTTCGCGGGCGGCGCCGTCTATGCAATGAGCAAGTCGGCACTGCAAGGGTTCGTGCAAGGTCTGGCGCGCGATCTGGGTCCGAAGGGCATCACCGTCAACAACGTGCAGCCCGGTCCCGTCAATACCGACATGAACCCGGAGGAAGGCGAGTTCGCGGCGTCGCTGCATGGCCTGATGGCGATCCCGCGTCACGGGAAGGCCGACGAAATTGCCGGCATGGTCGCGTATGTCGCCAGCCCGGAAGCAGGCTTCGTGACGGGCGCGAACCTGATGATCGATGGCGGCTTCAGCGCTTAAGGCCGCGCTGTAAGGACAGGTTCATCGCGACGCTTGCAGGCCGGGCATTGCGAGAACCTGTCAAAAAGCTGTCAAAGCTTCGACAAATAAACGTCAAGCAGCTGTCACGTAACGTTTCTGCCGTTTGCTCATGTCAGAATGGCGCTTTCGCGGAACCCACCTCGAAACGCACATGACTTTGAACCTGGCGCCCGCCACCTATGGGGCCGACCGCTCCGGCCTCGTTTGCGGATTCCGTTTTGCACCTGACAAATCCGGCATCGCCGTCGATACCGACACGGCGGCCGAATGGCTTGCCGAATGTCAACACGACGTGAAAACGTCGGGCGCCCATCCGGGCGAGTTTCTCTGGCTGCATTTCAATCTCGCGCACGTATCCAGCGAGCGCTGGATGCGCACGCATCTCGATCTGCCCGACACCTTCTTCGAAGCCCTGCGCGAAGGCTCGCATTCGACGCGTATCGAGCACCAGCACGGCGCGTTGCTCGCAGTCGTCAACGACGTGATGTACGACTTCGAGCAGACGCCTTCCGAAATCGCGACGCTGTGGGTCTACACGCACAAGCGGATCATGGTGACGGCGCGCCTGAAGCAGCTGCGCTCGGTCGACCGGCTGCGTGCGTCGGTGCGCAATGGCGAGAGCTTCGATACGGCGGCCGAACTGCTGATCCATCTGCTGCGCGACCAGGCCGATCTGCTGGTGGAAATCGTGCGCAGAACCAGCATCGAAGTCGACCGCGTCGAAGATCATTTTCTGTCGCAGCGCGCCTGGCAAAGCCGGCGAGACCTTGGCGCGATGCGGCGCGTGCTCGTGCGGCTGCAACGCGTGCTCGCGCCGGAGCCGGGCTCGATCTTCCGTCTGCTGGTGCGGCCGCCCGCGTGGCTGTCGCCTGCCGATGTGCAAAGCCTGCGCGATTCGACGGAAGAGTTCTCGCTGGTGCTCGGCGACCTGTCTGGCCTCGCGGAGCGCATCAAGCTGCTGCAGGAAGAGATCGCCGCGCGCCTGAACGAGCAGACCAACCGCACGCTGTTCACGCTGACCATCGTGACGGTGCTCGCGTTGCCTATCAACATCATCGCGGGTCTGTTCGGGATGAACGTGGGCGGCGTACCCCTCGCGGAAAACAAGCACGGTTTCTGGGTGATGGTGCTGCTGGTCGTGAGCTTTACCGTGCTGGCGGGGTGGTGGGCGCTGCGCCGGCGTCCGTCGGCGTGATGGGCGGGGCGCGGTGACAAGGGCGAGGGCGCCGCGTTTGAAACGCGTCCCTTCGACACGGGAACTACAAATGTCGAGCGTAAAATCCACGGACCGTTGAACTGGCAGCATGTGGCATCAAGCAGGATTGCACTGAACGTCCGTTTCAGGAGGCCTCACATGGCAAAGCTCATCGCGCTCTACAAGACCCCCGCCGACCGCAACGCATTCGACGCCCATTATTTCGACAAACATGTGCCGCTCGCGAAGTCGATCCCCGGCCTGCGCCGCTACGAAGTGAGCGTCGGGCCGGTGGCCGTCGCGAAGGGCGAATCGCCTTATGCGCTGGCGGCCATCCTCAGCTTCGACAGCTTCGACTCGCTGCAGCAGGCGCTGGGCACACCCGAAGCCGCCGCCACTACCGCTGATCTGCAGAACTTCGCGCAGGCGGGTGTCGAACTGCTCGTGTTCGACTCGAAAGAGGTCTGACGCGGGCAGGGGCGTTCCCTGCGCGGGTCCTTTCCGGTCTGATTTTCCTTCGCTTCTCCGTACTATCCCTGGCGGACGGAGCGTAATGATAACGCTACCATCCGTCATCCCATCATCGTTTCGCCGCGGCGAAAGACTATCCCTCATGTCCCGCCGCGCGCGCTTGCGGCCGGAATGATAGCGTTACCAAGGAGACTGATTTGTCCTCGAATCGCAAGAAGCCTGAAGAGTTGCGCAGCTACCGCTGGTATGGCGTCAACGATCTCCGTTCGTTCGGCCACCGCTCGCGCACCGCGCAGATGGGCTATCACTCGTCGGACTACATGGGCAAGCCGGTGATCGCCGTCGTCAATACGTGGAGCGAAATCAACTCGTGCCACACGCACTTCAAGCAGCGCGTCGAGGAAGTGAAGCGCGGCATCTGGCAGGCGGGCGGCTTTCCCGTCGAAATGCCCGTGATGACACTCGCCGAGCCGTTCCAGAAGCCGACCACGATGCTCTACCGCAACTTCCTCGCGATGGAGACGGAGGAACTGCTGAAGTCGTATCCGTTCGACGGCTGCGTGCTGATGGGCGGCTGCGACAAGACCACGCCCGGTTTGCTGATGGGCGCGATCAGCATGGACTTGCCAGCAATCTATCTGCCCGCCGGCCCGATGCTGCGCGGCAACTGGAATGGCCGCACGCTGGGCAGCGGCTCGGATACGTGGAAATACTGGGCGGAACTGCGTGCAGGCAAGATCACGGAAGACGAGTGGAAGGGCATCGAAAGCGGCATTGCGCGCTCGCCGGGCCACTGCATGACGATGGGCACGGCCTCCACGATGACGAGCGCGACGGAAGCACTCGGCCTCACGCTGCCGGGCTTCTCGTCGATCCCCGCCGTCGATTCGCGTCACGCGCAGTTTGCGTCGCTGACGGGCCAGCGCATCGTCGAGATGGTGTGGACCGACCAGAAGCCGTCGGATCTTCTGACCGCGAAATCCTTCGATAACGCCGTCACCACCGTGCTCGCGATGTCCGGTTCGACGAACGCGATCGTGCATCTTGTGGCCGTCGCGCGCCGCGCGGGCATCGATCTGACCACGGCACGCTTCGATGAACTTGCGCGCGTGACGCCCGTGCTCGGCAATATCCGTCCGGCGGGCCAGTATCTGATGGAGGACTTCTATTACGCGGGCGGCCTGCGCGCGCTGCTGGCGGAACTTGGTGAGTTGATCGACGGCACGCAGATGACAGTGAACGGTCAAACGCTCGGCGAGAACATCGCGGGCGCGGAAATCTTCAACGACGACGTGATCCGCAAACGCGGCAATCCCGTTGTCGAACGCGACGGCCTCGCCGTGCTGACGGGCAATCTCGCGCCCGATGGCGCGGTGATCAAGCCCGCCGCGATGGAGTCGCATCTGCAGAAGCACCGTGGACCTGCCGTCGTGTTCAAGGACTACGGCGACATGGCCGCGCGTATCGACAGCGAAGACCTCGACGTGACGGCCGATTCGGTGATCGTGCTGCAACATGCCGGACCCGTCGGCGCGCCGGGCATGCCCGAATGGGGCCAACTGCCGATCCCGCAGAAGCTGCTAAAGCAGGGCGTACGCGACATGCTGCGGATCTCCGATGCACGCATGAGCGGCACCAGCTACGGCGCGTGCGTGCTGCACGTGGCGCCCGAGTCGTTCGTCGGCGGGCCGCTTGCGCTCGTGAAGGACGGCGACATCATCGAACTCGACGTGGCAGCGCGCCGCCTGCATCTCGAGGTCAGCGACGCGGAACTCGCGACGCGCAAGGAAGCATGGAAACCGCCGAAGCGTCCGTTCGAACGCGGCTTCGGCGTGATGCATCAATTGCACGTGACCCAGGCAAACAAGGGTTGCGACTTCGACTTCCTCGAAGAGAAACTGACTACGCCTTCGCCCGATGCCCATGAAACGAACAGCAATGAGCCGGAAATCCATTAACACGAACATCGTCACAGCCGACACAAAATGACCGCATCCGAAACGACCGTGAGCGCCGAGACGCTCGAACTACTCCGTCACGTGAGCACCGCGACGCTCACCACGCAACTCTTCAAGCGCGGCCTGCGCAACGTGTTCCTGCAAGGCGTCGCGCCGCTCGTGAAACCCGCGCCGGGCGCGCCGAACCTGGTCGGCCCTGCGTTCACGCTGCGCAATATCCCCGCGCGCGAGGACATCGATCATGTCGGCGTGTTTCAGGACCCCGACCATCCGCAGCGCAAAGCGGTGGAAACGGCTCCGCCCGGCAGCGTTCTGGTGCAGGACTGTCGCGGCGACCGCACGGTGGCCTCGACGGGTTCGATCCTCACGTTGCGCCTCGCGAAGCGCGGCGTCGCGGGCATGGTGTCCGACGGCGCCGTGCGCGACAGCGGCACGATCTCCGAACTCGGGCTGCCGATCTGGTGCGCGGGAGCCAGCGCGCCGCTCAATCTCGCGAAGCATCATGCCGTCGACATGAACGTGCCGATCGCTTGCGGCGGCGTAGCCGTGTATCCGGGCGATATCGTCGTCGCGGATGTGGACGGCGTGGTGATCGTGCCGCGCGAGATGGCCGAAGAAGTCGCGCGCGATGCGACCGAGCAGGAGCAGCTCGAAGTGTTCATCCAGCAGCGGGTCGCCGAAGGCAGTCCGCTGCGCGGCACGTATCCGCCGAACGAAGAAACGCTTGCCGCCTATAAGGCGTGGCGCGAAGCGCAGAAGCAGTAACGCTTTTAGCGTCACCCTGAACGTCACGACGACAACCTGCACAACGAGGCCCGCGCGCACGCAGCCGGGCCCGGGAGACACCGTGAACACCGTCACTTCCGCGATCGACGAATCGCGCCTTATCAATCGCCTCGGCTTGCGGCTCATGCCGTTGCTCGGCCTGCTGTATCTGGTCGCGTATATCGACCGCTCGAACATCAGCTTCGCGAAGCTGCAGATGCTTGGGAGCCTCGGATTGTCGGAAGTGGCGTATGGGTTGGGCGCGTCGCTGTTCTTCATCGGCTACCTGATCTTCGAGGTGCCGAGCAACGTGCTGTTGCACAAGTACGGCGCGCCGAAGTGGATGGCGCGCATCATGTTCACGTGGGGCGTCGTGACGATCCTGCTCGCGTTCACGCAGAACGCGACGATGTTCTATGTGCTGCGCTTTTTACTGGGCGCATCCGAAGCGGGGCTTTATCCCGGCGTGATCTACTACCTGACGCTGTGGTTTCCGCAGCGGCATCGCGTGCGGATGCTCGGTTACTTCACGGTGGGCAGCAGTCTCGGCAACATGGTCGGCGCGCCGATCTGCGGCTGGCTGCTCGACAAGGGCGGTTTGCTCGGACTGCAAGGCTGGCAGCTCGTGTTCATCGTGACGGGCATTCCTTCCGTGCTGCTGACGCTCGTCGTGCTGTTCTGCCTGCCCGCATCGCCGCGAGAAGCGAAGTTCCTCAACGACGAAGAGAAGAACTGGCTCGCGCGCACGCTGGACAGTGAAAGCACGCAGGCACGCAAGAGCGCCGCACGTCACGGCACACTCATGAGCGTGCTCACCGAGCCGCGCGTGATCGGCATGGCGCTCTACTACATGATGCTGTCGATCTCCGTCTACGGCGTCAGCTACTGGCTGCCGACGCTCGTGAAGGGTTTCGGTGTCAGCAACACGACGAACGGTTTTCTCAACATCATTCCGTGGCTGATGGCGACGATCGTGCTCGCGTGGCTGCCGTCGAAACTGCGCGCGGGCAATCGCGCGATCATTGCGATGCTCGCGTCGGCGCTGCTCGGCATGGTGTTCTTCCTGTCGTCGGTGTTCCTGCCGACCAACACGCTGCGCTTCGTCGCGCTGTGCTTCGGCGCGCCGTGCATGTATCTGCTGATTCCGTGCTTCTGGACGCTGCCGCCGAAGTTCCTGTTCGGCGCGCGCGCCGCGGCGGGCATCGCGGCAATCAACTCGCTCGGGAATATCGGCGGCTTTATCGCGCAGAACCTCGTGCCGTTCGTCAAGCAGACCACAGGCAGCACGCAGGCACCGATGCTGATTCCCGCCGCCTGCATGCTGATCTTCGCGTGCGTGACGATGTTCGTTCTGCGGCGCAATGGGCGTGGAGCGCGAAGCGTCAACGGCGCACCCGTCACTGAATAGGCCATTGGCTACAATAGCCGCGCAACGTCTCCGTTCATTCACTCATGCCGACCGCCAAGCCAACCGACGCATCGATCGATCTCAAGGCCACGCCCGCGCGCCGCACGCGCGGCGGGCCGAAGGGCTTGCGCATCACAGATGTCGCGGCGCAGGCGGGCGTGTCGCCCATCACCGTATCGCGCGTGTTCAACAACCCGGCGTCCGTCGCGCCGGAAACGCTCGAACGTGTGCGCCAGGTCGTGCAGAAGCTCGGCTATGTGCCGAACCGTCTCGCGGGCGGTTTATCGTCGGCGCGCTCGCGGCTGATCGCGGCCATCGTGCCGACTGTCGCGCACTCGCTGTTCTCCGAGACCATTCAGGTTTTCAGCGAAACGATGTCGCGCGCGGGCTATGAAGTGCTGCTCGCGCTGAGCGGCTACAGCGACACGAATGAGGAAAGCCTGCTCGACACGGTATTGAGCCGCCGTCCTGAAGGCGTGTTGCTTACGGGCGTCGCGCACACCGATTCGTTGCGCGAGCGTCTGCGCAATGTCGGCATTCCCGTGGTCGAAACGTGGGACATGACGGAAACGCCGATCGACATGCTGGTCGGCTTCTCGCACTACAAGATCGGCGTCGCGGTGGCGGAGCGGTTCTTGTCGCGCGGCGTGAAGCGGCCCGCATTGATCTCCGCGAGTGATGTGCGTGCGCTCGCGCGCCGGGCGGGGTTTCGCGAGCGGCTTTTTCAAGCGGGCATGATCGATGTCGCCGAAGTGATCGTCGCGCCGCCTAGTTCTGTTGCCACAGGGAAGGCCGCGTTGCCTCGATTGCTGCAGGAGGCGCCGAATGTCGATGCCGTGTTTTGCGGCTCGGACCTGCTGGCCATCGGCGCGCTCGGTGCGGCGAAGCGCATGGGCCTTGATGTGCCTGCGCGTCTTGCGATTTGCGGCTTCGGCGACCTCGAGTTCGCGACGGAAACGACGCCGCAACTGACGACGGTGCGTGTCGATGGCACGCGTATCGGCGTGAGCGCGGCGCGCGCGTTGCTCGATCGGCTGGATGGCGTGCAGGAACGCGCGTTCGTTGATGTTGGGTTTAGCTTGGTGGAGCGCGAGTCGGCGTAAGCGACCTGGTTGATGTCTGGAGTTGGTATGGCCGGTTTGCTTTGCGCTGGCATCCGCGATTTGCTCTTTCGCTGGCATCCGCGGTTTGTTAGCTTGCTTCAAGCGTCGCCCCTGTGCGGGGCGGCACCTACTTTTCTTTGCCGCCGCAAAGAAAAGTAGGCAAAAGAAAGCGGCTCACACCGCCAATTCTAGTTTTTGCCTGAGGGCCCCCAACGGGTCTTACGCTTCAAACGGCGGCGTCTCCGTTCAGCGCACGTTGCCAACGCTCCGAATGAGCGCCTCACCCGCTTCAAATACCCGTACACGTGCTAGCGGCAGCGAATGGTATGTGCCGCCCAGGTGGCAAACTGTGTGTAGGTTGTCGCGTCGTATAAGTTAGCGCTCTTACAGGGTGGAACGTATGCGCTATCGGTCCGAAGTGAGGCGCGCGAGGCACTATGGCCTACACACAGTTTGCCACCTGGGCGGCGGTGGACTATCTGGCACGGCATGGTGAAGCGCGGGTGCGTGAAGCGGGTGATGCGCAGCGCAAGAGCGTTGGCAACGAACATGGGTCACGTGATTGCCGTGTGAAGCGTAAGACCCTGTGGGGGCACTCAGGCAAGCACAAGAATTAGCGGTGTTAGCCGCTTTCTTTTGCCTACTTTTCTTTGCGGCGGCAAAGAAAAGTAGGTGCCGCCCCGCACAGGGGCGACGCTTGAAGCACGCTAACAAACCGCGGATGCCAGCGAAAAGCCCCAAAAACCAAACCGGACGCCAGCGCAAAGACCAAAAACAACCCAAACTGCTTGCGCAGCAAATCCCGAAAAAACCTGCCATGACCCATCACTAACGAGTTGAATCGACCCTCGCATAGGTCAAAAAGACTCCAGTGAAAATGACTCATGCTCACACCGAGCGAACGGCCTGCAAGGCCTTCTGCGTTGGCACAAAGCCTGCATCGGCACAGCGGTCCGCAACTGAGGCATCTCCACTACGAATCACTCATGAAACCTATCGAGCCCCGCGCCACCTTCGTGCCGCCTCCCGGACGTTACCGCCCCGCGCAGCGCTTCGCGTTGCTCAATCTCGGCTTTCGTCCGTTCTACCTGGCGGGCGCGGGCTTCGCCGCCATCGCGCTGACCGTGTGGCTGCTGGTGCTCGCAGGCGTACCGGTGACGGGCAACTATCTGCTGAAGCTCGATCCCATCGGCTGGCACGCGCACGAGATGGTGTTCGGCTTTGCGGCATCGATCGTCGCGGGTTTTCTGCTGACTGCCGTACGCGCATGGACGGGCATGCAGACGACGAGCCATCGCACGCTCGCCGCGCTCGCATTGCTGTGGCTCACCGCGCGCGTGCTGGTGTGGAGCGGGCCCGCCGTGCCCGCTGCGCTGATCGACAGCGCGTTTCTGCCCGCCGTCGCGTTCGCGCTGCTGCGCGTGCTGATGAAAGCGGGCAACCGGCGTAACTATTTTCTGGTGCCTGTGCTGTTGACGTTCGCCGCGCTCAACGCCGCGTTCCATGTGCTAGTGCAAACGGGCCGCGCCGATCTCGCGCTGCGTTGCCTTTACGCGGCAGCGGGCATTGTCGTGTTGCTGGTCTCGGTGATCGGTGCGCGCGTGATTCCGATGTTCACGTCGAATGCGATTCCGGGTTTTGTGACGCGCCGCTGGAAGCTGGTCGAGTGGAGCGCCGCGCCGTTGACGCTGTGCGCACTGTTCGCCGATGCCGCCGCGGTGCCGTCTGCCATTGTCGCGACGCTCGCATTCGCGGCATGCGCGATCCATTGCGCGCGGCTGATCGGCTGGCGTTCATACAAGGTGCGCGGCCCGGCGATTCTGCTGATCCTGCACGTCGCCTATGCCTGGATGCCCGTCGGCTTCGCGCTGCTCGGCCTGAGCGCGCTCGGATTCGTGGCCCATTCCGTCGCCATTCACGCCTTCACGGCGGGCGTGATCGGTGGGGCGATCATCTCGATGATCACGCGCACGGCTCGCGGTCATACGGGCCGGCCACTCGTTGCCGATACGCGCGATATCGCGAGCTACGCGCTCGTCACGCTGGGCTCGGCATTGCGCATCGTCGGGCCGCTCGTTGCGCCGGGTCACTATCAGATGTGGATCTGGAGCGCGGGCGCGTGCTGGATCGCCGCGTTCGCGATCTATGCGGGCGCATACGCGCTGCCGTTGATGCGTCCACGCGCGGACGGCAAGCCGGGTTAGCGCCGTTGCATCAATCGAGCGCTAAACGGCGCTCGCTCACTCCGCCGTCGAGCGCGTTTCGCTCCGACCGCTTTCCATCGCCGCCACGCGGTTTTTCCCATCCCGTTTCGCGCGATAGAGCGCGAGGTCGGCGGCTTCGATCAGTGTCGTCATCGGCGCATCGGGCGCGGGCACCAGCGTCGCGCAGCCGACACTGATCGTCACGTACTGCCCCGACGATGAGCCCGCATGCGGAATGCGCAGCGCTTCGACTTCAAGCCGGACCTTCTCGGCGAGCAGGCGCGTGCCGCCCGCCGACGTGCCTGGCAGCACGACCGCGAACTCCTCGCCGCCGAACCGCGCGGCAAGATCGCCGGGCCGCCCGAGGCAGCCTTCCACCGTCGACGCGATCTGCTTGAGCACTTCGTCGCCCGCGACATGGCCGTAGGTGTCGTTGTACGGCTTGAAGTTGTCGACGTCGATCATCAGGATCGACACTTCCGTTTGCGCGCGCATGCCGCGCCGCCATTCGGCGTTCAGATATTCGTCCAGATACCGCCGGTTCGACAGACCCGTCAGTCCATCCGATTGCGTCAGCTTGCGCAGTTCGAGATTCGCCTCCAGCAGTTGCTGCTGCGATTCGCGCAGCGCTCGATACGCCTCGTCGCGTTGCAGCAGGTTCACATACGAGCGCGAGTGATAGCGGATGCGCGCAACCAGTTCCATCCGGTCGGGCAGCTTGACGAGATAGTCGTTCGCGCCCGCCGCGAAGGCCGCGCTCTTGATGGTCGGCTCTTCCTTGGTCGAGAGCACGATGATGGGCACGTCGCGCAGCTTCGTGTTCGTGCGGTACGCCTTGACGAGCGTGAGACCGTCGATGCCGGGCATCACGAGGTCCTGCAGGATCACCGTGGGGCGCGTGTGGGTGGCCGCGTGGATGGCTTCGTCGGCGCTCGCGCAATAGTGCAGGTCGATGCCGTCTTCGTTCGCGAGCGCGCGCCGCACCGCTTCCGCGACGATCGCCTGGTCGTCGACCAGCAACACCATGATCGGCACGTCGGACAGCGCGGCCGTTTCCAGCGCGGCGCGCGCGGCTTCGAGCGCGGCATTCGCGCGGTCGGCCGACGTCGATGTGGAACCCCCCTGGTCCCGTGCCCCGATTTGATCGAAGTCCATGTGCGTACCCCTGTCGGAATTGCTGGTCATGCGTTGTCTCGGTGTTTCACTGCGTGCTGCCCTTGCATCGAATGTCCCGTTGCTCCAGTCTCTGCCCCTGCTGCCTTGCGCTACATCAACGTCGCGCGAACGCCGCCAGCTGACCGGCGATGCCGGCCAGCGGCAGAATCCGGCGCGCCGCGCCAAGCGTCGCGGCCGCCTTCGGCATGCCGTAGACGGCGCAGGTCGCTTCGTCCTGCGCGATCGTGTCGTAGCCTTTTGCGCGCATCGCCTTCAGGCCGATCGCGCCGTCGCGGCCCATGCCCGTCAACAGTACGCCGAGTGCTTCGCCGGGCCAATGCTCGACCACACTATGAAAGAACACGTCGACGGAAGGACGGTAGGGCATCTCCGCCGGTTCGCGAGTGTAGTGCAGCGCGCCGTTCTGTGTCAGCAGCATGTGATCGTTGGTCGCCGCGAGCAGCGCGACACCCGCAGCCGGCAACTCGCCCTCGCGCGCGGTGCGCACCGCGACGGACGTCTGCCCGTCGAGCCATTGCGCCATGCCGTCGGCGAACACCTGGTCGACATGCTGCACGATCACGATGGGCGCGGCGAAGTCCGCGGGCAGGCTGCCCAGCACGGTCGCCAGCGCAGCCGGCCCGCCCGCCGACGCGCCGATTGCCACCAGCCGCTGCGCATCGCGCGTGAGCGGCGCGATGGCCGTTTTCCGCGGCGCCCAGGGCTTGTCCATCAGCTGGCCGATCTGGTCGATCTTCTGCAGCATCAGTAGCGCGGACTCGCCGATGCCGCGCGCGGCGAGCGTCGGCGTATCGACGGCGTCGAGCGCGCCTGCGCCCATCGCCTCGTAGACGCGCCACGTATTCGCGCCTACGCTGCTCGTCACGATCAGGATCGGGCAGGGCGTGCGCGCCATGATGCGGCGCGTCGCTTCCACGCCGTCGATCTTCGGCATGATCAGGTCCATCAGCACGACGTCCGGCGTCTGCGCGGCGCAGAAGTCGACGGCTTCTTCGCCATTGGCGGCGACCCACAGCACGCGATGCTCGGGGCGCAGCGCGATCACGCGGCGCAGCGCTTCGACGGCGAGCGGCAGGTCGTTGGCGATGCCGATATTCATGCTGATGCCTCTCCGATCAGGTCGCGTACGGCATCGAGCAGGGCTTCGTCATGGAAGCTGCCCTTCGCGAGATAGTAGTCCGCGCCGGCTTCGAGCCCGCGCCGGCGGTCCTCGTCGCGGTCCTTGTACGACACGATCATCACGGGCACGGACTTGAACAGCGGGTCGCGCTTGATCAGCGTGACGAGCTCGATGCCGTCCATACGCGGCATGTCGATATCAGTGACGACGAGATCGAATGTTCCACTGCGCAGTGCGTTCCAGCCGTCCATTCCGTCGACGGCGACCGTCACCGCATAGCCGCGTTTTTCGAGCAGCTTGCGTTCCAGTTCGCGCACCGTCAACGAATCTTCGACAACCAGCACATGCTTGCGCTGCCGCGCTGCGACGTCGTGCGCGCGGCCGATCCGGTCGAGCTGTCCGCCGCGCACGAGCTTGTCGACCGAGCGCAACAGGTCGTCGACATCGACGATCAGCACGGCGTCGCCGTTCTCCATCAGCGCAGCCGCCGCGATGTCGCGGATCTTGCCGAGGCGCGGGTCGAGCGGTTGCACGACGAGCATCCGCTCGCCGAGAAAGCGGTCGACGGCGATCCCATACGTCACCCGCTCGTCGCCGATCATGACGACGGACACGGACTCGCGCGTCACGCCCGCCTGCGCGCCGAGCAACTGATGCGCGGTGACGAGCCCGACGGGCTTGCCGTCGAACGCGAAGTGTTGCTGGCCTTCGAGCATGTCGATATCGGCGCGCGCGAGTTCGAGCGTACGGCGCACATGCGCGAGCGGAAACGCGTACGCCTCGCCGCCCACGTCGACGAGCAGGCTGCGCACCACGGAGAGCGTCAACGGCAACTGCATCACGAAGCGCGAGCCGTGGCCGGGGTCGTTGAAAATGCGCACCGTGCCGCGCACGGCCTTGACCATTTCATGGACGGCGTCGAGGCCGACGCCACGGCCCGACACGTCGGTGACCTGATCGCGCATCGAGAAGCCCGGCAGCAGCAGGAAGTCGAGCAGCTCCGGTTCGGACAGGCGCGCGGCCGTGTCTTCATCGGCGAGCTTGCGGCGGATCACCGACGCGCGCACGTTGTCGAGATCGATGCCCGCGCCATCGTCGCTGACGCTGATCAGCAGCTTGCCCGCGCTGTGGCGCGCTTCGAGTGTCACGTGGGCTTCGGCGGGCTTGCCGCGCGCGATGCGCGCATCGGGCATCTCGATGCCGTGATCGAGCGCGTTGCGCAGTAGATGGCCGAGCGGCGCGTCGAGCATGTCGAGAATGTCGCGGTCCACCTGCGTCGACGTGCCGACGATCTCGAACTTCACGCGCTTGCCGAGCGAGCGCGCCAGATCGCGCACGACGCGCGGATACGCATGCGTCGCGTCGCCGAATGGGCGCATCCGGCATTGCAGCGCTTCGTCGTACAGCAGTTGCGCGAGGTTGGCGCTGCTGCGGTCGTAGTGGTCGAGTTCGTCGAGACGCGCGCCGAGCGTGTGCTGCATGCTGTTGAGCGCGGTGCGCACGTCGGCGAGCGCCGATAGCGCTGCATCATCGAGATGTTCGGCGAGTGTGTCGTAGAGCGCGTCGAGCGCGCGCGAGGTTTCGCGCTGCGTGCGTTTGATGCGCAGCATCGAGGTCGCGAACGGCTTGAGCCAGCGAGATTCCACCAGCACTTCGCCCGACAGACTCAACACGCGGTCGAGATTCGCGGCGCGCACGCGCAGCATGCGGTCCGGGGTACGAGCCGAGGCATGTGTGTCTTGTTGCGCGGGGGCGTCGGACGGGGCAGTTGTGTCGGTTGCAGGCGCTTCCGGCCGTTGCGCGAGCGCCTCGGCCTGCAGTTGCGCCTGGAGTTGCGCATACACGTCGACGTCCGGCTCGATGTTCGCTCCGTTACCGTCTGCCGTCTCACGCGCGGCGCTTTCGGGCGACAACATCCGCCTCACGAACCCGTCGATATCGGTGCGCGTAACGGGCGCGTCCGGCTTCGCATCACCCACGCGCATCAGCAGATCGACGCCGCGCAACAGCACGTCGATATGCGCGGGCGTCAGTTGCAGTTCGCCGCGTTGGGCGCCGACGAAGCACTCTTCCATCACATGCGCGATATCGACGCCATCCTGCAAGCCGATGATGCGCGCCGCGCCCTTGAGCGAATGCGCGGCGCGCATGCAAGCTTCGAGCGCGGCGGCGTCGGCCGGGCGATGTTCGAGCGCGAGCAGCCCGTCGGACAGCACGCGCGTTTGCACGGCGGCTTCCTCGCGGAACAGTTCGAGCAGCGACTGATCGTCATCCGTCATCGCAGGCTCCGGGCAATCGAGTCGAATAGCCGCGCCGGGTCGATCAGGCCGACGGTTCCGCCGCGCCACGCGAGCACGCCGCAGGCGTGCGACGCGGTGGCGTGCGCGAGCGTCGCGGGTACGGGCAGCAGTTCGGCGTCCGCATAACGGATCACGCCTTCGACCTCGTCGACGGGCAAGGCAATGGGCGGAGCGGCGGGCTCGCTGTCGTGCGCGGCGACCAGCATCCGCGCATAGCCGTTGCGCGCGGCCTGCTTCGTGTCGGCGGCGCGGTCCATGTTCAGCAACTCGCCGAGCGAGACCGCGACGGTCAGCGCGCCGCGCACGTTGACGACGCCGAGCACGGCGCGTGAGCGCTGATGCGGCAGCGAATGGATCGCGCGGATATCGTCGATCTCGCGCAGCACGCGCGTCGGCAGCGCGAGCCATTCGCCCGCGACGCGAAAGGCGAGGGCGGACTGCGTCTGCGCGGACGCTTCACGCGCTGCGGCGTTAGGTGCGCTCGACTCCGTACGCGCAACGAGGTCCGTGTCGCTCAAAGGCCGGTCGAACAATTGCGCTGCGCCTTGCGCGAAGACCGGGCAGTTCAGGCAACGAAAATGCTCGGCGAGGCGCGGGCACGTGTTGTCGCCGCGCGTGCCGATGCGGTTCCAGCAGTCGTCGACGCGCACGGACGCGCTTGAATGATCAGGAGCGTCGTGCAGCATGGAATCCTCGTGAACGTTGCGCATCGTCCGTTGGCGCCTGAGCCGATTGTGTCGATTGAGCCGCGCGCGCCGCCGAGCGTTGCGCGCGCTGCATCAGATTCTGGGCGCCCGCACGATCGCCGCCGATGTCGAGCAGCGCGGCCAGATGCGTGAGCGCTTCGTAATGCGCGGGGTCCAGATAAAGCGCCTTGCGATAGAAGTCGGCGGCGTCGGCGCTGCGGCCGCGCGCATCGGCGATCAGGCCGAGCAGATAGAACGCGTCGACATTCGGTCCATGCACGATCGCATGTTGATGTGCGAGGCGCTCGGCTTCGTCGAATTCACCGGCGTCCGCGTGACGGCGCGCGGCAGCGAGCGAGGGTTCCGCAGCGGGTTGCGGCGTCGGCGCGGGCGGCGTCGCTCGCACAGCGGGTTGCGTTCGCGGCGGCGTGACGGCGCGGTTCGCAAGCGGTGGCTTCGCGGGCGCGCGAGTTGCCGCCGTACACGCGGGCGCACGCGCGGCTTGCGTCGTCGTCACGTTTGCCGCGCTCAACGCAAGCGGTTTGACCGCGCGCGCCGCATTCGTTTCCTCGGGCGTGCTGCGCCGGAAAGCAAACGCGAGCGGAATCCGCGCGGAGGTCATCGCATGGCTTATCATCAGGCCCGTTTCGGCGGGGCCGACGAAGATCGTGCCGCCGTTGGCGAGATTCGCGTCGAGCACGCGGATCGCGCGGTCCTGCGCTTCGCGGTCGAAATAGATCAGCACGTTGCGGCAGAAAATGAAGTCGTACGGTGCCTGCGCGCCGGCTTGCAAGTCGAATAGGTTCGCGTGCGAGAAGCGCACCGTCTCACGCACGCGTTCGCTCAGTTGCCAGTTGTCGCCCACGGCCGTGAAATGCCGGTCGCGAAACGCGAGCGGATGGCCGCGAAACGAATTGCGCCCATAAAGGCCCGCGCGCGCATGCGCGATCACGCGCGCGCTGATATCGAAGGCATCGACGGTGAAGCGGTTTTCGCCGATGCCGTCGTCGAGCAGCGTCATCGCGATCGTGTACGGCTCCTCGCCTGTCGAGCACGGCAGGCTCAGCACACGCAGCACGTGCATCGGATCGCGCACGAGCCGCTCGTTCGCGAGCCGCGCGAGTGCAACATACGCCTCGCGATCGCGATAGAACCAGGTTTCGGGCACGACGAGCGCCTCGATCAGCCCCTGCCGTTCGTCGCGCGACACAATCAATTGCTGCCAGTACGCTTCGATCTCGGCGGGATCGACGCCGACGCTCGTGTCGTGCGCCGCGAGGCCCAGGCGCGTCACGCGCACGCGTTCGAGCACCGCGCGCTCCACCGCGTTGATGCCCAGCGACGACGCGTCGATCCCCGTCTCCCGCAGGAGCCAGGCTTCGAAGCGCGGCACGAAAGCGTTCGCGGCGTTCATCGCGTATGAGGTTGGGGTTGCGGGAAGAGCAGCGCTTTCACGTCGTCGTCGAGCATCTGCTGCACGTCGATCCATTGGATCAAGCCGGACTCGTCGCTTGTGACGGGGCCAAGCCAACGCGCGTGCGGCGTCGCGATGCCGCTGTCGGCGAAGTACTCGCGCTCGATCCGGCGTGTCTGCGTCGCGCGTTCGACGATCAGGCCGAGCAGCCGCGGTGGCGTGTCCGCGTCAACGGGTTCGCGCGTGTCACGATAGTGGACGAACACGAGCCGGGTCGAGCGCCAGTACTGCGACGGACGCCCAAGCGCGAGTTGCGCGAGATCGATCACGGGCACGGGTTCGCCGTGCCGCTCGATTACGCCCGCGACCCACGCGGGCGCGCCGGGAATCGCCTTGGTGGCCGTCAGCGTCTGTACTTCGACGATGTCGGCGGCATCGAGCGCATAGCGGTCGCGGTCGAGTTCGAACAGAAGGAAGAGCATCGCCGTCACCGTATCAGCCGTGTTGGGCCTGCCAGCGCGAGCGGGCTCACGCTTCGATCTTGAAGCGCGACACACCCGTGCGCAGCTGGTTCGCGACGAGCGTGAGATCGTCGATCGCCTGCGACGACTGGCGCAGCGATTCCGCCGTCTGCTGCGCGGCCTCCGACAGCTGCGACAGCGCCTGGGTAATCTGCTCGGCGCTCGTCGCCTGCGTCTGCATGCCTTCGTTGACGAGCTGGAAGCGCGGCGCGAGCGTCTGCACTTCGTGAATGATCTGCGACAGCTGATCGCTGACCTGCTGCACGTCGCGCATGCCGCGCCGCACTTCCTCGGAGAACTTGTCCATGCCCATCACACCCGCCGAGACAGCCGACTGGATTTCCTTCACGGTCTGTTCGATATCGAAAGTGGCGACGGCCGTCTGGTCCGCGAGACGGCGGATTTCCGTCGCGACGACGGCAAAGCCGCGTCCGTACTCGCCCGCTTTCTCGGCTTCGATGGCTGCGTTCAGCGACAGCAGGTTGGTCTGATCGGCGACCTTGGTGATCGTCGCGACCACCTGATTGATGTTGACGGCCTTCTCGTTGAGGATCGCGAGCTTCGCGTTCACGGAGCCGGCCGCTTCCATCACGCTGCGCATCGTGTCTTCCATGCGCGTGAGCCCGTTCTGGCTCGCGCCCGCGAGTGTCGCCGACTGATCCGCGACGGCCGACACTTCATTCATCGTGCGCAGCAGATCGCGCGAGGTCGCGAAAATCTCGCGCGAGGTCGCGCCGATCTCCGTCGTGGTCGCGGCGGTTTCCGTCGCCGTCGCCTGTTGTTCCTTCGACGTCGCCGCAATCTCGGCCACTGACGTCGTCACCTGCAGCGACGACTTTTGCGCCTGCGCAACGAGGCTGTTCAGTTCCTCGGCCATCCGGTTGAAGCCGTCCTCCAGCGTGCCGAATTCGTCGCTGCGGCCCAGCTTCAAACGCTGCGTCAGGTTGCCCGTGCGCATCACGTTGTGTACGTCGACGAGGCTCGCCATCGGCACCGTGATCGCGCGATACAGCGAGAAGCCGGTGTAGAGCGCGACCAGCAGCGTGACGCCGAGCGCCGTCGCGAGCGTGATCTCCGTGCCCGTCACGGAGTCGCGGATCGATTTCGCGGAATCGTCCGCCTGGGTGCGGTTTTCGTTGACCAGCTCGTTTGCCGTGCGGATCACGCTTTCCCAGGCGGGCGCGAGCTTGACGAAGGTGGCTTGCGCATCGGCCTTCGAGGTCGGCGCGGTGCGCATGGCGTCGTTCAGTTGCGGCAGGTATTGATCCCAGGCAGCGCGGAAGGCACGGAAGTGCTCGCGGTCTACGTCACGAAAGAGCGTTGCCTGGTACTCGGCCGACACCTGATCGAACTTTTGCAGCAAAGCAGGCATCCGTTCGAGATCCTGCTTCGTCGCGGCATCGCTGCTGTCGACGAAGAGCGCGCGTTCGAGCGTCGAATAGCCTTCGTTGGCGGCAGCGCGCAAGGTCGTCGCGAGGTAGAGGCCGGGCACCGAGTCGTGGCCCATGCTGAGCGCTTCGTCGTCCATCACGCGCAGCCGGCTCCAGGAGATCGCGGCCATCACCAGCATCAGCACGAACAGTGCGCCGAAGCTCAGCATGATCCGGTTGCCGAGCGTGAAGCGGGCCGCGTGCTTCGGATCGAGCAGGGTGGTTTCGCTGGTGCGGGGCGTCGCTGTGGCCATTGTCGATGACTCTTCCGGTGTTGGATGGTGTGAGGCGGCGCGTCGGATGTCGATCATCCGGACGGTCCACGCCGACGCTAATTGGAAATTACATGATTCCCTCGCGAATCATTATCCCAAAAAGCTTGCGAAACCTGTGCCAGATCGGCGTTTTGAAAGGGAGGCTAGACGGTTTCGCGCAAAGCGCAAGCAGGGCTTGGCCGCATTGCGCCTTTCCTGACAACCAGGGAAGCCGCGTTGTAGCGCAGCGGGCGATGCCCAGGCGCAACCCGAAAACGCCTGTGCCGTCGCATTGCTGTTGCAAAACGCATAAGAAAGCTTTGCGAGCGCGGCTTTGTCGCCCAGAATGTTCCGTAACACCGCATGCGCTGTCGGAAACGCACTCTGGCCGGGTGTCGACCGCGAAATGCCTTCCCGTCGATTCGCGCGAAACGGGCGTGGCCGATATGCCTGGCGATATCTGGAGTTGTCATGCTCGACGATACGCTTTCGCTGCCGTCGGCGTCACGGGCCGCACGCCAACGCTGGACGATCTTCGTCGCCAGCACGGGCGGCGCGCTCGAGGTTTTCGACTTCGTCATCTATGGCTTCTTCGCGCAGCACATCGGGCGCGTGTTCTTTCCGCCCGGCATCGGGCTCGCGCCTGCCACGCTGTCGTTTGCCGTGCTCGCCATCGGCCATCTGTCGCGCCCGCTCGGCGGCCTGTTTCTCGGCCGGCTCGGCGACAAGTACGGGCGGCGCGTCGTCTTCGTGTCGTCTGCGCTCGTTGCCGCGCTCGCGACGCTCGCCATTGGAATGCTTCCTTCATACGCCGCGCTCGGCATCGCCGCGCCCATTGCGCTACTTTCGTTGCGTCTCGTGCAGGGTTTGTGCCTTGGCGGCGAGTTGCCGGGCGCGCTCGTGTACGCGATCGAGACGGGCTCCGCGCATCCGGGGCTGATGTGCGGCTTCGTGTTCGTGGCCGTCAATCTGTCCTTGTTGCTCGCTTCGAGCGTAAATCTCGCGGTGCATCTGTTGCTCGACGTGGCGCAGATCGACGCGTTCGGATGGCGGATCGCGTTTTTGCTGGGCGGAATCTGCGGTCTCGGCATCTTCGCGCTGCGCCGCACGCTCGATGAATCGGCGGAGTACGCGCGCGCGATTGCGCGGCGGCACCGCGAACCGCTTGCCGTGCTGTTCCGTCATCACCTTGCGGCCATCGTCACGGGAATTGGCGCGGGCGTGATGACGGGCGTCACGGGCGGACTGTTCATCGCATACATGCCGAGCTGGCTGCAGGCGCTCGGCCATGACGCAAGCGACGTGGCGTGGGCGCAGACGATCTATGTGATCGCGATCGCCGCGTGCATTCCGTTGACGGCGGCAGCGGGCGACCGTTTCTCGCGCCGCCGCGTATTCCGCGTGGGTGCCGTCATGACGGCCTTGTTCGCGCCCGTGTTTTTTATCGCCGCGTTACGCCCGCACGCCAATCTCGTGCTGCTGTTCGTCATCGCGGGCGCGATTGCATCGTTCATCAATGGCACCTACGGCTGCGCGATCGCCGAACTCTTTCCTGTCGACGTGCGTTTTAGCGGCGTCGCGGCTGCGATGAACTTTGGCCTCGCCGTGACGATGGGTTTGACGCCGCTGACCGTGAGCTTTCTGGTCGCGGATAGGCATTGGACACTCGCGCCCGCGCTCGTGATGCTGGCGGGCGCGCTGGTCGCATTCGCATCGACCTTCGGCATGAAGCGCGGCAGGCTGCGGGCGCCGATGGGTCGGCACAAGTAGTGTCGCAAGCCTGGTCACGCGATGGCAGGAGCGGAGATGGAACCCACAGAGCCCGTATGGATCGCGGACGTCGAACTCGACATCGGGCGCTACGCGTTGCGCCGCGGCGGCGAGCAGATCCGGCTCGAACGCCTGCCGATGGAACTGCTGATCCTGATGGCGTCGCGCAACGGCCAGCTGGTGACGCGCGCCGATATCGTGCGTGCGTTGTGGGGCGGCAATGCGTATCGGCAAACCGATAACAGCATCAATACTGCGATCCGCAAGATCCGCATTGCGCTTGGCGAGAACCCGGATGCGCCGCGCTATCTGCTGACGGTCAAAGGCAAGGGCTACCGGCTGGAAGGCATCCGGACGGCGGCGGCCGTGGAGGCTGCGCCCACGCCGTCGGCGGCGGCGCGCCTGCTCGTGCTGCCGTTCGGCAACCAGACGGGCGACCCGGCGCTCGACAGCTTCTGCGACGCACTCGCCGACGAGACCTCGGCGAACATCGGCATGCTGGACGCGGACCGTATTCTCGTCGTCGCGCGCACGACGGCGGCGCACTATGGGAGCGCGAAGAAGAGCATCGCGGAGATCGCCTTCGAGCTCTCCGTCGATTACGTGCTGGAAGGCTCGCTCGCGCGCGATGGAGAACGACTGCGCATTCTCGTGCAACTGATTCGCTGCTTCGATCAGGTACAGGTGTGGCGCCACGCTTACGAGCCCGTCGCAAAGGGTGTACTCGACATCCAGATGGAAGTGGGCGCGGCGCTCACGCGCGAAGTGTCGCCGGCGCTCGGCGAGCAATTTCAATTGCGGCTCGCGCGCCGTCTGCCCGTCGATCCGCGTGCGCACGACGCATATCTGCGTGGCCGATACTTCTGGACGCGCCGCGTGCATTTCGACGCGGGCTTCGCCGCGCATCACGCGTTGAGCGACGAGGACTTCATCCGCGCGCGCGGCTATTTCGAAGAGGCTGTCGAGCGTGATCCGACCTACGCGCTCGGCTATGTCGGGCTGTCGAACGTGTTCGGCGGCACGGCGGCGCATGGCTTCTATCCTTCGCTGCAAGGCTATCCACGGGCGCGCGAAACCGCGCTGCGCGCGCTCGAACTCGACAGCGGCCTGCCCGAGGCGCATCAGGCGCTGGCCGGCGTGCATTACTTCTTCGACTGGGACTGGCGTCGCGCGGAAGAAGAGTTTCTGGAGGCGCTGCGCCTGAACCCCGAGCACGCGGAAACGAGTCGCTTATATGCGCGGCTCCTGCTCGTGCTCGGCCGCGAAGCCGAGGGGCGCGCGCAGTTCGAGCGCGCGGAACGGGCCGATCCGCTCGGGTTCGAAGGCTCGCGCATTTTCGGTCTCGTGCAGTCGGGGCGTTACGAAGAAGTCACGCGCGATTATCTGAGCGCGGGGCATGGCAACCGTTCGCCGCTCGTTTATCAGTTGCTGGCTATCGCGTTCGAAGTGCGCGGCGACTATGAGCGCGCCGTCGAGGCAACCATTGATGCGCTCACACGCTGCAACGAATTCACGCGCGCGGAAAGCGTGCGCGCGGCGTGGGACGCGGGTGGTTACGACCGGGTGTTGCAGTGGTATCTGCAGGACCTGCAGGCGCGGCGCCAGACGCGTTATACGTCGCCGTTCCTGTTCGCGGAACTCTACGCCCGGCTGGGGCAGGCCGACGAGATGTTCAGCTGGCTCGAGGTGTCGCTGGCTGAACGCTCGCCGCGACTGTGCGAGCTGCGCACGAATCCGTGGTTCAACCACTATCGGTCGCAGGGAAAGTTCAGGAGCGTCGAGAAGCGGATCGGTTATTGAAGCGCGCCGATTTCAGGCGCGATGCGCCGCGGACGCCACGGCGCATCGCATGCATGGCGTTCATTTGCCGTGATAGAGGCTGGCGTTCAGCCGATGCTGCTCACCCGACTGCTCGGAGCGCAGCAGATCCTGATAGACGTCGGAGCGTGTCGTACCCATCGCGCGTCCGGACTGGCCTATTGACGCGTCGGGCATGCCGCCGACATCCTGCGCCGATTGCGCGACAGGCACGGCTGCGGGCTTATCCTGTGCCCATGCGTGCCCAACATATCCCACTGACAGAGCGACCGCGCAGGTCGCCGCGATGCGAAGCGTCTTCATGATCTGATTCCTTCGAAACGATGCGTATACGGTCAGCGTTGACTGGCCGGAAGGCGAAGCCGGAGGAGTCGCGCCGTCCTCGGCAAAGCGGCGGGCGTGGCGGGATTCGCTGCTTACATGGTGCGAGCCGCACGAGGATGGCGCTATCGACAGATCATGAAGAAATCATCAAGCCGCAGCCGCGCGGCTTGAACGCACGCGCTCTACAGCGTCTCCCACCGCCAGGCCTGTGCGAGCCGCTCGCGCAGATAGTCGACGAACGCACGCACGCGCGGCGCGAGATGCTGGCTGTGCGGATAGATCGCGTGCAGCGGCGCGGCGGACATCGAATGTTGCGGCAGCACGCGGCGCAACTTGCCCGCGAGGATGTCGTCGCCCACGTCCCAGATCGACTTCACGGCGATGCCGGCGTCGGCGAGCGCGAACAGATGCGCGGCTTCGCCATCGTTCGTGACGATCGCGGCATCGACGCGCACCGCGATGCTTTCGTTGCCTTCGAAGCGCCATTCCGCGCGCCGCTGGTCGCCGATCAGGATGCAGCGGTGCGAGGTCAGATCGTCGGGATGTTTCGGCGTGCCGTGCGCCTGCAGATACGCAGGCGACGCGCACAGCACGCGAAAGTTCGGCGCGAGCGAGCGCGCGATCAGCGATGAATCCGCGAGACTGCCGAAGCGGATCGCGAGATCGAACCCGCTTTCGACGAGATCGACGACGGCATCTGTCAGTTCGAGCTGAACGGTGAGCTGTGGATGAAGCCGCTGAAAATCGGCGATCAGCGGGGCGATCTTCTGGCGGCCTAGCTGGCCGGGCGCCGTGACGCGCAACAGGCCGCTCACTTCCTGGCGGCGTTGCGAAAGCAGTTCTTCCGCCTGCTCGATCTCATCGAGTATCCGCACGACGCGCGCATGAAACAGCGCGCCTTCTTCCGTCAGCGTCTGACGGCGCGTGGTGCGCTGGATCAGCCGCACGCCGACGCTTTTCTCCAGTTGCGCGAGCCGCTTGCTGACGACGGACAGCGGCAGGTCCATTTCGCGTGCCGCCGCCGACAGACTTCCCGCCGAAACCACGCGGGAGAAGGCAATCAGGGCCGGCAAGCTGTCGATGCGGGTGTCGCTCATTCTTCTCAAAAAAGAAAGGATTCATCAATCTGGAAGCGGTATTTCTTCCATGGCGCGAAGACTAGCATACCCATCAATCCGATCCGTTGCTTTTCTTCAAGGAGCCCATCATGTCGTTTCGTCCTGCTTCCCCGTTGCGCCGCGCGCTGTCCGTCGCGCTGGCTGTTGCGTCGATTGTGGCTGCGCCGGCTTTTGCCGCTGTCAGCACTGATTCGCTCGTTCAGCCACATCAGTTGACCGTGGATCACAGCCTGTCCAAAGCGCAACGCGACGCGCAGATTCTCGCCGCGCGCCGCTACGACACGTTCTGGAGCACGGGCGACGAAACGCTCGCCCGCGCCGCGCTCGCGCCGGGCTTCACCGATCGCACGTTGCCGCCGGGCCGCGCGCAGGGAATCGAAGGGCCGCTTACCGCGTCGAAGTTCGTGCGGGCCGCCGTGCCCGATCTGTCTGCGGATATCGAGCAGATGGTGGTCAGCGGCGATCGCGTCGTCGTGCATCTGCGCTTTCACGGCCACTTCACGGGCGAATTCAAGGGCGTGAAGGGGCAGGGCCAGAATGTCGATTTCATCGCCACGGATATTTACCGCGTCGCAAATGGCCAGATTGCCGAAAACTGGCATCTCGAAGACAACCTGACGTTTTTGCAGCAGCTTGGCGTCGTCGCGAAGTGACGGCGCAACTCATTCACTTTCTTGAGCAAGGAGACACACATGAATTCGCTTGAATCGAAACGCGTGCTGATCGTCGGTGGCAGTTCGGGTATTGGTGCTGCGGCAGCGAAGGCTTTCGCAGCGCTCGGCGCGCAGGTGACGATTGCGTCGCGCAATGCGCAAAAGCTGTCGGCGGCGGCGCAGGAAATCGGCCACGGCGTGCAAACGGCTGAGATCGACACGACGGATGCCGCAGCCGTCGAAGCGTTCTTCGCCGCGCAGCATCCGTTCGATCACGTCGTGATTTCGGCTGCGCAGACGCCGTCCGGTCCCGTGCGCCAGTTGCCGCTCGACGACGCCTACAAGGCGATGGACAGCAAGTTCTGGGGCGCCTACCGCGTGGCGCGTGCGGTGAAGATCGCCGAAGGCGGGTCGCTGACGTTCGTGTCAGGCTTCCTCGCCGTGCGGCCGAGCAAGATGTCGGTCCTGCAAGGCGCGATCAACGCGGCGCTCGAAGCGCTCTCGCGCGGTCTTGCGCTGGAGTTGTCGCCCGTGCGCGTGAACACGGTGTCGCCGGGATTGATCGCGACGCCGCTCTGGTCGAAGCTCACCGACGAAGCACGCGACAGCATGTTCGAAGGCGCCGCGAACCGGTTGCCCGCACGGCGGGTCGGCCAGCCCGAAGACGTCGCGAACGCGATCGTCTATCTGGCGACGACGCCTTATGCGACGGGCTCGACGGTGCTGATCGACGGTGGCGGGGCGATCGCCTGAGCCAGGACCGCTGATGAAAGCTCGTTACGCGAGTGTCGCGCCCCGGTCGGCGAGCAACTCGCGCAGCACGCTGCGATGGCAGCGGTTTTCGTGCTCGCAATAACAGCCGACCGAAAAATTCGCGGTCGCGGACAGCGCGGCGAGCGTGTCGAGCACTTTCGGCGCGTCGCCGTGGTTCATCTCCGCGCGAAACTTGCGCACGAAGTCCTTCCACTCGGCATCGGTCGTGGCCGACAGCGCTTCGTGAACGAGTTCCGGCGTGGGCGACAGCGTCGGCAGCCAGACATCGTAGAAATTGCGGCTGCTGAACTCGGCCTTCGGCACGCCGCGCGGCGGACGCCGCACGGTGCCGATGCGCACGCCTTCATCCGGCGCGCGTTCCGATCCGAGTCGAACGATGCGTATGGCCATGGGTTCCCGTCTCCTTTTTAGTTGTGCTTTTGTGACGCTCAGCCGAGCGTGTTCTTCATCCCCAACACGTCGATGCGGCCGATCTGTGGCGGCCCCGTGAACAGATCATCCGCGACACCCATCAGCGCCTTCGCGATCGGACCATCCAGATGCGCCTGGCGGCCGGCCTCGTCGGGGAAGGCATCGAACACGCCGTAGGTGCGCTCGGCGATCTTCAGCGCGAACCAGATGGGCGTGGTGGTTTCCTGGTTCGCCAGTTCCAATCCCTTCTGCAGAAACGCCTCGACGTCGGCTTCCTTGCCGGGCTTCGCCTCGAATCGCGCGAACAGTGCGTACTTGATCATCGTCTGTCTCCTTTCGATGCGGCTTGATGCCGTTCTTCCAATGTAACCGTATGTCGCCTGCAATGGCGACCGCGTTGAGGCAAGCCAGGACCGTTGTCAAACGATTTCATGGAAAACACCGAGTGGTCAATAAGTTGTTTGACAACGTTGCGACGCGGGTGCTAATTTTCTGGCTTGTCAGCCACCCATCTGAACCACGAGATCTTATGAACGAGTCACAGATCGTCGAGCGCGAGTTTGCGTCGACCGTGATGGCAGTCCCGCCGCTCGCGCGCCGCGCGGATTTGTCGCTCGACATCGACGCCAACCAGAAACTGATCCGACATATCGAAGCGGGCGGCGTGCGTACGCTGCTGTACGGCGGCAACGCGAATTTCTATCACGTGGCCGTTAGCGAATACCGCGAGTTGCTCGACATGCTGGCAGAGAGCGTGGCGCCCACCACGCGCGTGATCCCCGCCATCGGCCCGGACTTCGGCAAGATGCTCGATCAGGCGCGCATCCTCGCGCAGACGTCGTATCGCACCGCGATGGTGTTGCCGCTGTCCGGCTTCACGACGCCGGCGGGCGTCGAAGCGGGCCTGACGCGCATCGCCGACGCAGCGGGCATCCCGCTCACGCTGTATATCAAGAGCGAAGACTATGTGGACGTCGACACGCTGGCGCGGCTCGTCGACCGCGGCACGCTGATCGCCGTCAAGTACGCGATCGTCCGCGCGAACCCGGCGAACGATCCATACCTGCGTCGGCTGCTCGAAAGCGTGAGCCCGTCGCGTGTGATCTCCGGCATGGGCGAGCGTCCCGCGCTTACGCATGTACGCGACTTCGGCCTCGCCGCGTGGACCACGGGCAGCGGCTGTATCGCGTCGCATGCCGTGATGGGGCTGCTGGCCGCCGCGAAGGAAGGCCGCGACGCCGAAGCGCAGCGCCTCTACGACGCGTTCATGCCGCTCGAAACGCTGCGCGACAACATCTCGCTGATCCGCGTGCTGCACGATGCCGTCACGTTCTCCGGTATCGCCGACATGGGTTCGATCCTGCCGCTGCTGAGCGAAACACCCGTCGAGCATCACGCCGCAGTTGCGCAGGCGGTGCGTGAACTGCTTGCGTTCGAGCGGGCGTACGCGTGACTGGTTTGAACGCATGCGCCGCGCAGCGTGCGGGGCACGCGGCGCGGGTTGCATCGCGGTGCATTTGAAGCGGGATTGAAGCAATACCTGGAGTGAGACGAAGTGAGCAACAACGGCAACGAACGCAAGAGGAAGTCCCCCGACGAACTGCGCAGCCACCGCTGGTACGGCGTACACGATCTGCGTTCGTTTGGCCATCGCTCGCGCACGGCGCAAATGGGCTATAGCCGCGAGGAATATGCGGGCAAGCCCGTTATCGCGATCCTCAACACGTGGAGCGAGATGAACCCGTGCCACACGCACTTCAAGCAGCGTGTGGAAGAGGTCAAGCGCGGCATCTGGCAGGCGGGCGGCTTTCCGATCGAGTTGCCGGTGCAGACCTTGTCGGAGCCGTTCCAGAAGCCCACGACGATGCTCTACCGCAACTTCCTCGCGATGGAAGCGGAGGAGACGCTGCGCTCGTATCCCGCCGACGGTGTCGTGCTGATGGGCGGCTGCGACAAGACCACGCCCGCGCTGCTGATGGGCGCGATCAGCATGGACCTGCCGACCATCTTTCTGCCTGCCGGGCCGATGCTGCGCGGCAACTGGAACGGCGCGACGCTCGGCTCGGGCTCGGACACGTGGAAGTACTGGGCCGACCTGCGCGCGGGCAAGATCACGGAAGAGGACTGGCAGGGCGTCGAAGGCGGTATTGCGCGCTCGCCTGGCCATTGCATGACGATGGGCACGGCGTCCACCATGACGAGCGCTGCCGAAGCACTCGGCTTCACGCTGCCGGGTTTCGCGTCGATTCCCGCGCCGGATTCGCGCCACGCGCAGATGTCCGCGAAAACGGGCATGCGTATCGTCGAGATGGTGTGGGAAGACCTGAAGCCGTCGGACATCCTCACGGTGAAGTCGATCGATAACGCGGTGACGACGTGCCTCGCGCTGTCGGGTTCGACGAATGCGATCGTGCATATGATCGCGCTCGCGCGCCGTGCCGGGATCGAACTGACGCTCGACCGCTACGACAGCATTTCGCGCCGTACGCCCGTGCTCGCCAACATCCGGCCGACGGGCGCGTATCTGATGGAAGACTTCTATTACGCGGGCGGCCTGCAGCCGATGCTCGCAGAACTGGGCGACCTGATCGACCGCTCGCAGAAGACGGTGAACGGCCGCTCGCTTGGCGAGAACCTCGAAGGCGCGCAGATCTTCAACGACGACGTGATCCGCCGCCGCAACAACCCGCTGATGCCGGACAACGGCCTGGCCGTCCTGCGCGGCAACATTGCACCCGATGGCGCCGTCATCAAGCCGGGCGCAGCCGAGCAGCATCTGCTGGTACACACGGGCCGTGCGGTGGTGTTCAAGGACTACAACGACATGGCCGCGCGCATCGACGACGACGCGCTCGATATCGACGAGAACTGCGTGATCGTGTTGCAGCACGCGGGCCCCGTTGGCGCGCCGGGCATGCCCGAGTGGGGCCAGTTGCCGCTGCCGAAGAAGGTGCTGCAAAAGGGCGTGCGCGACATGCTGCGCATTTCCGATGCACGCATGAGCGGCACGAGCTATGGCGCCTGCGTGCTGCACGTGGCGCCGGAGTCGTTCATCGGCGGGCCGTTTGCGCTGGTGCGCGACGGCGACATGATCGAGCTCGACGTGCCGCAGCGCAGGCTGAACGTGCTGGTATCGGATGAAGAACTGGCGCGCCGCAAGGCAGAGTGGGTCGCGCCCGCGCCGAGATTTTCGCGCGGCTACGGCGCGATGCATCAGGTGCATGTGCTGCAGGCCGACAAGGGCTGCGACTTCGACTTCCTGCAACGCGATGGCGCAAGCGCTGCAACGGGTGAGCCGGAGATTCACTGAACGTCTTGCATGGGCAATAGAGCCGTACGGGTTGTCCGTGTCTGGAGACAAAAACAGAGCATCAAGAACGCGCGCAGCGCGAAGAAACCACGCAACAACATCAATAACCAAGCCCAGGAGGGGATACGGATGGAGAAGAAACACTATGCAGGCGTCAAGGCGGTGCTGGTGATCGGCGCGTCGCTGGCGACGGCGGCGCCTGCGTTCGCGCAGAGCAGCGTGACGCTGTACGGCATCGTCGATAACGGCATCGGTTATCAGTCGAGTTCGACGACGCTTGGTTCGACCGCGGGCGGACACTCGGCCGTCAAGATGGTCACGGGCGTGTGGGCGGGCAGTCGCTTCGGCCTGAAGGGCGCAGAAGACCTCGGTGGCGGTACGAAGGCGATCTTCACACTGGAAGAGGGCTTCAGCGCGAACAGCGGCGCGATGTCGACGAACAACCTGATGTTCAGCCGCCAGGCGTTCGTCGGCGTGACGAACGCCACGTACGGTTCGCTGACGGCTGGCCGCCAGTACGCGTCGTACTACCAGCTGCTGTCGCCGTACAGCCCGACGACGTGGCTGACGGGTTTCTACGGCGCGCACGCGGGCGACGTCGACGGTCTCGATACGATCTATCGCGCGAACAACACGCTGCTGTACATGTCGCCGCAGCTTTACGGCTTCAAGTTCAGCGGCTCGTATTCGTTTGGCGGCGTGCCGGGCAGCGCGTATCAGGGCTCGACGTGGAGCACGGCGGTCCAGTATTCGCAAGGCCCGATCGGCATCGCGGTGGGCTTCTCGAAGATCAACAACTCGAACGTGAATGGCGGCACGTTCGGCACCGATACGACGACGTCGAACGCGGGCGCGCAGGCGGGCATTTCGGCCGTGACCAATGGCTACCAGTCGGCACGCGCGCAGCAGCGCTTTGCCGTCGGCGGGGGCTATACGTTCAACAGCCAGTTCGACATCACGGCGACGTATTCGAACGTGCAGTACATTCCGGGCATCGGTTCGGGCTTCCACGACCTGTCGATCTGGAACTCGGGCGGCATCGTGCTGCACTGGAAGCCGGCGGCTGCATGGGATTTCGCAACGGGCTACGCTTACACGCGCGCGACGAAGGCCAATGGCATCTCGAGCAGCGCGTCGTATTCGCAGGTCAACCTGTCCGAGTATTACTCGCTGTCCAAGCGTACGGGTCTGTATGCGTTGCAGGCGTATCAGCGCGCGAACGGCCAGACGCTCGGCACGAACGGCCGCAGCATCATCAACGCGACGGCGACGATCGGCGATGGCTTCAATTCGACGCCTTCGTCATCGCGCAGCATGGTGGGTGTGGGCGTCGGCATGGTGCATCGGTTCTGACGCTGTACGACGTAGCTAAAGCAGGACAGGGCGCCGCGATTGCGGCGCTTTTTTTTGGAGTGTGCGGGATAGTTGGCACACACGAAACAAAACCCGCCCGATGCATGAAGCGAGCGGGCGGGTTTTTCGGAACATGGAACGCGTTTAGCCAGCCGACTTGAACCTCACCGCAAGCTGCTCGGCGTTGCGCGCAAGCAGACCAATGTCGGACCCGACTGCCGTGAACAGACAACCGAGATCGATATAGTGCCGCGCAAGCGCTTCATCGCCGATCAGAATGCCCGCAGGCTTGCCCGTCGCGACAATGCGTTTGATCGCATCGTCGACGGCTGCCTGCACGTCGGGATGCTTGAGATCGCCCACATGCCCGAGCGCCGCCGACAGATCGCCCGGCCCGATAAAGATGCCGTCGACACCCTCGACGGCCGCGATCCGCTCCAGATTCTGCAAGCCGAGCCGGCTCTCGATCTGCACGAGCACGCATAGTTCGCTCGCGCAAAGCTTCGGATAATCCTTGATGCGCCCAAAGTCCGAGGCCCGCGCCGTCGATGCATAGCCGCGCACGCCTTCCGGCGGATAGCGCGTGAACGACACGGCATCGCGCGCTTCGTCTTCCGTTTCGACGTAGGGAATCAGCAGTGTCTGCGCGCCACTGTCGAGCAGGCGCTTGATCGTCACCATGTCGTTCCACGGTGGCCGCACGATGGGATGCGTCGGCGTGCCCGCGCACGCTTGCAACTGGCTGTGAACCATCGGCAGTTCGTTGGGTGAATGTTCCATGTCGAGCAGCAGCCAGTCGAAACCCGAACCCGCAAGGATTTCGACCGACACGTTGCTAGCAAGGCTCGACCACAATCCGATCTGCTGACGCCCCGCCTGCAGCGCGCGTTTGAATGGATTCTCTGGAAGCTTCATCGTGTTCTCCATAGAAGGGAACGGCAGGGACTTGCAACACAGAGTGCGCCGGGCGGCGCGTCGATCAGCGCCGGACGTTGCGTTGTTCGGGCGGCGTGTAGTCGATCGTCACGAAGCCGCCGCCCTGAAAACGCTGCGCGACGGGATCGAGCGGATTCGGCTGCTTCAGGATTTCGTCGGCGTAGTCTTCGGCGTTCTGCTTCGGTTGATAGCCGAGCGGCGCTGCGGCGGAATTGTCCCAGTAGCTGCGCGTGTTGTTCGACACGCCCCAGACCACCTGAAAACCAAGGTCGGGCCCATTGATGCAGCGGTCGATGAGATGCAGGAAATCATCGTGACCAAGCCACGTGCTGAGGTGCCGAAACTCCGTGGGCTTTTCGATGCAACTGCCGATGCGGATGCAAACGCTCTCGATACCATGCTTGTCCCAGTACATGCGCGCAAGCGATTCGCCCCACGCCTTGCTGAGCCCGTAAAAACCATCGGGGCGAAACGCGCAGTCGAGCGTGAGCTTGTCTTCGACGGGATACATGCCGATCGCGTGATTCGAACTCGCAAAGATGACGCGTCGCACGCCATGCCGCCGCGCGCCTTCATAGACTTCGACGAGGCCGCGCAGATTGTTCTCGATGATTTCGGGCAGCGGCCGTTCGACGCTCGTGCCCGCCATGTGGATCAGCACGTCGACGCCCTGCATCAGCCGGTCGACCACGGCGGGATCGCGCAGATCGCCGTGCATCACGTCCTCGCCATCGAACAACGGTTCCAGCGCGCGCGAGCCCGCCGCGGACCGCAAGTTCACGCCACGCTCGTTCAGCGCGGCGCGCAGGAAGCGGCCAAGCTGACCGCCCGCACCGCTCAACGCAATCTTTTTCGTCATGATCAAACCTTATGGCAGATAGCAGGTATCCAGGAAATCAGCGGCCCGATGTAGGCTGCTCAGCGAGTTCCGCGGGCACGCCGATATGCGCCGGCGCGGACGACTCGCCGTGCGTGATCAGCTTCCACGCGACCGTCGCGCCGATGATGTCGAACAGCATCAGACAGACGAACAGCGGGTTATAGCCGAGAGTAGCCGCCAACGCGCCGACGATCAACGAGAAGATCATCCCGCCCAGCCAGCCGAACATGCCGGAGAGGCCCGTCGCCGTGCCGACTTCGTGCTGGCCGAACACGTCGGATGCGAGTGTGAACAGCGCGCCGGAAATCGCCTGGTGCGCGAAGGCGCCCATGCAGAACAGCGCGATCGCGACATACGGGCTGGCCGCGAGGCCGATGCACGCAGGACCTACCATCAGCACCGCGCCGCAGATGATGACCAGTTTGCGCGACGTGATCAGCGACGCGTTGAAGCGGCGAATGAAGAACGGCGCAAGATAGCCGCCGACCAGACACCCGAGGTCCGCGGCGAGGAACGGCATCCAGCCGAACAGCGCGATCTCCTTCAGGTTCATGTGACG